>CAZYCX010000101.1:0-5197 GCA_964645875.1 uncultured Acidimicrobiaceae bacterium
ATCCGGTCGCCGATCGTCCCGGTGAGGTGCTCTACGTTCGCGACGAGGAGAGCGGGGAGGTCTGGGGGCCGACGGCCTTGCCGATTCGGTACGACGCCGCGGGCTATCTGGCTAGTCACGGCCCCGGCTATTCCGAGTTCGAGCACGATTCCAGGGGAATCGCCCTTCGCCTCCATCAGACCGTGCCGCTGGAGGATCCGATCAAGATCTCACGGTTGCGGCTCCGCAACCTGACCGGCCGCCGCCGCCGCCTCTCTGTCACCGCCTACGTGGAATGGGTGTTGGGCACCACCAGGTCGGTCTCGCCGATGCAGATCGTGACCGAACGAGACCAGGTGACCGGCGCCATGCTGGCCCGCAACCCATGGAACGTCGACTTCGGTGACCGGGTGGCCTTCGCCGACCTCGGGGCGGGCGAGGTCACGGTCACCGGCGACCGTGCGGAGTTCCTGGGGAGACATGGCAGCGTCGACGACCCGGCCGCCCTGAGACTCACCGGGCAGCTCTCCGGGGCCGTGGGCGTGGGATACGACCCATGTGCCGCCATCCAACGCTCCCTCGTCCTCGATCCCGATGAAGAAGTCGAGGTGGTCTTCCTCCTCGGCCAGGGCAAGGACCACGACGAAGCGCGCAGACTGATCGAGCGCTACCGCCGCACCGACCCCGAAGTGGTGAGGGCCGAGGTGGCGACGCGGTGGAGTGACGTTCTCGGCGCCGTCCGGGTGAAGACCCCCGATCGCTCCTTCGACTTGATGATCAACCAGTGGCTGCTCTATCAGACCCTCGCTTGCCGGGTGCTGGGACGGTCGGCGTTCTATCAATCAGGTGGGGCCTATGGCTTCCGCGACCAACTCCAGGACGTGATGGCACTGGTGACATCCATGCGGGACATTGCCAGGGAGCACTTGTTGCGCGCCGCCGCCCATCAGTTCGAAGAGGGCGACGCCCTCCACTGGTGGCACGAGCCCACCGGAAGGGGGGTTAGGACCCGGATATCCGATGACTACCTGTGGCTTCCCTACGCGGTGGCCCATTACGTGGAGGTGTCCGGAGACCGGGCCATCCTCGACGAGGAGGTGCCCTACCTCCAGGGCCCGGAGCTCGCGGACGGCCAGGACGAGATCTACATCACCCCCGACAGGTCCCCGACGGCAGGGACCATGTTCGATCACTGCCGGCGCGCCCTAGACCGGGCCCTCTCCATGCTGGGGAGCAGGGGCCTTCCCCTGATCGGGACCGGTGACTGGAACGACGGCTTCGACCGGGTGGGCCGGGAGGGGCGAGGAGAGAGCGTCTGGCTCGGTTGGTTCCTGGACGCGAACCTGAGGCGATTCGCCGAAATCTCCGAAGAGATGGGAGAGACCGAGATCGCCGCCCGTTGGAGACGAGGGGCGTTACTCCTTCGGGCGAGCATCGAGGAGGAGGGATGGGACGGCGACTGGTACCGGCGCGCCTACTTCGATGACGGGACGCCATTGGGCTCATCGGTGAATCCCGAGTGTCGGATCGACTCGATCGCACAGTCGTGGTCGGTCATCCATGGCGGCGCCCCCGACGACCGGGCTCGACGGGCGATGGATGCGGTAGAGGAGTATCTGGTCCATCGTGGGGACGGTCTGGTCCTCCTGTTCACGCCGCCATTCGACGATTGGGATGTCGACCCCGGGTACATCAAGGGATACCTGCCGGGCATTCGGGAGAACGGGGGCCAATACACCCATGCCGCCATCTGGTCCGTCATCGCCTTCGCCACCTTGGGCGACGGTGATCGGGCCGGGGAGCTGTTCGGTCTGCTCAACCCGATCAACCATGCCAGCACCAGAGCCGGGATCCACCGGTACCGGGTGGAGCCCTACGTGGCGGCAGCCGACGTCTATTCGGAGGCTCCCCACGTGGGCCGAGGGGGCTGGACCTGGTACACCGGATCCGCTGGGTGGATGTACCGCGCCGGCGTGGAATGGATCCTCGGCTTCCGTCTCCGGGGAGCCCGCCTCCTGGTCGATCCCTGCATACCCCGTGCCTGGAGAGGCTTCGGGATCTCGTTCCGCTATCACTCCTCACGCTACGAGATCGAGGTCACCAACCCCGACGGGGTGAGCCGGGGTGTCGCCGCGCTGAGCATGGATGGCGTCACCCTGGCTCCAGGCGCGGAGCTGGAACTCGTCGATGACGGTTCCACCCACCATGTGCAGGTGACCTTGGGCTGAACCCGCGTCGAGCACACCTGAGAGTGCGATCACATTCGAAGCGCGGGCCGGTAAGCTCGACACGTGGGACATGACGTGCTCTCCGACACCGGTGAGCACGTCACGGGGGGAGATGACAGGTCGAGAGCCGCCCACCGTCGCCAGAGTCGATCCGTCCCACCCCCGCCCTACGCTGGATCGGGTGACAGCACCAGGTCCTCCCGAGCTGGGACGCTCTGTGGTCGTCGGGCTGGGAGACTCCCCACCACCACCGTGGGCCCATGCGGATCGGTTCGTGATCGACCGGCCCCTGCTCGCCGATCCCGGGCGGCTCCGCGATGCCGTCGACGAGCTGCAACGTCGATACGTCGGCCGCATCCCCACCGTCTACGTCCTCGACGTTGCCGCCGAGGAGTTGAACCATCCCGAGACCACCGAGCAGCCACCATACGAGTTGGGCGCAACATTCAGCTTCCCGAAGGAACGACTCACCAAGCTGGTCTGGCACAACTCGTACGACGCTCGCTCCGAGCCGATGGTGTGGTGGTGGGCGCACAAGGCGGTGACCCGGATCGGTGGGACTCTCGGCGGGCCGGCCGACATCCTCCTCGGTGACGGCACCCCGGTGTGGGTCGATGGCGGGCCCCGCCAGCCTCTCGACCTCGACGGGACGGTCGTCCATCACGAGACGGTGGAACTGGGCGCGGCGACACCGGTGAAGCCACCGTCCGCCCCGGACGCCGACCTCGCACCCGACCAGCTCGATGCGGTGTCCCATCTGGTGGGGCCGGCCCGGGTCGTCGCTCCCGCCGGCTCCGGCAAGACCCGCGTTCTGACCGCCCGAATCCGCTACCTCCTCGAGGACCGTGAGATCGAGCCGGAGGTGCTCACCGCTCTCGCCTACAACCGCCGGGCAGCCGGGGAGATGGTGCAGCGGCTGCCTCATGGCGAGCGGCTCAACGTCCGCACCATTCACTCCATCGGATGGGAGATCCTGCGCACGGTCTCGCCACATCTCCGCCTCATCGACGAGCGCGAGCAGAGACGCCGTCTCGAACCTCTCGCCACCGCCCCGCCCCGCCCCAACACCGATGTCATCGGCCCCTATCTCGAAGCCCTGGACGAGGTGCGCATCGGGCTCCGCCACCCCGAGGAAGTGGAGGCGGACCGTGACGACGTCCCGGGGTTCGCCGCCACCTTCCGGAAGTATCGGGACGGTCTCTCCCGGGCGGGTGAGGCCGATCACGCCGAGCAGGTGTACGGAGCTATCGAAGCTTTGTGCCGGGACCCAGAGCTTCGCTCCCGCTGGCAATCCCGATGCCGGCACCTCCTCGTCGATGAGTTCCAGGACCTCACCCCGGCCTATCTCCTCCTCATCAGGCTGCTGGCGGCTCCGGAGATGTCGGTGTTCGGGGTGGGAGACGACGACCAGGTGATCTACGGGTACGCCGGGGCCGACCCCGGCTATCTGATCGACTTCGACTCTCTCTTCCCTGGAGCCGGGTTCCACGCCCTCGAGGTCAACTATCGGTGCCCGGTCGACGTCGTCGAGGCCGCGGTGAACCTGGTCTCGTACAACCTGCGCCGGGTGGACAAGAAGATCTCGAGCGGCAGCCAGACCACTGGCCTCGAGGTGGTGACCTCGCCGGGATCCGAGCTGGCGATCGCCGCCGTCGAGCGGATCACAGATCTCATCGAGACCGGTGTGGGGACCTCATCGATCGCGGTCTTGACCCGGGTCAACTCCGGCCTGATGCCGGTGCAGGTCGCCCTGGCCGAGCGGGGGATGCCGTTCGACTCCCTGCTCTCGGCGAGCGTCCTCGACCGCACCCTGATGCGAGCCGCCTTCGCCTGGATCCGGATCGCCCTCGACCCTGCGGAGATGAGCCGAAACGACTTGTTCGAGGCGGTGCGGAGACCCAGTCGTGGCATCACCCGGCTGCTCTCCGATCTGATGGGCCGTCGACGCGGTCCCTTCTCGCTCGGCGACCTGGTCGAGATCGGCAGCCAACTGGAAGGACGCCGGGGAAGCCGCTGGGACGGCTTCTGCCAGGACATCCAGACTGCCTCGCGGGCGACCGCGTCGACGTCGCATCTCCTCGAGGTCCTCACCTCCGACGTCGGGCTCGACAGAGCCGCGGCCGCCCTCGACGCCGGACGGTCCCGTGCCGACCGTTCCGCCCAGGGAGATGATCTCACCGCCCTCCGCCGGGTGGCCGCCCTCGGGCCCGAGCCGCAGGCTTTCGAAGCTTGGCTGCGGGAGCGGTTGAGCACCCCGACTTCGCCCGACGGGGTGACGCTGTCGACGGTGCATCGGGTCAAGGGACTGGAGTGGGATCACGTCCTGGTGTTCGGTGTCGACCGGGGGTCGATGCCCCACTCGCTCGCCGAGGACATCGAAGAGGAGCGGCGGGTCTTCCACGTTGCCATCACCCGGGGCCGGGAGTCGGTGACGGTGCTCGCAGACCGGGAGCGACCGTCACGATTCCTCACCGAGATCGACGGGTCCGCCCCCCACCCAGCCGAGCCGCCCGTGGCGCCGGCCACATCGGAGAAGACTCCCGCCGACGCCGTCCACGTCGCCGTCGGCGACCAACTGACCATCAGCGGCGGCTACACCGGCACCGTCGTCGAGGTCCTCACCACCGGTGTCCTGATGCAACTGGCCGGGGCGACGATGGCCGTCCCCTGGGGAGACCGGGTGGAGAAATCGGGCCGACCGGGCCGACTCACCCCCGGCACCGGAAGTGGGGATCCGGAGATGATCGAGCGGTTGAAGGCATGGCGTCTCGACCAGGCCCGGGCCCAGGGTGTGCCCGCCTACGTGGTTTTCAACGACAAGACCCTCGAGTCCCTGGCCGCGCTCCGACCCGCCACGAGCGAGGCGCTGCTCGAGGTCCCCGGGATCGGCCCCGCCAAGCTCGACGCCTACGGCGACGAGCTGCTCGATGTCCTGTCCGGTCCGTGAGCTGATCGCGGGCCAGGTCGCGAGTCGGGTCGGTACTCGACGT
>CAZYCX010000101.1:5297-6437 GCA_964645875.1 uncultured Acidimicrobiaceae bacterium
GAGCGGGTAGAGCCACCGAACCACACAGAGGAGCTCTCATGCCCGAACGTATTGCAGAAGTGATGACCCCGGACCCGGTGGCCATGACCGAAGAGGCCACCCTCCACTCCGCCGCCGTCGCCATGCGCGACCGTGACATCGGCGACGTGGTGGTGACCAAGTCCGATGGCAGCGTCTGCGGGATCGTCACCGACCGTGACATCGTGGTCCGCGCCATCGCCGAGGGAATCGACCCGTTGTCGGCGACGCTCGAGGACGTGTGCCGCGACGACCTGGTGACGGTCGGCCCCGACGACGCGGTAGCCGCCGCGGTCAAGGCCATGGAGGAGCACGCCATCCGTCGTCTCCCGGTGATGGACGACGGCACCCTGGTGGGCATCGTCTCCATCGGCGACCTCGCGGTCGAGCGCGACCCCGACTCGGCCCTGGGAGAGATCAGCGCCGCGCCACCGAACAACTAACGCCTGCCTGGTCTTCGACCCCGGTGTTCATCGAGGGGCGGATTCTGAAGTAGAGCCGCTGCAGCTCTCCCCGCGGGCCGTCTCTAAGGGATTCCGGGAGGACGAGCGTCCCGGGGAGCGCACCTATGACCGGTGCCGGGCCGGGCCCGGCTAGCGGGGTCAGGTGGGCTGGGCTCTGCCTTGTCGGTAACGGCTGATCAGGGCGTTGGTGGAGGTGTCGTGGCCGAGGTGGGGTGTCTCCGAGGCGGTGAGCTCGGAGACGATCTCCTCGGCCAGCTCCTTGCCCAGCTCCACCCCCCACTGGTCGAAGGGGTTGATCCCCCAGATGGTGGCTTGGGTGAACACCTTGTGCTCATAGAGGGCGATGAGCTGTCCCAGCACCGACGGGGTGAGCTTGTGCGCCAGGATCACTGAGGTGGGGCGGTTGCCGGGGAAGGTCCGATGCGGCACGAGATCGTCGGCGACGCCGGCGGCTCCGACTTCTTCCGCGGTCTTTCCGAAGGCCAGCGCCTCCGCCTGGGCGATCAGGTTGGCCATGAGGATGTCGTGCTGGCCTCCGTGGTCGTCATGGGGCTCGATGAACCCGATGAGATCAGCGGGGACGACGGTGGTCCCTTGATGGAGGAGTTGGTAGAAGGCGTGTTGCCCGTTGGTGCCCGGCTCGCCCCAGACGATCGGT
>CAZYCX010000102.1:0-6414 GCA_964645875.1 uncultured Acidimicrobiaceae bacterium
ACCAATTCGGCGGTGTTGGACGAGTGCCAGCCCATCTTCTCTAGGGCCCGACTCGCCGAGAAGCCGTCGGAGCCCTTCTCGACGGCGAACAGCGAGATGCCGCGTGAGCCTTTGACCTCGACGTCCGTCTTGGCGGCGATGAACACGACGTCGGCGATCGCTCCGTTTGTGATGAACATCTTGGTCCCGTTGAGACGCCACCCGTCGCCGTCCCGCCTGGCCGTGGTCTTGATCGCGGCGACATCCGATCCGGCGTCGGGCTCGGTGACGCCGATGGCGGTGATCATCTCGCCGCTGGCGAACTTCGGCAGCCAGCGCTCCTTCTGCTCATCGGAGCCGAAGTTGGTGACATAGGGCGTGGCCAGGTCCGTGTGGACCAGCACGGTGATGGCGAAACCGCCGGAGGTGCTGCGACCCAACTCCTCTGCGAAAGCCACCGAGGCGACGTGACCCAGTCCAATCCCGCCGTACTCCTCGGGGATGCGCAGTCCGAAGAAACCCAACTCACCCATCTCGTCGAGCTTCGACCTGGGCACGGCCCGGTCGGTCTCCCACGACTCGACGTTCGGGACGACCTCGCGCTCCACGTACTGGCGCACCTGGCCGCGTATGGCGGTGAGATCGTCGTCGACGTAGATGGACTTCATTCCTCTTCCCCTCGGGAGATGAGAGCCAACCCGGCCCGGCTGTTGTAGACCAGATTCTGCTCCTCGCAAAAGCGGTGAGCGACCCGGGCCACCTCGGCGCCGTCGACGCCGTGTTCGATGCCGAGCCCGTCCAGGAGCCACAGCACGTCCTCGGTGGCGACGTTGCCGGATGCCCCCGGTGCATAGGGACATCCGCCCAGCCCTCCTGCGGACGAGTCCAACTTGTCGACCCCGGCCGACAGGGCGGTCACGGTGTTGGCGATCGCCTGCCCGTAGGTGTCGTGGAAATGGGCTCCGACCTGTTCCACCGGAACCCGACCGAGCACGTGGTCGAGTAGTCGCTCGATGTGCGCGGGGGTGGCCTTGCCGATCGTCTCCCCGAGGAATATCTCGTGTACCCCCCATTCGGCGAGGGTCTCTGCGAGGTGCGCCACCCAGTCGGGATCCTGTTCCCCCTCGAACGGGCAGTGGGTGGCCGTGGAGACATAGGCGCGGAAAGTGAGCGTCTCGGGGCTCTCCAACACGATGCGTCTGATCCGATGCATCGACTCGTCGACGGTTGCGTTCAAGTTCCGCTCGCTGAACGTGTCGGAAGCCGCGGTGAGCACACCGATGTCGGTGACTCCGGCCCCCATCGCGTCTTCCAGCCCCCGCATGTTGGGCACCAGGCCGATGAGCCTCAGGCCGGGTGCAGTGACCCGCTCGACCACTTCAGCGCCGTCCGCCATCTGTGGCACCCACTTGGGGCTGACGAAAGACACCGCATCGAAGCTGGTGAGACCGGCTCCGGCGAGGTCGTCGATCAGGCTCGCCTTGGCTCCCGTCGGGACGAATGCGCCGAGAGACTGCAGACCGTCGCGAGAAGACGATTCCGTGATGGTGACACGATCGGGATATCCGCTCACGGGCTGCGACGGTAACCGGGTCCCGGGCCTTTTGATGCCTACCCGGTGCGGGCGAGGAAGTCTTCGAGGACCTCGGTGTAACGGGCCCGGGCCCTCTCCACGCTGATGTCCCTGCCCAACGCCACCCAGGCCGGCACCCACTCGGCGATGTCAGGCGCAGGTCGGCACAAAGCCACGGCTTCCCAATGGGTCAGGTCGGGCAGCGGGCTGTCACTCATCTCTCGATAGCTCTTTGTGAAATGGTCGGCGACACGGTCCATGCCCAGATACCGGATGTCGATCGAGCAATAGGCGACGTCCATCTCCCGGTCACCCATGGCCGGTGACTCCCAGTCGACCACCGCGGCCAGGTCACCGTTTCGCCACAAGATGTTGCCCGGCCAGAAGTCAGTGTGGCTGAACACCTGGTCCGACTCGAGTCCCCGGCTGCCGAGGAGGACCCGTCTCCGGAGGAGATCCTCCCCCAGGGGGTGCTCGAGGACCATCTCGGGATTCTCCTGGATCTTCCTCATGTCCTCACCGGCCCCTGGCGGGAAGAGCTCGAGATCCGACTCCTCGAGACGCACCTCGTGGATACGCACCAGCACCGCGGCCATCTTCTCGGCCCAGTCGAACGGGTTCGATGGGGTCAGTTCGGGGGCACCATCCACGAAAGAGATGAGGATCGCTCGCTCGTCGAACACACCTTCGGTGTCGATCCAGATCGGAGCCGGCGCGGGGATGTTCGCCCGCTGGAGGAGCTCGAGAGCCCGGGTCTCCCGGGCGGCCACATCGACCTCACGATCCTCTACCCAGTGCCCGTAGCGGCGCAGGACCAGCTGGGTCGAGCCTTCGGTCAACACGTCCATGGTGCAGCCCAGGCCCGCCTCGATCCGCTGCTTGTGCAGCAGGGAGGTGGCGCCGATCGCATCTCGAACGCGGTCGAGTTGCTCGTCGGTTGGCAGGGGCGCGTATTGCATCGGTTGTCACCAGTTAACGAAAACGGGGCGGGTTACCCCAACTCGAGGACGCACCGAACAGGCTAACCGAGGAGCAGCGGGTTCTCCGCTCTCGAGGCGGTCATACGGAGAACGCCTCCCCGATCAACTTCTCCTGCTCCTGTCGATGGGTGCGAGCCGATCCCGTAGCGGTCGATGCCGACGCGGGACGTCCCACGTAGGTAGGTGCCTTCCCGAAGATCCGCTCGAGATGAGGCTCGACGAACCGCCAGGCACCCTGGTTCTCGGGCTCCTCCTGACACCACACGATCTCGGCGTCGGGGTACTTGGCCGCGATCTCGCCCAGACGATCTTCGGGGATCGGATACAGCTGCGCCAGCCGGATGAGCGCGATGTCTTCTTCAAGCCCTTCGCCCTCGTCCCGTGCCCGGGTCAGCTCGTGGTAGATCTTCCCGGCGCAGACGAGCACTCGGCGTGGCCGTGAGGGGGACTTCGGGTCGTCCAGCACCGTCTCGAAACGCCCGTCGGTGAACAGCTCCGTCTTGGAGAACGAGTCCTTTGCCCTAAGCGGCGTCTTCGGGGCGAACACGATCAGCGGTTTCCGCTCCCGGGTCAGAGCCTGGCGACGGAGCAGATGGAAATACTGGCCGGTGGTGGCCGGCACCACGACACGCATGTTGTCTTGGGCGCACAACTGCAAGAACCTCTCGATCCGCCCCGAGGAGTGGTCAGGGCCCTGCCCGTCGTGTCCGTGAGGCAGCAGCATCACCAACGCCGAAGGCTGGCCCCAGCGGGCCTCCCCGGCGGCGACGAACTGGTCGATGACCACCTGGGCGCCGTTGGCGAAGTCCCCAAACTGTGCCTCCCAGATGACCAGGTGGTCCGCCCGCTCGATCGAGTACCCGTATTCGAACCCGACCGCGGCGAACTCGGAGAGGAGTGAGTCGACGATCTCCACGGTGGTGGAGTTCTCGGCGCCGATCTCGGCGAGAGGCGACCATTCCCGGCCGGTGTCGTGGCACACCATCACCGCGTGTCGGTGGCTGAAGGTGCCGCGCTTGGAGTCTTCGCCGGCCAGTCTCGACCCCACGCCCTGTCTGGCCAGCGTCCCCAGCGCGAAAGCCTCGGCGGTGCCCCAGTCGATCGCGTCCTCTTCGAGGATGCGGGCCCGGTTCTCCAGCATCTTCACCAGCTTGGGGTGGACCGTGAAGTCGTCGGGCGGGGACGTCATCTTGGCGAGCACCGCTTCCAGCTCGCTGCGCTCCACCCGGGTGGGGGCCTTTTCGCGGGCTCCCAGACCCTCCACCAGCTTGGGCGCGCCGTCGCCGTCGCCCGTTTTCTTCGCTTGGCTGTCCGAGTCTTGGGTCTCTTCGAACGCCTGGCTGAGGATGTCCCTGAACTCGGCCAGTGCCGCCTCACCTTCCTCGACGCTGATGTCCCCGTTGTCGACCAGGTGGGCGAGGTACAGCTTCCGTACCGGGGTGTGGTCGTCGATGAGCTTGTACATGAGCGGCTGGGTGAACGACGGTTCGTCGGCCTCGTTGTGACCACGCCGTCGGTAGCAGACCAGGTCGATGACGACGTCCCGGGCGAAAGTGTTGCGGTATTCGACGGCGAACCTCCCGGCTCTCACCACCGCTTCCGGATCGTCTCCGTTGACGTGGATGATGGGAGCCTCGATGGCCTTGGCCACATCGGTGGCATAGATGCTGGAGCGGGCATGCTGGACCGGGGTCGTGAAGCCCACCTGGTTGTTGACCACGACGTGGACCGTGCCTCCCGTCTGGTATCCCGAGAGCTGGGAGAGGTGGAGGGTCTCGACGACCACTCCCTGACCGGAGAAGGCAGCGTCTCCGTGGATGAGCAGCGGCAGGACCTGGTCTGTTCCTCCACTTCCGATGCGCTCCTGCTTGGCCCGGACCACGCCTTCCAACACCGGGTCGACCGCCTCCACGTGAGAAGGGTTGGCCACCAACTCGACTGCCATCTCGCTGCCGGTGCTGGTCTCGTACTTGCCCGTGGCCCCGAGGTGGTACTTGACGTCCCCGGAACCTCCGGTGGAGGCGGGGTCGAGCTGCCCTTCGAACTCGGCGAAGACGGTGGCATAGCTCTTGCCGACGACGTTGGTGAGGACGTTGAGCCGGCCGCGGTGGGCCATGCCGATCACCACCTCGGTCTGACCTCCGGCTGCGCTGGCCTCGAGGATCGAATCGAGGGCTGGGATCAGCGTCTCGGAGCCTTCCAACCCGAACCTCTTCTGGCCGAGGTACTTGGTGTGGAGGAAGCGCTCGAACGCCTCCGCCTGATTTAGTTTGGCGAGGATGCGCAGCTTCTCCTTCTGGTCCAAGGCCTCGGGCGGGATCTCCACGTAGCCCTGGATCCAGCGCTTCTGGTCGGTGTCGGTGATGTGCATGTACTCGATGGCGCTGGTGTCGCAGTAGGTCTGGCGCAGCCGGGAGAGGATCCGCTTCAGGGGCATGGCCGTCGCTCCCCCAAAACCACCGGTGGCGAACTCGCGGTCGAGGTCCCAGATCGTGAGTCCGTAGTAGTGGATGTCGAGCTCGGGATACAGCCGGGGCGGCTTTTGGCGCAAAGGGTCGGTGTCTGCGATGAGGTGGCCCTGGGTTCGGTAGGCGTTGATCAGCCGGGCGATGCCGGCTTCCTTGGCGGCCCTGCCGACAGTGACGGCTTCCCGGGCCGGGTGTTCGTCGATCTCCCAGCGGGCCGGTGTGTAGTGGATGCCGAGCTCGGCGAAGACCTTGTCGTAGAAGTCGTCCCCGCCCAACAGCAGCTCTTCCACCTTGGCGAGCAGCTCTCCCGAAGTTGCCCCCTGGATGACCCGGTGGTCGTAGGTGGAGGTGAGGGTCACGACTCGGGACAGGCCGGCTTCGGCCGCCCGGGCCGGGTCGCTGCCCCGGTGCTCCGCGGGGTAGGCCACCGCCCCCACACCGATGATGGCGCCCTGGCCCTCCATGAGCCTCGGTGCCGACTGGGTGGTGCCGATCGTGCCCGGGTTGGTCAGGGTGATGGTGGTGCCTTCGAAGTCGGAGAGCTCGAGCTCGCCGTTGCGGGCCCTGGTCACCAGGTCTTCGTAGGTGAGCCAGAACTCCCTGAAGTCGAGTCCCTGTGCCCCTTTGATGTTGGGGACGACGAGGCTGGCTCGGGCCTCTTCCCCCAGCGAGATGGCCAGCCCGAGGTTGATGTCGTTGTGGGTCACCTTGTGGGGTTTCCCGTCGATCTCCCGGTAGGCGACGTTGATGCCATCGGTGGCGGCGACCGCCTGCACCACCGCCCACCCGATGAGGTGGGTGAAGCTGACCTTGCGTCCTTCCTGATGTCGGCGCAGGTAGGAGTTGATGGTCTCGCGGTTTACTTCGAGGAGTTTGGCGGGGAGGGTGCGCACCGACGTGGCGACCGGGATGGCGAGGCTCTCGTCCATCCGCGATGAGATGAGACGCGCCGGGCCTTTCAGCTCGGTGACGGCCTCGCCTTCGTCACCGTCTTCTGACTCTGGTGTCTCCTCTGCTTCGGCCGTCTCCATCTGGCGGGTACCGGGTTGGCGGCGGTGATGGGCCGATGCGGACCCGGCCTGCTGTTCCCGTCTCCTGGCTCGGGCCAGTTCGGGGCTGTGCGGCTCGTAGTCGGCGAAGAACTCTCTCCACACCTCGGCGACCGAGGAGGGATCGTCGAGATAACGCCGGTACATGGCGTCGACACGGGAGCTGTTGGGTCCGAACATGTCTTGGGGCTCTTTCGCTTCGATGGGACCCATTCTTGCGAACCTGACCAGATCTGCATCCGAAGTGGCTCAGACGCCGCAAGAGCTGTCCGCTTCGAGCCTCTCTTCATACCCTGACTCCGGCGAGTGTCCCGCCCCGAACACGACAAAACCCGCCCTGCTCACCGTCTGGCGATTGGGGCGGG
>CAZYCX010000103.1:0-2282 GCA_964645875.1 uncultured Acidimicrobiaceae bacterium
GGAGGTCAGCGTACGGGGCTCTCCAGCATTCCCAGCGAAGCCCGCACTCGCGTTGACCGACCGATCAGCGCCAGCGCCGCCACGAGCCCGAGCGCGGCTCCTGTCATGTTGAGGATCACGTCGTCGGTGGCCGCCACCCGTCCCAGGAGGAGGAACTGGGTCGCTTCCACCATCAGCGAGAGAATCAAGCAGCCGACCAGAACGAGATGTCGCCGCTGGTGAAAGCCGATCACGGCGAAGAACGCCAGTGGCACATAGAGGGCGATGTTCGACACCAGAAGTATCCCGGCTAGAGAGGCGGGGTCGGCCAGGAACTGATCCAGGTCGCCCAGACCCGCGCCGCCGGGTGCGAGCACCAGGTCACCGTCGAAGCGGAAGCCGTCAGCGAACGGCATGGCCGTCGCCGCCACGATCACCAGGATCGAGCCTCCGGTGAGGATGCGGAAAACGGCAGGAAGCCACAGGCGGTGTGACCTCGCCCTATCGAAGCCAACGACCGATGCTCCCACCGCAGTCCCGGCCACGACGACCAGGACCAGCCACAAGGAGACGCTGAACTGGCTCAAGAGCCCTTGCACGCCTCCATGCTATGAGCCAGCGGCAACACCCCTCCGGTCCTCGTTACCCTCGTGCTGCGATGACCGACGTCCTGATCGTCGGTGGAGCAGCCATGGGCTGGGCCACCGCGCACCATCTCCGCCGACTCGAAGACGACCTCGACGTGACTGTCATCGAGCGCGATCCGACGCTACGGCACTCGTCCACGATGCTCTCCGACGGCAATGTCCGCATCCAGTTCAACCTCGAGGAGAACATCGTCATCTCCCAGTACGCCATGGAATTCCTGGAGCGATTCCCCGAAGAGATGGCGGTGGGCGACTTCGTACCCGACCCACAGATGCGAAAGCAAGGCAATCTGTTCATGGTCGACGACGATGGCAAGGAAGACGCCCTGGCCGGGCTCGGCACCCAGCAGCGACTCGGTTGCAACTCCGAGTGGCTCGACATCGACGACATCGCCCGGCGCCACCCGGCCCTGGCCTCGGACCATCTGATCGGGGGAACCTTTGGCCCCGACGATGGCTCCGTCGACCCCAACGCGGTAGTCGAGGGCTATCGACGCAAGGCCATCGCCAACGGCGCCGTCGCGATGGTGGCGAAGGTAGAGGCGCTCTCCGTCTCCGGCGACCAGGTGGTGGGCGTGCGTCTCGCCGACGGCACGATCCAGAATGCAGACACGGTCGTCGTCTGTGCCGGAGCATGGTCCACGTCACTGCTGGCCACGGTCGGAGTTCACATCCCGGTGGAGCCGGTGATGCGCACGGTGTACGTCGTCGTGGGTGACGTCCCGGGCGGCGACCGGATTCCGAGCTTCTTCCTTCCTTCCGGTGTCTATGTCATCCCGGAGAGTGACGGCACGTTCTTCATGGCCTGGTCCACCGACGAAGACCCCGTCGGATTCGACTTCACCCCGGCACCACGATCGCGCTTCTACGAGGTCATCTGGCCCGAGTTGGTATCGAAGGTGGAGGCATTCGACCGTCTCGAGGTGGTCCGTTCATGGGCCGGCCTCTATGCCCAGAACCGGCTCGATGCCAACGCAATCGTCGGGGAATGGCCGGAGATCGCAGGGTTGTACCAGGCCACCGGCTTCAGTGGCCACGGCTTCCAGCAGTGCCATGCCGTCGGCCGTCATCTGGCCGAGACGATCGTTGGGCGCCCGCCCAGTCTCGATCTCTCACGACTCGGACCCGGGCGGATCCTCGCCAGGGAGGCGTTGCTCGAGCACGCAGGGAGGATCATTTGACCATGACCATCAGACGCATCCGCCCTGGCGAGGGAACGCCCCTCCGAGAGGTGAGGCTGCGTGCCCTACGCACCGACCCCGACTCCTTCGCCGCGTCCTATGACCAGGCGTCGTCACGGGACGATCAGATCTGGCAGGAAATAGCCGCCCGGGCGGCTTCGGGCGATGACGAGATCATCTTCGTCATCGAGGGCGACGGCGGTTTCACCGGGATGGTCGGGGCTTTCGCTCGTGAAGATGAGCCTGCGACCCGAAATCTCTACGGGATGTGGGTGGCACCCGAAGTCCGAGGTTCGGGCTTGGGCGAGGGGCTGGTGGACGCGGTCATCGACTGGAGCCGGACCGTCGGAGCCGAAGAGGTGAAACTGTGGGTGGTGGAGACGAACTTCCCTGCCGTGCGTCTCTATGAGAAGGCCGGGTTCGTCCCCACCGGGGAGGCCCAGCCATTGCCATCGAACCCGGAACTGACCGACAC
>CAZYCX010000103.1:2382-5794 GCA_964645875.1 uncultured Acidimicrobiaceae bacterium
GCATGTCGCCCCTGCAGGGGCCACGTGCCGTCCTTGCGACGTTTCGAGGCGATCACCTCGACCGCCTCGTCACCGCGCTCATCCGGTTCGACACCGGCGTCACGCAGATAGTCGAGCCCGCGCAAAACGTCGTAATGCCAGCGGGGGGGAAACGACATCAGCAGCCACCTCTCGTTGATCAACTCGCCGGTGGACAGGGAGTACATGAGCCGCCGCTCCAGCAGGTACTCGTGGGCCCGCCGTCTGGCAGCCGCCGATGCGGCATCTCCTCCCAGCGCACGCTCGTACTCGAGGAGGGCTTCCAGGACGGAGATCGTGGTGTGGAACGACGAGCGGGCTGAAGAGACCTCGCAGTTCCAGCCCCCGTCCGCGCGTTGGCGGTCGAGCAGATACTCGGGTTGAGGCATGTCCATGCCGTCACCGAGGAAGTACGAGCCCAACGCCAGGGCCATCGCGGTGACGCAGGCTTCCGTGCGGTACTCGAAGAAGGGCCATCCCTTGGCGCCCATGACCACGCGATCCCGAACCAGTTCGATGGCATCGCGCGTTCTCTCGTCGTCGGGGTCGATCCCGTAGTGCCGGAGGAGGAGCAGGGTGTAGGTGGTCGAGATCCACTTCGGTGTGTACGCCCCTCCGCCCCAGTTGCCGTCGTCGCCCTGGAGATCGAGCAGTCTCGCTCCCCAACCCTCGCGGGCTACCCGGGAGCGTTCCGCTGCCACCGCGTCGGCGGGCTCGTCGGTGAGGTCGCGCTTCACCTGCCATCTGATCGCCGGGTCTGAGTCCAGCAGCCAAGTGACGATCTCGTCGCTCATGATCGCCCAACCTATCTCACGGGCCGCAGTCGTGTCTCAGACGCGATCGAGCACCGCCGACAACGGCCGCGGCACGGCGTCGAGGTCCAGCGCGGACACCATGAGCGGGGCATAGCGGATCTTGTGGTTGCCCAGCCATCTCCATATCTGTGCCTCGATGGTCTTGTGACGCTGTGCCGGCTGGTTCTGAAAGCTGCGGAAACGACGGAGCTGGCCTTGGGCGGCGATCAGATCGATCATCGCATCGGCTCCGAGCGCCCGAACCAGCTCGTCTTCGAGATCGCGCACGCATATGTAGAAGCCGAGCGCCTCCGGGTCGGCGCGACATCCGGTCGGAGCGGCCAGCCCACCAAACGCCAGGGCGTTGCGGAGCTCTTCGAGCTCGGGTTGGTCGCAGATGCCGGCCAGTCGGACGTCGTATCCGTTTGGCCCGAGCATGTCGAGAAACCTCCCGAGGTTGGTGACCCCCGCAGTGGCAACGACCGTGACCTCCTCTGATGCCAGATCGCGGCCCTGGCGGTACGCGAGAGCGGCGAGCGCCCTCTGATCGCTGGCCCCCTCGACGAGGATCACCGCGTGGTCTGCTGCTCCCGCCTCGTCGGCACGTCTCAACTCTTCGGACAGCACCGCTCCGTCGCCACCCATTCGTTCATTGCCGGTCCGCCGGTCGGAGGAGGTGTTGGAGTCGGTCATGGGCACAGAGTGGGGAGGCTAGGGCGAGGGATCAGTCACGCCACATGAAATAGGCGTTGAACCAGGCAGTGACGGTGAAGAGGCCGACGAACAGGATCTATGAGCTTCCTCAGAGGCCTGAGAAGCAGTTGGGTAGCGAGGGCCAATGGGTAGTCGCCCTCCCGATCGTCGGCATAGACTTCGCCGATGACATCGGGCAACGGGATGACCCCCGACGGGATAGTCGATGCGATCTTCAGGTCGGCTGCCGACGCCATCGTCACCGCCGACGAGAGCGGGGAGATCATCGCATGGAATCCCGCCGCCGAGAAGATGTTCGGTCACCGGGAGGACGAGGTGATCGGTCAACGGCTCGCCATGATCGTCCCGGAACGGTTCCGCAACGCTCACGAGGCCGGGTTGGCGAGGGTGGTGGCCACCGGTGAGACCAGGATCATCGGCCACACCGTGGAGGTGTCCGGCCTCCACAAGGAAGGGTCCGAGTTCCCCATCGAGCTCTCCCTCGCCACTTGGATCGAGAACGGCAAGCGGTACTTCTCGGGGATCATCCGGGACATCACCGAGAGGAGCGCCATGACCCATGCCCTCACTCTCTCCGAGCAGCGTCTCGACGCCATCCTCGACTCGGCCAGCGACGCCGTGGTGTCCATAGACGCCTCGGGCAAGGTGATGTTGTGGAACCACGGCGCCGCGGAGATGTTTGGCTACAGCTCCCAGGAGATGATGGGGGAGACTCTCGACGTGATCATCCCCGACCGCTACCGGGCCCAGCACGCCGCGGGGTTGAAGCGAGTCGGCGGTGGCGGCGAGCACCATGTCATCGGCAAGACCGTGGAGCTCGCCGGGCTCGACCGGGAGGGCCGGGAGTTCCCGATCGAGCTGTCGTTGGCCACCTGGGAGGTCGAAGGCGAGCGCTTCTACAGTGGCATCATCCGTGACATCACCGAGCGGAAGGTGGCCGAGCACGCACTGCATCTGGCCAACAAGTCGCTGAACGAGAAGAACGAGCAGTTGGAGGCGCTGTCCGCCAAGCTCGCCAAGTATCTGTCCCGCCAGGTCTACGACTCGATATTCGAAGGACGCACCGAGGTTCGGCTCCAGTCCTACCGGAAGGAGCTCACCGTCTTCTTCTCCGACATCGAAGGGTTCACCGATCTCACCGACCGGCTCGAGGCCGAGGAGATCAGCGAGATCCTGAACTCGTACCTCAGTGAGATGGCGAAGATCGCCGACGAGTGCGGGGGCACCATCGACAAGTTCATCGGCGACGGGATCATGATCTTCTTCGGAGACCCCGACACTCGAGGACGCAAAGCCGACGCCCTCGCCTGTGTGCGGATGGCGTTGAGGATGCGGTCGCGTATCGAGGAGCTGCGCGCCGAGTGGGAGGACAAGGTGGGGCCCGATCCGATCCACGCCCGGATGGGCATCAACACCGGGTACTGCACGGTGGGGAACTTCGGGTCCGAGGATCGGCTCGACTACACCATCGTCGGCACCGCGGTGAACACCGCCTCCCGTCTCGAGTCGACGGCGGGACCAGACCAGATCCAGATCTCGCACTCCACCTACACCCTGGTCAAGGACGAGATCTACTGCCGCCCCCTCGGAGACCAGGGCTTGAAAGGCATCAGCCACCCGCTGCGCACCTATGAGGTGGTAGGGGAGTTCTCCGACGTGAAGACCGGCGAGCGGATCATGGCCGAGATGGGCGGGTTCAACCTCTCCCTCGACCCGCACAGTCTCGACCCGGAGTCTGCAGCCCGGGCGCGTGAGGCGCTGCGCAACGCCCTGGCCGCGCTGGAGTCGGGCGCCGACCTGACCGAGACGGACTGAGCGGTTAGCGTCAATACCCGATGCGAATTGCGGTTCCCGCCGAAGGGCCAGGTGAACGACGGGTAGCGATG
>CAZYCX010000104.1:0-5698 GCA_964645875.1 uncultured Acidimicrobiaceae bacterium
GTGGCGTAGGTGGAGAACTTGAAGCCCTTGCGCCAGTCGAATTTCTCGACCGCCCTGATCAAACCGAGGTTGCCCTCCTGGATCAGGTCGAGCAGGTCGAGGCCCCGGCCGGTGTATCGCTTGGCGATCGATATGACGAGACGCAGGTTCGACCGGATGAAGCTCATCTTGGCTTCCTCGCCGGCGGCCACGGCGCGCATCAGCTTGGCGCGTTCGGACTGGTCGTAGTCCCCGGAGTCGAGGACCGCCTGGGCTTTCTTGCCCTGCTCCATGGCCCGGGCGAGATGGACCTCGTCCTCGGCAGTGAGAAGCTCGTGTTCGGATACTTCGTCGAGATAGAGACCAACCGTGTCGGAGGGGCTGGTGCCTCTCTCGATTCTCGGTTGTCGGGCCTTCATGGCCTTACCCAAAGCGGCCTCCAGGTCAACCCCCTTGTGGAAAACCTAACCAGCCTGGGGGAATCTGGCAACCCGCTACCTGCGAGTACCCGATAACGCCCGGTACGCTGGACGGACCGTGGCCCGCCGAACCCAGTTTCGACTGCTGGTTGCGTTCACCATCGTCTGGATCTCGTGGGCGAGCTGGTCCCTGCTCGGACAGTCCCATGCATACGAACTGCGTGTGCTCGACGACCTGGGAACGCCAGTTGCCTCCGCCGTGGTCGACATCGGAGGGTCCCAGGCGGGCACCACCGGGGCCGACGGCCGGGTCGACCTGGTGTGGTCGAGTTCCACCAAGGTGCTCGAGATCAGCGCTCCCGGCCATGTCCCCCAACGGCTCACCCTCAACGACCAGCCCGGGGAACGCTTCGAGGTGGTGCTCAAGGCGCGGGTTCTGCGCGGCCGGGTGGTCGACGGCGAGGGAGACGGTCTCCACGGGGCGACGGTCACCGCCGGTGGAGCCTCCGGCGTCACCGACACCGACGGCTATTTCCAGATTCGAGGCGCCGAGGAGGGACGGGTGATGGTCGAGCGTCCGGCCTGGGAGCCGACCACGTTCACCTGGCAAGGCCAGACCGGGGAGTCGATCGTGGAGCTGGAGCCATTCGTCGCCCGAGCCGTCCACATCAGCGGCGAGAGCATGCGCGACGACTTCGATCGATTCGTCGACATGGCCATGGGCACCGAGCTCAACGCGCTCATGATCGATCTCAAGGACGAGACGGGGAAGGTCTGGTACGACAGTCAGAACCCGGTCGCAGTCGAAGGGGGGGCGGTCCAGGACGCCTTCGACCTCGACCGGGTGGTGGCACGCTCCGACGATCTCGGGCTCTACACCATCGGGCGGATAGTGCTCTTCAACGACCCGATCGCCGCCGCCAACAATCCGGAGATGGCGGTGCTGGACTCGCGCACCGACACCCCGTACGAGTCGCGGGGGCAGTACTTCCTCGACCCCACCGACGCCAGCGCTCGACAGTACGGGCTCGATCTGGCGGTCGAAGCCTGTGAGGCGGGTCTCGACGAGATCCAGTTCGACTATGTGAGGTTCCCCGATGCCCGCAGCGAGTTCGCCACCTTCGACGGCGGTGTCAGTCCCGAGGTGCGGCTGTCGACCATCACCGGCTTTCTCGACGCCGCGGTCGCGGCGCTGCGACCGATGGGCTGTGCCGTGGCCGCCGACATCTTCGGCTACCTGACCACCGCCAAGGACGACGGCGGGATCGGACAGCGCTGGGAGGACATCGCCGCCATCGTCGACGTGGTCTCCCCGATGCTCTACCCATCCCACTACGACCCGATGTTCTTCGGCTTTCCATCCGACGAGCGGCCCGGCGACGTCGTCGAACGGGCACTGGCGACTGGCATGGAGCGTCTACCCCGACAAGTGGTGGTGCGCCCCTGGCTCCAGGACTTCGGATATGACAGTCGCCAGGTGCGGGCACAGATCGAGATGACCGAGCAATACGGGTTGGGCTGGATGCTCTGGAACGCTGCTTCCGACGTCACCGTCGACGCGCTGCGCCCGGCCGAGTAATTCGCACTAGCCGGATAGGTGAAATACGATCGGAACATCCCGAATCGGAGCCGTATTTGACCGCGTTTGACGCCGAAAGCCTCGAGAGGATCAGTGCCTCGGTCCCCGAATGGCGGGCTGCCCAGATGGCCGCCGCGTTCGAGGTGTTCGAGTCGCTCGATGAGCCGACGGGCGCCGAGGAAGACTGGCGCTACGTCGACTACGACCTGCCCTTCTCCTCGCTGAGCCTCGCTGAGTCTCCCGGCGACCGGCTTTCACCCGGCCCCTTCATCGAGTCCCTCGAAGCCACCTCGGGTCATGTCCTCATCGTCGACGGCCAGGTGGTCGAAGCCGCCTCCGACGGGGCCGACGTCGTCCGGCTGGCCGACGCTCCCGAGCGCGACACGGTCGTGCCCGCAGATCACAACAAGTTGGCCGCGGCCCACAGCGCCTTCGCCAACGACGCCGTGTTCATCGACGTCCCCGACGGCCGGGCGGTGGAGGATCCACTGGTGGTCGAAGTGCAGGGAGTCACCGAGGACGTCGCCTCGTTTCCTCACATCGGGGTGTCTGTCGGCACCCAGGCCGAGGCCCGGGTCCTCGTCGTGTACCGCAGCGCCGAGGGCAAGCGGCTGCTCATGGTGCCCGAGGTCGACATCCGCGTCGCCGACGGGGCCAACCTCCGGTTCCTGGCCGTGCAGAATCTCGATCACGCCGCCTCGAACGTGGTGCACCAGCGGGTCCGGGTCGGCCGGGACGCCACCTCGCGGGTCGGTGAGGTCGGGCTGGGTGCAGACCTGGGACGACTCGACCTGGCGGTCGACCTCGAAGGCGATGGCTCGTCGTCGGAGGTCGTCGGGCTCTTCTTCGGGGAAGGCTCGCAGACTCTCGACTACCGGATGGTGGTCAACCACGTCGGGCGCAGCACCACTTCAGACGTGTTCCTCAAGGGCGCTCTCGAAGACTCCGCCCAGAGCGTGTTCACCGGCCTCCTCCGCATCGAGAAGGACGCCCAGAAGACGTCGACCTTCGAGACCAACCGCAACCTGGTGCTCTCCGAGAACGCCAAGGCCCACTCGGTGCCCAATCTCGAGATCCTCTGCGACGACGTGGTGTGTGGCCACGCCTCGTCGGTGGGCCCGCTCGAGGAGAAGCATCTCTACTACCTGCAGAGCAGGGGCCTGCGCCGGCAGCGCGCCGAGCGTCTCCTCATCCGGGGCTTCTTCACCGAGGTGATCGACCGGCTCCCCATCGCCGGCATCGCCGAGCCCGTCTCCACAGAGGTGTTCAGTCGGTTCATCCAGGCTCAGGAGGAGGGGAGGCTGACGTGAAGGTCGAGGTCACCCAGCTCGACCAGCTGCCCCGGGGCCGGGGAGTCAGGGTCACCATCGGCGACCACCGAATCGCCATGTTTCGCATCGAGAACGACGTATACGCCATCGGTGACCGCTGCTCCCACGCCGAGGCCTCCCTGTCGGAAGGGGAGGTGTGGGACCGGACGGTCGAGTGTCCCCGCCACGGGTCGGAGTTCGACCTGAAGACCGGCGAGCCCGGCGCCCTCCCCGCCACCAAGCCGGTCCCCGTCTACGACGTTTCTGTCGAGGACGGCACCGTCTACCTCGAACTGGAGGACTCGTGAGCACTGCCCTGAAGGTCACCGACCTGTCCGCCTCGGTGGGCGGGAAGCAGATCCTCCACGACCTGTCGCTGGAGGTCCCCTTCGGCGAGATCCATGCGGTGATGGGACCCAACGGGTCGGGGAAGTCGACGTTGTGCCACGTGCTCACCGGGAGCCCCGACTTCGAGGTGGACGGCGGTGCGGCGTCGGTCAACGGCGACGAGATCCTGTCGCTCCCTGTCGACGAGCGTTCCCGTCTCGGTCTGCTGCAGAGCTTCCAGTACCCGACCGAGATCCCCGGGGTCCGGCTGCGCGAGTTCCTCCTCGAGGCGGCCGACGAGAGGGGCATGGACGCCGACGAGGCGGCATCACGCATCGAGACGGAGGCGGAGCGCTACGACCTGACCCGGTTCCTCGACCGGTCGCTCAACGCCGACCTGTCGGGCGGTGAGAAGAAGAAGTCGGAGATCTTCCAGCTGGCGGTGCTCCGTCCAAGGATGGCTCTGCTCGACGAGGTGGACTCGGGTCTCGACATCGATGCGGTGAAACAGGTCTCCGAGGCCGTCGAGGGGATGCGCTCGCCCGACCTGGGTGTCCTGATCATCACCCACTACAGCCGTATCCTCCGCTATCTGACCCCCGACCGGATCCACGTGATGATCGACGGCCGGATGGTCGACAGCGGCGGCGAGGAGCTCGCCGACGAGCTCGAGTCGGGCGGCTACGAGGCGGTGCGGGAGCGTCTCGGCATCGAGAAGACCGCCACCGACGACGACGATCTCAAGAAACCCGCCGACTTCTTCACCGACACTCCCTTCGACGTCTAATTTCCTCCCCCAGTGAGCGAAGCGAACGTTGGGGGAGGTGTCAGCGAAGCTGACGGAGGGGGCAATGGCTAGTAGATCGACCGCGGAGAAGTGGCTGGCCGAGCTGGCCAACCTCCCCACCGCATCGGGGCGCGAAGACGCAGTGGTCGACTGGGTGAACCGATGGGCGCAACGTCGCGACGACCTGAAGGTGGCCCGCGACTCGGGGGGCAACCTCTTCGTCACCCAAAGGGGACGCAAACGGGCCGCTCCGGTGCTCGCAGTCGCCCACATGGATCATCCCGCATTCGTGGTCCTCGACGGCGACGGCACCTTCGAGTTCCGGGGAGGTGTGGACGCCGCCTATTTCACCGACGCCGCCATCGAGGTGGTGTCCCGCCCCGACGGGCCCACCGGACGTGTCACCGAGTACGACCCGAAGACCAGCAGAGGCGGAGCGTCGTTCCGGGGCGAGGTCCACGAGGGTGACATCGCCATGTGGAAGTTCCGCAGCAGACGTCAGAAGAAAGGGCTGTTCCGGGCGCCGGCGTGTGACGACCTCGCCGGGGCCGCCGCCGCCCTGGCCGCACTGGACAAGGCGAGACGAGACCCCGCGCTGCGCCACTTCGGGGTCATGCTCACCCGGGCGGAGGAAGTAGGCCTCATCGGAGCGATCCACGCCGCCAAGCACCAGACGATCCCCGATGGGGCCCGGCTCCTCTCCATCGAGACCTCCCGTGAACTGCCCAACGCCCGCATCGGCGACGGGCCGATCATCCGGATCGGCGACCGGGCCACCATCTTCGATCGGGAGCTGTCCAACCTGATCTGTCACGCCGTCGAGCAGGCGGGCCTGTCACACCAGCGTCGGCTCATGGACGGCGGGGGCTGTGAGGCGACCGCCTTCGGTGTCTACGGATATCGGGCCACCGGGCTCTGTCTCGCCCTGGGCAACTGGCACAACCGGGGGAACCTGACCGAGGTCGAAGCGGGCGACGAGGCCTCCGCCGTCCCCATGCTCGAGGAGATCTCCATCGACGACTTCCACGGCCTGGTCGACCTGCTGCTGGTCGCGGCGCGGGCAGTCGACGGCGAGGACGCCAGAGTCGAGCGGCTCGACCGCCTCTACGAGTCGAACCGCCGCTACCTCCAGTAGCCCCATTTCTGCTTCCTAATGCTGTGGGGCCGGTATACCGGCCCTGGGGCGTCGAGAAGGCATGTACACAGCAACCTGATCTCGCACAAGCAGGTAAACCGGATCCGGCCCTGGTGCGTGTTAGTCCTGTGAGTTCAGTATTCATCAGCTCCCAAGCCAGCG
>CAZYCX010000105.1:0-5618 GCA_964645875.1 uncultured Acidimicrobiaceae bacterium
CCGGCCTTTCAAGCCGGAAACGCCGGTTCGAATCCGGTCGGGACTGCCGATATCGTGGCCTAACGTCGACGAGTCCGAGTTGGGCTGCCTCGTTGCTGGGGAAGGTTCAGCCGGCGGTGGACTTACGGCGCTTGTGCTCGACGACGATGTCGGGTCCCGGATACACGAGACTCTCGTGCCCGTCGGGCCAACGCACGGGCACAAGGACTCATGTCGGTGACCTACCGGTTCTCCTCTTCGTCGTCTGCCCGGAACTCATCGTCCTCCCGGCCCAAGCCGACCGACTCGGCGGAGAGGAACTCATGCCCAGGAGCGCCCTCTTTGATCGCGGCCCCCGGAAGGGTGGCATCGGGGTCTTCGAATACCTCGACACCCTGGGCTTCTTCACGCTCCCTTTCGAGAAGAGCGTCGCGATCCGGGTTCTCCAGGAGCTCGGTTCCCTCGGCTTCCTCTCTGGCATGTTCGAGGAGCGGATCTCGTTCGGCTTTCCTGGTCATCTGGGACCTCCGTTCGGTCGTGGAATGGGAGGAGCGACCCTTTGGTCACCACGGGTTCGAATTGTGTCTGCCGGTCATGGCTGTCGGTAGAGGATCAATACCCCTTACCGCCCGGACCTAAGCGCGTGCCATCGTGATATGACATTTTCCCCTCGCGGCGTTCGCTCTCTCTGGGATACTCGAGGATGCAAGGAGGTGACGTGATGTCAGCAGAAAGAGTTCGTGGTTACCTGACGGAACACGGCGTGGAGTATGAGATCCATCCTCACACTGTTGCCTATACGACCAGCGAGGTGGCCGAAGCAGAGCACGTTCCAGGCAGGGAGATCGCCAAGGTGGTGCTTTTGAAAGCCGGGGAGGGTTTGGCGATGGTGGTGGTCCCCGGTGATCAGATGGTCGACCTGGAGAAGGCAGCGGGCGCGTTGGGTGTCGCCGATGTTCGTCTTGCTGAGGAGAGCGAGTTCGGTCAGATGTTCCCCGATTGCGAGACCGGCGCCGAGCCACCTTTCGGCTCCCTCTACGACATGCCGACCCTGGTCGATGAGGGCTTGAGCAGCCCGACCATCACCTTCAAGGCGGGCAGCCACACCGAGACCATCACCATGGGTCTCGACGACTATCTGAATCTGACGGAGCCAGTGCGGGCCGATCTGGTGGTTGGCACCTGAGGCTCAACGCCTCACGCCACAGTCGGGAATGACTCTTGGCCTCCGGGAGTGGGCTTTAGACCCTGGCTGGAGGGATTTCTCGCGGCCAGGATCGAGGGAGCAAAGGACAGAACATGAACATGATCCTTCTCGCCATCGATGGCTCCGATCACTCCGAGCGTGCGGCACGTGTCGTGGGGGAAGTTGTCTGGGGGTCTCAGCGTTGCATCGTGATGGGGCGTCGAGGCCTGGGAGATCTGGGCGGAATCCTCATGGGAAGTGTGTCGCACAAGGTGGGCCATCTCAGCCCGCGGACGTTGGTGACCACCGAGTGAGCCTGGCCGGCAACGCAACCGAGCGCGGCACGTCTCTACGAGCCGGCTCAGTCCATCTCGACCGGGGGAGTGCCGTGGGTGTGGAAGGTCTCGATCGTCTTCAACCCCCAAGCCTGGCCTTTGGCCCGCTCCTCGGGCGTCCAGGAAACCGGTGGCCAGTCCGGAGCGAGCATGAGTCGAGCCCCGGCGTTGCACAACTCGATGCGGTTCCCACCCGGCTCCCAGACGTAGAGGAAGAAGGTCTGTTGGATGGCGTGCTTGTGGGGGCCGGTCTCGATGTGGATCCCGTTTTCGAGACACACGTCGGCGGCGCGAAGGATGTCTTCCCGGGTGTCGGTGGCCAGAGCGATGTGGTGCAGGCGGCCGTAGGTCCCGGTGCGGTCGACGGTGTGGACGATGTCGTACGACTTGTCGCTGAAGGTGACCCAGGTGGCTGCCGGTGGCCCGTCCTCTGACAGGATCTGCTCGGTGAGCATCGCTCCCAGCGCCTCGGTCATGAAGGCGACGTTGGCCGGGATGTCCACCGCCAGATAGTTGACATGGTCGAGCCGCCGGATGTTGGCTCCCCGTCCGGGGAACATCGCCGCTTGGTTCTTCAAGGAGGGCATCAGCTCGGGGGGAGCCTGGTAGCGCTCGGTCTCCCAGTAGAGGCCGATCTCGTGACCGTCGGGGTCTCCGGTGAGATAGATCGGGCCCAATCCCAACTCGTCCTCGACCCATCGACCCGTGGCGCCGGATGCCTCCAGGGCTTCGACGCGGCGTTGCAGGGCGTCCGGCCCGGCGGCGCGCAGGTAGGTGCGGCCGATGCCGGCGGAGTCGCGGGCGGTGAGCTTGATCGTGAACCGCTCATAGTCGTCCCAGGCATGGAGATACACCGAGTCGCCGCGTTCTCCCACTTCGTCCATCGCCATCAGGTCGACGAAGAATTTCCGACTCCTCTCGAAGGTCGGCGTGAAGAGCTCCACCGAACCGACATGGGCGATGTCGCGTGATCTCGGGTCTTGGCTCATTGGTTTCAAAAGCCGATCGGTCGCCTGCGGTGGGACACCCTAATCATCGGTCTTTCGCCCCATCTGAGGGCGCTGGACTTCGCTGAGCGGGGCCTGGAACCCTGGGTTCGCCTTAGACGGTGGGCCTCGACCGGTTAGCGTGACGGTGCTGCGAATCTGTGGCATTCGATGTCCGCCAACGCAATCTTCCTCTACAGCACGATCGTCGCGTTGCTCGCCCTGGTGGCGCTGCTGGCCGCGGCCGCGCTTCTCGCCTACCGCCTCGTCCGGGGGCGCGAGGCCGCCGCTCTTCTCGGCACCCAGGCCATCTGGCTGGCCTGGGTCGTGGCGTTCGTCGCCACGGTTGGTTCGCTGGTCTACTCGGAGATCATCCACTTCCCGCCCTGCCGACTCTGCTGGTTCCAGCGGATCGCCATGTACCCGATGGCCATCGTCCTCCTCGTCGCTGCGATCCGACGGGAGTTCCAGGTCAAGTACTACGCCTTACCGCTGGCACTGATCGGCCTCGGCATCTCCATCTACCACTACATCCTCCAGCGGGTGCCGAACCTCGAGAGCGGTGCCTGTGACCCGTCGAATCCGTGCTCGGCGGTCTTCGTCGACATCTTCGGGTTCATCAGCATCCCGTTTATGGCGGGAGCCGGGTTTATCCTGATAGCCGTCCTACTGGGTTTCTATGTCAACAAGAACAGCATCGCGCGATAAGCAGTCGTCGAACAGCAAGAGCCTGATCTACTGGATCGCCGGCGGTGTCGTCGGTCTCGGGCTCATCGTCTGGCTGGCGATCGCCATCGCCGGAGAGGGCCCCGTCGAGGAGAGCATCGCCTATGGCGAGGTCACCGTCGAGGGAACCAACCTTCCGGTCCTCCCTTCCGGCGCCGCCGACCCCGCGGTCGGGTTCACAGCCCCCACCGTCAGCGGCGAGGATCTCGACGGCAACGAGATCACGATCGGACCCGACGGGAGAGCGAAGGTCGTCGTCTTGCTGGCCCACTGGTGTCCGCACTGCCAGGTTGAGGTTCCGGTGATCCAGCAGTGGGTCGCCGCCGGGGGGTTGCCAGCAGGTGTCGACCTCTACGGAGCCACCGTCCTCACCAATCGAGTACGTGACGGCTCCACCTGGCCTCCCCAGGACTGGCTGGACGGGGAAGGGTGGACCAGTCCGACGATCAAGGACGACCAGAGCGGCAGCATCGTTGCTGCCTATGGGATGACAGGGACCCCCACCTATGTGGTCTTGGGACCGGACAACGAGAACCTGGGCCGCCTCTCCGGCGAGGTAGGTGTGCAGGGTCTCAACGCCCTCGCCGGTCTTGCCGCCTCCAGCCTCGAGGGCTAGTGACCGGGCCGGTCAGGCCTCGAGAGCCCTTATCTTGTCGAGACGTCTCACGTGACGCTCCTCGCGTGAGAACTTGGCCTCGACGAACGTCTTGACCAGGTCCTCTGCCAGCGCCTGGCCGATCACCCTCGAGCCCAGGCAGAGGATGTTGGCGTCGTCGTGCTCGACCATCTGGTGAGCGGTGTAGCTGTCATGGGCCACTCCTGCCCTGATCCCCTTGAGCTTGTTGGCCGCGATCGCAGCGCCTGCTCCGGATCCACACACGATCACGCCCCGGTCGGCTCGACCGTCCAGCACCGCCTGCGCCACTGCCGCCGAGTAGTCCGGGTA
The DNA here is from genome assembly GCA_964645875.1 of uncultured Acidimicrobiaceae bacterium. Lineage (GTDB taxonomy): Bacteria > Actinomycetota > Acidimicrobiia > Spongiisociales > ZC4RG35 > JANQRA01. The sequence goes on from CAZYCX010000105.1 coordinate 4,159, forward strand.
ATCGACCGGGTCCGCGGAATGTGTCCCCAGGTCGTAGACGGCGTGCCCGGACTCGGCGAGCCACGAGGCGAGATGCTCTTTCAACGGGAAACCGGCATGGTCCGAACCGACAGCAATTCTCATGTACGGGCGGCAGGGTAGCGAGGCCGACGCTTCTCGCCGGTCACCAGGTGTGGCATTGGGCGCAGGTAGATTCACGGGATGTCCAAGATCTTCGTCGAGGGCGGAGCGCGTCTGACCGGCACCGTCAGCACCCTCGGCGCCAAGAACGCGGTTCTCAAGGAGATCGTCTCCACCTTGCTCGCCCCCGGCAGGCATCACCTCACGAACGTGCCCTCGATACTCGACGTCGATCTGATGGTGCGTGTACTCGAGCACACCGGTTGCCGGGTGGAGCGGGCCGACCATGAGATCTGGGTGGTGGTCCCCGACGAGCCGCGCCCCGAGGCACCTATCGAACTGGTCCGGCAGATGCGGGCCTCGATCGTGGTCCTTGGGCCCTTGTTGGCCAGATGTGGCGAGGCACGTGTGGCGTTGCCGGGGGGAGACGATCTCGGAGCGCGGCCCATCGAATGGCACACCCACGGGCTCGAGCAGATGGGCGCATCCTTCAACCTGGTCCACGGTGAGCTGGTGGCGACGGTGGACGGGCGGCTGAAGGGCACAGAGATCGAGTTGCCGTTCCCGTCCGTGGGGGCAACCGAGAACCTCCTCTTTGCCGGTGTTCTCGCCGAAGGGGAGACCGTCATCGTCAATGCCGCGCGCGAGCCCGAGATTCAGGACCTGATCACCCAGCTAAACGCGATGGGAGCCGACATCGAGGGAGCGGGCACTTCGCTGGTGACCATCGAGGGAGTGGAGAGCCTGGAGCCCGTCGTACACAAGGTCGTCCCCGACCGACTAGAGGCCGGGACCTATGCGGTGGCTGCGGCCATCACCGCAGGTGACGTGACTGTGACCGGTTGCCGTCCCGACCACCTCAGGATGGAGCTGACCAAGCTCGAAGCGGCCGGGTGTGACGTCGACCGCGGTGACGGCTGGCTTCGGGTGAAAGGCCCGGACCGCCCCCAGCCCATCGACTTCGCCACCCTGCCTTATCCCGGATTCCACACCGACATGCAGCCCCAGATGGTTGCCCTGCTGTCTCTGTCGACCGGGACATCGGTGATCACCGAGAACCTCTACGACGCCCGCTATCGCTATGTCGGGGAGTTGCTGCGCATGGGTGCGGACATCTCGATCGAGGCCCAGCACGCCATCATCCGCGGTGTCGACCGTCTCTCGGGTTGCCCCGTCCTCGCCCCGGACATCCGGGCCGGCGCGGCCCTCGTCCTCGCCGGTCTCGCCGCCGAGGGCACCACCGAGGTCGGCGACCCCTCTCATATAGATCGTGGCTACGAGGACTTCGTCGGGAGATTGTCCTCCCTCGGAGCCAAGATCGAGCGCAGCTGATGGACCCC
>CAZYCX010000106.1:0-5567 GCA_964645875.1 uncultured Acidimicrobiaceae bacterium
GGTCGTCGGAGTCGAGATCTTCGACCAACTGACGGAACCGCTCGTCGCGCATCCCCTCCAGAACCTCCTGCTGGTGGGTCGGCTCCAGAGTCTGGAACACCGCTAGGGCGCGATCTCGGGAGAGAGGCGAAAGGCGAAAACTCTCTCTTCCGGATCGATCCGGCTCAAACTCTTCGGCGATCTCGAGGGGGCTGGAGTCGGTGAGCCAAGTCTCCAACTCGTCGAGAGACGCCAGTGTTCATCGGGTCGAGTCCCGCCGAAACGTCAAGGTAGCTCGATCGGCTCGTCGGTGAGCACGACGATCTCGACCCTGCGGTTGAGCTGCCGCCCATCGGGGTTGTCACTACCGTCCGGGTTCACGTTGGGCGCCACCGGCTCGTCGGCGCCACGCCCTTCCGCCGCGAGACGATCGGACGAGATCCCGTGCTCGGAGATGAGGACATCGACCACGCTTTGGGCTCGCTGCTCGGAGAGGGCCTGGTTGGATGCCGGGCTTCCCACCGAATCCGTGTGGCCTACGACGATGATCTCAGCGTCCGCGTAGAAGTCGAGTACCTCGGCGATGAGGGTGAGGGCCTGCGCGGAGTCGGGCCTCAACTCTGCACTGCCGAAGTCGTAGAGGATGCTGTCGGGGAGGGTGAGCCGGAACCCGCCGTCGACCGCGGTGGCGTCGAACTCCTCGAGTGTCTCCGAGATCTGGTCGATCTGCGATACCACCAGCTCGGCCGGTGCCAGACGGCTCCGCTCACCGACGGCGAAGACCTGGGCCGCGATCGGCTCGCTGCTCCCCTCTGCCCTCTCCAACTGGTAGGGACCGAACGAGAAGCCGGGCTGACGGGTGTTCGGGTCGTCCGGTGAACCACCCGAGTTGAAGACCACCGAGACCGACCCGGCCTCGTCCCCGATCCGCCCCGAGAAGCCGAGAGTGGCTTCGACCGTGGTGCTGGCGTTCACCACGAAGCCGGGGTTCCCCGCCAAGGCCACCATCGGGTGTCGATTGGCGAGGTCGGTGGTGATGAAGACGTCGGAACCGGCCAGCGCGATGGAGTCGGAGCGAGCGTTGATCACGGTGACGCTCACCTCCATGCCTGACTCGGTGAACATGATCGAGCCCAGGTCGACCTGGACCCCCGACGGGTGCTCGCTTCCCTCCGTGACGTCGATCGTCTCCGGCAGCGCTGCCGTTGTCGCCTGCCCGTCAAGGACGACCTGGGGGATGAGCAGCTCGGGAACCACGGTGTCGCCCACGGTTGGAGTGGACCGTCCCCCTGCATTCAGAGCGATCCCTATCGAGGTGGCGCCGGGATCGATCCTCCCGGCGAAGACGAGTGTCCCTGCCACGGCATCTCCCGGTGGCACGGCGATGAAGCCCTGCCCTTCCGGGAGCACCAGGGCGTACCGGTTGCCGAGGTCGTCCTCGAGCACGCTGAGGGCCGCGGTGGGGGCGATGCGGACCTCGTACTCGGTCGGGTTCGAGATCCTCGCCAGTATCCCGATCCGGCTGTCGGTGAAGTTCATCCCCTCGACCACCAGCTCGATCCCGAGTGGGTCAGAGACGGTCCGAGACACCGGCACCGGGTCGGGAAGGGGCGGCCGGGTCGCCGTCGGGTCGAGGCCGATGGGTCCCAACTCGAAAGACGGCGAGTTGGAAGACGGATTGGAGGGGGATGATCCGCCACCCTGGTTGAAGAAGAGGACCAGGGAGCCGGTTTCGGCGGCGACCGGGCCGAAGCGGAGAGCGAGGTCGAGCTCGCCTGCCGGCTCGACTCGTGTGGTGGAGAGTCGATCGATCATCGCCACCGTCTCCCCGTCCGTCGTCCGCAGGGTGCTCTCACCGTTTCCGACCCGGATCTCGAACTGCGAGCCGTTGATCAGATGAGCAGTCACCACCGTGGAGTCCTCGAAGAGCTCGACCCGATCGACGACGAGCTGAACTCCGTTGGGGTGGGTGGTGAGAGCGAGAACGTCGTAAACGGTGCCCTCGGCCACGGCCTCCACTGCCGTGGTCGACGTGGTGGGTGGGGCCGTGGTGGAGGTGGTGACGTCGTCCGAGCATGCAGCCGCGATCAAAGCCAGCACGACGTACGCGATGGGGAGGAGTCGCGGCCGGTACATGGTGTCAGTATCGGCCATCTCCGGCCTCTATCTGAGAGAACTGCGTGGGCCCCTGGCCGCGGTATGCAAGCCACACAATCCCGGTACCCGTACCGGGGACGGCTGACGAACCGCATCGCGACGACGCGGAATCGTATGGCTCGATGTGATCTCGAGCCGTCGTGCCCATCGAGAGGGACACCGGGCGTCACCGGTCCATCCACAGATGCAGCTTCCCCGACGCGACTCGAATGCAAGTGGTAGGTTCGCCTGTGGCCTAGAGAACGAGGCCACCCAGGAATCTGGGTCATCGGAGTTCGATCGATTGAGGAGGACAGGCATGGTCCCTCGAAGACTCCCGCACAGCTTCCCGCGCGGGCTGACCAGGCGAGAGTTCCTGTATCTATCCGGTGCCACCGTCCTGGCCGCTTGCGCCAGCAACGGCGGGCTCGGCACCACGACCACTACGACGGGGAGGACGACTACTTCGGCTGCCGGTGTGCCCGGCGAACCACAGACGAGCTTCGTCGAGCCGACCCAGTCGCTGAACGGCGAGCTCAACATCCTGTTGTGGAGTCACTTCGTGCCTGCCCACGACGACTGGTTCGGCCCGTTCGTCAGGGAGTGGGGTGAGCAGGTCGGAGTAGAGGTCAACGTCGACCACATCTCGGTGGCCGATGTCCCCGCCGCCATCGCATCGGAGATCCAGTCGGGTCAGCCCCAGCACGACCTGATGCAGTACATCGCAGTGCTGAGCCAGCACGAGCCGTCGGTGGTCGACATGGCCGACGTCGTCGCCGAGGCGGAGAGCCGGTATGGCGAGATGCTCGACTTGTCCCGGCGGTCCTCGTTCAACCCGAACACGGGCAAGTACTACGCCTACGCACCGGCATGGGTCCCCGACCCCGGCGACTACCGCAAGTCGCTCTGGGAACCGGTGGGCTTCCCCGACGGCCCGCACACCTGGGACGACCTCCTCGAGGGTGGGAGTGAGATCTTCGCCAACGAGGGTGTCCAACTGGGGATCGGGATGTCCCAGGAGATCGACTCGAACATGGCCCTACGCGCTCTGATGTGGTCGTTTGGCGCATCGATCCAGGACGCCAGCGAGGCCGTGGTGATCAACTCGGACGCCACCATCGCCGCGGTCGAGTACATGAACGAGCTGTTCGAGAGAGCGATGACGCCCGAGGTGTTCGCCTGGAACGCCGCGTCGAACAACCAGGGACTCAATGCCGGGGAGCTGAGCTACATCCTCAACTCGATCTCGGCGTACCGCACAGCTCAGGACGAGGGTCTCGCGGTGGCCGACGACATCTTCTTCAGCCCCGCATTGGCGGGGCCGGAGACGGCGATCGTGGCATCCCACGTCATGTACAACTGGATCATCCCGGACAGCCCGGACGTCAACGTGGCCGCAGCCCAGGAGTTCCTGCTCCACTACACGGAGAATCTCGCTCCGGTGGCCTGGCACTCCAAGCTGTACGACTTCCCGGCCTTCCCCGAGCGAGTGCCTGAGTTGAACGGCTGGCTGGACGACGACCCGTTCGGTTCCCAGCCTGCCGACAAGCTGGCTGTGTTGAAGGACGCCACCGACTGGGCGACCAACATCGGTCACCCGGGGCCGGCCAACCCGGCCGTGGGCCAGATCTTCGGAGAGGCGATCATTCCGGTGATGTTCGCCGAGGCCGCCCAAGGCACCAAGACCCCGGCGGAGACCGTGGCCGACGCCGAAGCGCAGATCACCGCCATCTTCGACGACTGGCGCGAGCGCGGCCTGGTTGCGAGCTGACGGCATCGCTGCCCGCCGGGAACGGACCCGAACCGGGTCCGTTCCCGGTGGGGTCGCTCTCCTGGATCCCATGCCACCCATGACACTGCGAGTGGGATAAGGTCACCCCCCCATGGCGATCGTAGAGGTACGAGGCCTGCGCAAGGAGTTCGACGACGTCGTCGCCGTCGACGGTGTGGACATCCGCTCGGAGGAGGGAGAGTTCCTGGTCCTGCTGGGTCCGTCGGGGTGCGGCAAGACGACCTTACTCCGGATGATCGCCGGCCTCGAAGAGCCCACCGAGGGACAGATCTTTCTCGGGGACGAGGAGGTGAACGGGCTCCCTCCCCGTGCGCGCGGCGCAGCGATGGTCTTCCAGTCCTACGCCCTCTACCCCCACATGACCGTGGCCAACAACATCGCCTTCCCGCTGAAGGCCCAGGGGACGGAGCCCGGCGAGCGACTCGAGAAGGTGAAATGGGCGGCCGGCCTCTTCGGCATCGAGCACCTGCTCAACCGGCGGCCACGCCAACTCTCGGGAGGAGAGCGCCAGAGGGTCGCCCTGGCCCGAGCGCTGGTTCGCGAGCCAAGCGTCTTTCTGCTCGACGAGCCCCTGTCCAACCTCGACGCCAAGCTGCGAGCCGCCGCTCGTGACGACCTGATGGAGTTCCAGCGCAGGATCGGCATCACCACCATCTACGTCACCCACGACCAGGTGGAGGCGATGGGGATGGGTGACCGCATCGCCGTCATGGACCACGGCAAGGTGCGGCAGTTGGGTACGCCCGAAGAGGTCTATCACCACCCCGCGGACACGTTCGTGGCCCGCTTCCTCGGATCTCCTCCCATGAACCTGCTCGAGGACGAGGACTTCACGTTCGGCTTCCGACCGGAGCACTTCCTCCCGGAGGGGGTGGCCCCCGACGAGGGCAACCGCATCCCGTTCACGTTCTTCGTGAGCCGGATCGAGTACCTCGGATCGGAGCGCTATTTGTACGGCCACATCACAGGGCACGAGGAGACCAAAGTGATCGCCATGCTCCCGGCGACCGTGACGCTGCCGGTGACAGCCAATAGGGACCATGAGTTCTCGGTCGCCCAGGACCAGATGAGGTACTTCGATCGCGGCCAAGGCGTCCGTATCCCACCGCAGCCGGTGAGGACATGACGGCACGAACCAGGGACCGCTACCTCAGCGACAACCCCCGCTTCCTCGCCGGGGTGTTCATGGCCCCCACGATCATCTACATCCTGGCCTTGGTCGGCTTTCCGTTCGTCCTGGCGATCATCTACGCGTTCACCGACATCACCACCGGCAGTCCGGACCTGGAGTTCGTGGGCTTCAACACGTTCCGCGCCGTGCTCGCCGATCCGGTGTTCCGCCGCGCCCTGGCCAATACCTTCTGGTTCGCGGTGATCTCGAACCTGTTCGTGGTGATCCTGGCTACCGGTCTCGCCGAACTCCTCACCAGGGACTTCAAGGGGAAGTGGTTCGTCAGGTTCCTGATCCTGCTCCCATGGGTGGCGCCGGTCTCACTGGCCACGATCACCTGGCTGTGGACCTTCGACTCGATCTTCTCCCCGATCGACTGGGTGCTCCGCCAGGTCGGTCTCATATCGGAGAACATGTTCTGGCTGGGTCGACCGCAACTGGCCATGGCCTCGGTGATCGCGGTGCAGGTCTGGAGGATCGCGCCGCTGG
>CAZYCX010000107.1:0-5512 GCA_964645875.1 uncultured Acidimicrobiaceae bacterium
GATGCCGTCCAGGCGGCCCGTGCCGCCGTCGAAGAGGGCGTCGTGCCCGGTGGCGGTGTTGCACTCCTCAGGGCGCAGGCAGCGGTTGAGAAGATGCGTGGCGGTACTGACGACGAGAAGACCGGTCGCAACATCGTCCGCAAGTCGATGGAAGAGCCGCTCCGTCAGATCGCCGTCAACGCCGGCTTCGAAGGTGGAGTCGTCGTCGAGCAGGTGCGCGGAAAGGAAGGCAGCCAGGGCTTCAACGCCGCCACCGGCGAATACGAGGACCTTCTGACAGCCGGTGTCATCGACCCGGCGAAGGTGACTCGTTCGACGTTGCAGAACGCGGCGTCGATCGCAGCCCTGCTCCTCACCACCGAGGCGCTGGTGGTCGAACAGCCCGAGGACGCTCCGGCGATGCCGGGTGGCCACGACCACGGCGGAGGCATGGACTTCTAGTCCGATCCGAAACCGTCGACCGAGAGAGGGCCCGACATCTTGGGCCCTCTCTCATTTGGTGGTGTGCGGTGCTCGGGAAGCCTGGCGAGGTGAACTCGAATGCCCCCACATCAGCGGCCGGACGAGTTGCCGTATCGGTCGGCAGGATGAACACTCTCGGATTGATCCCAGGCACGGCATCGGATGGCTTTGAAACAACGCATCATCGACGAAATCTCTGGCGGTGGCCCCCTGCCCTTCGAGCGGTTCATGGAGATCGCTCTCTACGACCCCGAAGGGTTCTTCGGCGGGCAAACGCTCCGATCGGAGAAGGCCGGTGACTTCCTCACCTCACCCGAGGTGAGCCGGCTCTTCGGAGAGACACTGGCCCGATACGTGGAGCGGATCCGGGACGAGATCGGTGAGCCGTTCCAGCTCGTCGAGGTGGCGGCCGGCTCCGGCTCCTTGCTCCGGCCCCTCCTCGACACGATCGAAGTCGACGCCCTCGCGGTGGAAGCGTCGCCGGCGGCGCGTCGGGCCCTACAAGGTCTGGTCGACGTCTCTCCCGAGCTTCCCGAGACGATCCGAGGGGTCGTCATCGCCAACGAGCTCCTCGACAACCTGCCGATGGCGCTGGCCCAGAAGACAGACTCGGGGTGGCGGGAGCGTTGGGTGGGCGCCGATGAATCGGAGCTGACCTTCGTCGATGCCGACCCGCGGGAGGAGGTCCTGGCCTGGTTGGCCGACTATGCCGGCTCCGTTGGCGAGGGCGGCTGGGTGGAGGTCCAGTTGGAGGCACGACGATGGGTGGCCGACGTGCTCCGACGGTTGGAATCCGGGGCGCTATTACTCATCGACTACGGGGACACCGCCGAAAACCTCCTCCCGAGACGAAAAGACGGAACGCTCCGCACCTACCGCGCCCATCATCTCGGGCCCCACCCCCTCGACGAGCCGGGTGAGACCGACATCACCGCCGACGTCAACTTCACCGCCCTCCTCGACCTCCATCCCACGGCGAACCTGGTTCGCCAGGACGACTTCCTCGCCGACCTGGGTCTCCGGGAGGGATTGAGCGAGCTGCGCAGGGCAGAGTTGGACGCGGCCAGATCAGGAGACGACATCGAGCGCCTCCGGCTGAGAACGCTGAAGACCGAGGCTGAAACCCTGCTCCATCCCCGCGGTCTCGGTGACTTCAGGGTCCTCGAGCTCGGGGTTGGGATGTGACCGCGAATTGGGGCGCTGTTGGACCGGGAACCGAACTGCAGACAAGATCGTCGAAGGGGTAGCGTGAAGAGGGTGTTGATCAGAGTTTGCTTGCTCGCTCTCGTGGTGGCTGCATGCTCGTCGGGGGGCGACAACCAGGAAGAGCCGACTACGACGACCGACTCCGGAACGACGTCATCGCCGCCAACCAGCTTTCCGCGGCCGACAGTCGTCCCGGATCCTCAGGATGATCTTCCGAGCGGCGTCTTCGTGCCCGACGAGATCGTCGATGCCGCTCTAGAACAGGCTGCCGCCGATACCGGGATGACCCCCGACGACTTCGAAGTCGACCTTGCTATGCAGGTCACATGGAACGATGGCTCCCTCGGCTGCCCTGAAGAAGGGCGCTCCTACATCCAGGTGTTGACCGACGGCTACTGGGTGGTCGTGACCCACGACGGAGACACCTACGACTACAGGTCGTCGATGGACGCCGAGTTCAGGATGTGCGGAGATGGGGCCCCGCCGGTGTCGGTGTACGAGGACCGATAGGAGAGAAGCCCCCGGCCGGTCGGCCGGGGGCTTCCCGTTGGCTAGGTCGGTCGTACAGGATTACGGTCGACCCCTGTTACCGCTGTTACCCGGCCCGCTGTCGGGACGGTCGATCGTGAACATCGGTGATGTCCAGCTCTCGACATGGTCCGGGTTGTTCGGGTCACCGAGAGCCTTGACCACGGTGACCACCAGGTAGTAGTCGCCGTCCGGCACCTCTTTGACCTTCACCATGGCCCTGCCCTCGCTGTGGAAACGGGTTCCGTCCCACTCCCAGGCGAAGAACGCGTTCACTGTGCTGTTCCTCGGTACGAGCGTCTGGTTGATCGCCGTGGAGAACACAGGGTGCACCGGCCGGTCGGTGTTGGCGTCGAAGACGTCGATCGTCATCAACGATGCCTGATGGTGATGGTGGATGAGAGCGTGGGGCACGTTCTCGCCCTCCATCGTGAACACGTGACCCTCTTCGACGAGGGTGAACGTGAAGCTCCCAGGCTCGATCGGGTGACCGATGCCAGGTAGTCCCTCGGGTGAGGGGCTGAGCACGGTCAGTTGTTGATAGTCGCCACCGAAACCGGCGTAGGGAACCCTGAGGGGCTCGCCGTCGCCGCTGGGTGTCAGCAGGATGTAGCCACCGAACTGCCCACCGTCCGAGACCTGAGGGCCGGGGACGGCCGTGAAAGTGACTTCCACGGTGGTCGAGCCACCGGCTGGCACCATCACCTGCGCGGGAAGGTCCACCTCCTCACAGGAGAGGAAGAACCCGAGCGGTGGGAAAGTGCCGACGGTCTCGATTGCCGCACTGCAACCTGCACCGAAGACATCGTTCTCACGGCTCAGGTCATAGGTCACGTCGGAGTTGGCGTGATTGTGGATCGTGAACGAGCGCGTGATCGGCGCACCGTCCTCGGTCTCACCCAATGCGATCTTGCCCGGGCTCACCGTCGTGGTCGACAGGATCGAGTCGTCGATGTCGACCATCCCGGCGCCCTGGCGATGCACATGGTCATAGAGACCGAGCCCCGCGTTCAGCGACCAGACGGCCGGGTCGGCGCTGTTCTGGAAGATGTCCCGAACGTCCTCGACGTCGGTCGTCGGCCGCGCTTCGAGCAACAGAGCCACACCACCGGCAACATGCGGTGATGACATCGAAGTTCCGCTGATCGTGGCGTACGAGCCCTGCTCGATTGGCCACGTGGAGCGGATGCTCCCACCCGGGGCACCGATGTCGGGCTTGACGCTGAGGTCGGGTGCCAGCCCGTAAGAGCTGAACGAGGAGATCAACCCACCAGTCGGGTTGACGAAGGTTGCTTCCTCATCGGTCCAGGTCAAGATGACCGGGTCCTCATTGGCTTCGATCACATCAGCCAGGGGTTGGCCGTCTTCGTTGGAGGCGCTCACGACCGGGTCATCCAGCGGCGGGGTCCCCACCGTTCCCGAGAAGTTGCCGGGGAGATTGTTGTAGATGACGACGGCGGTTGCGCCGGCATCGAGCGCTCCGAGGGCTTTCTCGCGGAAGGTGCAAGATCCACGGATGATCAGCGCGACCTTGCCATTTGGGTCATCGAGATACGGATCGCCTCCTGGGGGCACCTGCTCATCGGGATTCTCCACCGTGCAGCCGCGGCCTATGAAGACGATCCCCTCGGATCCCGAAGTCGGCGGATCCTGCGCACCGGACATGGTGGCGTATCCCACCTGGATGGCATCGTCGCCTTCGGTGCTTGGATCGTCGTAGGTGAACGTCTTCAGTTGGACATGGGTGTTGTCGAACGAGGCGACACCGATCACCTTCTCGCCGAGCCCGGGGGCTCCGGCCGAGAAGGTTCCGGCTGTCCCGCTGTTGCCGATCGACGCTACAACGACCATGCCTGCGTCGACGAGATTGTCAGACGCCACGGCCGTGGGGTATCCCGGCCACGTGAAGGCAGAGCCGATGCTCATGTTGAGGACGTCCATGTTGTCCTCGAGCGCCATCTCCATGGCGGCGATCATGATGTCCGCCGTGGTCGACCCGTCGCATCCGAAGACCCGATAGGCGCCGAACGTGACTTCGGGAGCCACACCGATCGCTCCATTGGGGCCCGATGCGCCATCGGCACCGACGATGCCGGCGACGTGGGTTCCGTGCCCGTGACAGTCGTCGGGGTCGGGGTCAGGCGAGGGGTCGGGGTTGAACCCGGGGCTGGTGGGGTCGGCGTTGAAGTCGTCGCCCACGAAGTCCCAACCCGTCTCGACGCGGAAGCCGGGGCCAAAACCTGCCCCGAGATCGGGGTGGTCGTAGTCGATCCCGGTGTCCATGACCGCGACGCGGATGCCAAGTCCGGTCAAGCCGAGCTCAGACTGAGCCACATCGGCTCCGGTCATCGCCAGAGCGCTGGCCAGGTCGGGCGAACCACCTTGGGTCTCAGGAATCGCGATGGTGGCCACCGGATAGGTGGCGACGACTCCGTCGAGGGTTCCCAGCTTCCCGGCGTCACCCGGACCGACCTCGACAGAGAGGCCGTTCCACAATGACGAGAAGGCGAATCGCTCTTCGACTTGGAGACCCGCGGCTCGGGCTTCGGCTTTGAAGTCCCTCTGCTGACGGGCGATGGTGGCTGCGTTGCCGCCTTGACTGGTGGGTCGCTCTTGCAACTCCACGAACCACAGGGATGGCAACTCGTTGATGAAGTCCCCGGGCCCGCTGTCGGGTACCGGCTCGCTCGGCTGCACCGGCTGGGGCTCCGCCATGGCGGGGATTGCCAGCGCCAATGCGGTGGCGAGCGATGTGAGAAGCACGAGTGCTCTCTTCACATTTCCTCCTAGATTGCTTTCCTCCGGGCCCGGGCCCACGCCCATGCCGCCAGCAACCATAACGAACGCGGAGAGTGGGTGTCGCCGCCCGGCGATAATCCGCCGGGCTTTCTAGAATCCGTCCCCATGAACTCCCTGAAGACCGTCGGTCTGCTCGCCGTGATGACGGCTCTGCTGTTCTGGCTCGGCTACTCGATGAGCGGTGGATTCATCTGGGCGATCGTGCTCGCCGTTGGATTCAACTTCGCCGCCTACTTCTTCTCCGACAAGCTGGCCCTGGCCGCGACACGTGCGCGGCCGGTGACCGAGGGCGAGCTTCCCCGGGTTTACGCCACCGTGCGGCGGCTCACCACCCAGATGGACATGCCGATGCCGTCCATCTACGCGATCGACTCGCCGCAGCCCAACGCCTTCGCCACCGGGCGCAACCCAAAGAAGGCGGCGGTGGCGGTGACCACTGGGATCCTCGACATCCTCGACCACGAGGAGCTCGAAGGGGTGCTCGGTCACGAGTTGGCCCACGTCCAGAACCGCGACA
>CAZYCX010000108.1:0-5489 GCA_964645875.1 uncultured Acidimicrobiaceae bacterium
AAGGACGAGGACGCAGCAAGCGGTGTCATCTGGCCGTCCTGAACGCGGCGAACGTCGGTGGTCGGGGCACAAGCTGCGGAGTCGGTTGGGACATGCGAGCTGCCATTGTGAACGGGTGCACGGCACTGAGCAATATCGAGGGTCGAGCTGAGAGGCGGAAAATGAAGATCGTCCAACTGTCAGGCGGTGTGGGAGGGGCGCGCCTGGCGCGCGGATTCGCCGCCCTCCCCGATGTCGAGCTGACGGTCGTGGTCAACGTGGGTGACGACGCCCACAACCACGGGCTCCACATCTCCCCCGATATCGACACGGTGATCTACACCCTGGCCGGGATCGAGGGCCCAAACGGGTGGGGACGCGCCGGGGACACATTCGCCCTCAACGAGGAGCTCGCCCGCTTCGGTGTGGACAACACCTTCCAACTCGGGGATCGCGACCTCGCCCTCAAGTTGTATCGCACCCACGAGCTGAGTTCGGGGGCGGCTCTCTCGTCCGTGACCCGGGCCGTCAGCCGCAGCTTTGGCGTCGAGGCGGTGGTCCTGGGGGTGACCGACGACCCGCTGCGCACCTCGGTCCGGGTCGCCGACGGCTGGATCGGCTTTCAGGAGTACTTCGTCACCCGCCGCCATCAGGACGAGGTGCTGGAGCTCAGATTCGACGGTGCCGACAGGGCGCGTCCGGCACCAGGGGTGATCGAGTCGATCGAGGGCGCCGATCGTGTCGTGATCGGCCCTTCGAACCCTCCCCTCTCGATCTGGCCGATCCTGGCGGTCGATGGCGTTCGGGATGCCGTGGCGCGGCATCCCTCGGTGGTCGCGGTCAGCCCCCTCGTCGGTGGCAAGACGGTGAGGGGACCTGCGGATCGGGTGATGGCCTCGCTCGGGCTCCCCCCAGGAAACGCCGGGGTGGCGGCGGCCTATGACGGGTTGATCGACCGACTTGTCATCGACACCAGCGACGGCGACGATGCCGGATCCATCGAAGGCATCGACGTGACCGTGACCGACACGCTGATCGGCGACCTCGAGGCCGGCACCCGGCTGGCCGGTGAGCTGGTGGCGGGATGACCCTCGAGATCCACCCGCTCGAAGGTGTCGGCGCAGTCGTCGCCGGCGACGACGTGGCCGCGGTGCTCGAGCCGGCGCTGCGCTCTCTCGCCCCGAGGGAGGGAGACGTCCTGGTGGTGACCCACAAGATCGTGTCCAAGGCCGAGGGTGCGGTCCGGGAGGTCTCCGGGGACGAGGAGACCTTCAAGAAGGAGCTGGTCGAGGAGATCGCCCGCTCGATCGTCCGTCGCCGGGGAGACCTGATCATCGCCGAGACCAAGCACGGCTTCGTCTGCGCCAACGCCGGTGTGGACCGCTCGAACGCGGCACCGGGGACCATGATCCTGCTCCCCGACGACCCCGATCGGTCGGCACACCGGATCCGCACCAGGCTGCAGCGCAGTCTGGGCGTTGACCTCCCCGTGATCGTCTCCGACACGTTCGGCCGACCCTGGCGTCGGGGTCTCACCGACGTCGCCATCGGGGTCTCGGGCCTGGCCCCGATCCTCGACCTGATCGGCACCAAGGACTGGACGGGACGCGACCTCGACGTCACCGAGGTGGCGGTGGCCGACGAGCTGGCCGCGGCCGCCGACCTGGTGATGGGAAAGGCCTCCGGGATCCCGGCAGCACTGGTCCGGGGCTACCAGGGCCCACGCGGTGAGGGCCGCGGGGCAGAGCTGGTCCGCCCCGTCGACGAAGACCTCTTCCGTTGAATACGCGAACCCAGGGTTGCAGGCCCCGGTCAGCGAAGTCCAGCGCCCTCGGTTCGCCGGTCTAGACCGTCACCAGGCCTCGAGCCTCACGCCCCGGGTCTCCCCAGGCCCCAGTAGTCGAGCCCGGCGGCCCGAACCGAGGCCGAGTCGAGGAGGTTGCGGGCGTCGACCACCCGGTGGCCCTTCATCGCCGCCGCCACCCGGGTCATGTCGATGGTCGAGAACTCGGGCCACTCCGTGGCGACCAGCAGGACGTCGGCGTCGGTCACCGCGGCGATGGGGTCGTCGGCCATGATGAGCTCATCCGACGACGCCTCCGGGTCGTAGGCCACCACCTCGGCTCCGTCGGCCTGGAGGATGCGGGCGATGCGGAGCGCAGGCGACTCGCGTATGTCGTCGGTGCCTGCCTTGAAGGCGACTCCCCACATGGCGATCCGGCGGCGGTGCAACCCGCCTCCCGCCGCCTGGCGCACCTTCTCGGCGACCCGGCGGCGCTGCTCGTGGTCCGCCTCGATGACCGCCTTGAGAAGTTGGAAGTCGTAGCCGGCGTCCTGGGCGACGCTGATCAGGGCAGCGGTGTCCTTGGGGAAGCACGACCCCCCATAGCCGGGCCCGGGCTGGAGAAAGTGGGGCCCGATGCGATGGTCGAGGCCGATCCCTTGGATCACGTCGATGACGTCGGCCCCCACCGCCTCGCACACGTTGGCCAGGGCGTTGGCGAAGGTGAGACGGGCGGCGAGATAGGCGTTGTTGGCGTACTTGATCATCTCCGCCGAGGTCGGATCGGTGATCACCACCTCGGTCTCGAGACTCCGGTACAGGGAGGCGACCCTCTCGGCGTCGGTGGGGTCGTAGGCGCCGACGACGATTCGATCCGGCTCCATGAAGTCGTCGACCGCCTTCCCCTCACGCAGGAACTCGGGGTGGGAGACCAGCCTCGCCGTGCTCCCCAGGTCGGCGAGACGCTTACGCAAGGTGGCCGCCGTGCCTGGAGGCACCGTCGACTTGACCACGAAGAGGGTGTCTTCACCGATTTCGCTGGCCAGTTGGTCGACGACGCCGAACACATAGCTGAGGTCGGCATGCCCGTCCTCGGATTCCGGGGTGGGGAGGCAGAGAAAGACCATGTCCACACCGTCGACTGCGTCGAGGTTGGAGGTGTGGAACGAGATCGTCTCCCGTTCGACGGCTCGCCCGATCAGGTCGGGCAGTCCTTGTTCGAAGATGGGGACCTCGCCCCGCTCCAACATCGCCACCCGGTCGACGTTGGCCTCACCGATCCGCACCTGATGGCCGAGGTTGGCCAGACCTGCGCCGGTGACGAGACCGACGTATCCGGCGCCAATGATTGCTACATCCACGAGACACTCATCCTATTGGTAGAAGGCGGGGCGGTCTAGGAGGCGTCGGCGCCAACGATGACGACCGCGTCGTATCGATTATCGACAGTGTCGAACTCGACTACACCGAAACCGAGGGCGGCGGTGATCTGCGAGCCGGCGTCGCTTCCCGTCGGGACGATGACGGTGGTCTGCTCGTAGGAGTTGGTCCCGGCGTTGCCGATCATCGCCACCTGGAACCCGAGAGACTCGAGACGCTGCGACATCTCACCGGCGCTCCCCGCCCTCCCGTTCCCGTTCAGCACCTCCACCCGCAAGGGTTGTTCGGCCAGCGGGTTGCCGGCCCGGAAGTTGGCCAACATCGCGTCGGCCTCGGGCTGTTTGATGATCTGATAGGACACCCCACCGATGTTCGATGTGGTGGAGGGAAGGGTTGCTCCTTCGATCGATCCGGTGATCACTCCCCGGAAGTCCCACAACAGCGACGCCGGGGAGGCCTCTGCGAGCTTGGAGTCGATGGTCGTGTGCCGTGCCATCGACGTGGCGATGTCACCCGCCTCGGTCACCGACGAAGGGCTCTTCAGTCGGGCCATCATCGCTTTCATGACCTCCTGCTGCCGCTGGGTGCGCCCGATGTCGTTGGCGTCGACCGACACCCACGAGCCGCCCTGCTGCTCCTGGTAGCTACGCGAGCGGGCGTAGGCCAGGGCCTGCTCACCGTCGAGTCGCTCGGTGCCCGCCGGGACGTTCAGACCCGACTTGGCATCCCGGGCCGCATTCGGGAAGGCGAGCTCGATGCCCCCGATCTCGTCGATCAGGGCCTGGAACCCGACGAAGTCGACCTCCACGTAGTGGTTCACGCCGACGTTCAAGTTCGACTTGATCGTCTCGACGAGGAGCGAGGGGCCCCCGAATGCGTAGGCGGCGTTGATCTTGTTGGTCCCGTGTCCCGGAATCTCGACCCGGAGGTCGCGGGGGATGCTGAGCATCTGCGTCGAGCCCGAGGAGTCGGCCCGGACCAACATCACGACGTCGCTGCGGGCACCGCCGGCGCTGCCGAAGTTGGTCAGGTCGTCCAGTCCCTCTCTCGTATCCGACCCGACCAGGAGAAACACGAGCTCGCCGTTGTTGGCCGGGTCGAGGACCTGCACCACGTCGTCGTCGGTGTCGGCTCCGGTGAGGAGATTGCTCCCGGTCCGGACGGCCCAGATGACCGCGAGCAGGCCGAGGTTGGCCACCACGAGCAGAGCGATGATGGTGACCTTGAGCCACTTGGGGAGACCCGAGCGCGCGGGGGGATCTGACGTATGGGCCATGGGGGAGTTAGACGACCGACAGGTTACCGCCGGTTCCTGACTTAACCGCGGTGATCCTCCCCCCTCCCCGGCTACGCCGGTACTCCCCCCGCTGGGGGGAGAGACTTCGACCCCAGGAGCGAAGCGACTTGGGGGTCGGAGACCGCCATCGAAACAGTTAACGTTCCCTGCGACCGAACGGAGGTTCCAACACTTGGCAGTGCTGTCCCACGAGGGCACATATCCGATCATGTACGGGTCCTTGCCGATCCCGGTGGGGTCGTCCCATCGCAACGGCTACATCTCCCGTCCCGACGAGGCGGGGAAGGTCCCGGTCGTGTTCGTGGTCCCCGACCTCGACGGAATGGGGAGCTTCGAAAAGGACCTCTGCCGCCGGCTGGCGCGCGAGGGTTTCGCCGCCCTCACCGTCGACATCTATGGGGAGAAGGGCGACCCTCTCGAGCTCTACCACTCCCTCACCGACGACCAGGCGCTGTTCGTGCTCGACGAGCTACACCAGTTCGTGGTCTCCGACGACGTCGACTGGAACGTCGAAGACCGGGTCGGGATCCTGGGCATCGACGTCGGCGGCCGTTTCGGTCTGATCAAGGCGGCGACGAGAGACTGGGCCCGCTCGCTGGCGCTCTGTTCCACGCCACTGACCGGGGACGAGGAGAGGGAGCACCAGGTGGCCGAGTATCTGGATCATCTCCCGGTGCCGGTTCTGGGGCTGTACGGCGCCGACGACGAGTTCATCGACGCAAGGTCGGTCGACGAGGCCCAGCGGCGCAACGACCACGGGCAGTGGCTGCTCTACGAGGGAGTCGGCCACCGCTTCCTCGACATCGACGGGGAGGGGTTCGATCAGTCGGCGGCGGACGACGCTTTCGCCCGCCTGGTCGCCTTCTTCAGGGGTTCTCTGGCCAAAGCCGAGATCGAAGAGCTCGGCTGAAGACGACGCCCGGAGCCTGACCTAGACGTCGCCGGTCTGGTCGTCGGCGACGGGCCCTGTGTCCTCCTTGCGCTCCCGGGCAGCCCGCACCACCGCGGCTCCGGTGGCGAGTGCCCCGCCGGCGATCGGAAGCACCTGTT
>CAZYCX010000109.1:0-3156 GCA_964645875.1 uncultured Acidimicrobiaceae bacterium
GTGGAGGTAACTGCAAACCACCGTTTTCGCGCATCAGATGGCGCGTCTTCCGCTCGTTTGATGCGCGAAAAGCTGGATTCGATGGCTGTTCTGATTACTCCTCTTGGAGTTCGTTGGGGGTGATCACGGGCCAGTTGGAGTCGAGCTCGGCCTTGTGAGAGCGGTATTCGTCCCGGCGTTTCCAAAACTTGGTCTTCCACACCCGGAAGCGGCGTTTCTCCGGTTCACCAGCGCCGTTGCTCACATCATGGGTGCGGGTTCGTCTCTCCTCTGGAAGGACCACCTCTTCAGGGTCTTCGAGGGTGTGGAGCATCTGGTTTGCGGCGTGCCTGTTCGCCCGATGCCGCTTCTTTCGTTCTTCGCGTGTTGGTCGACTCTCGTCGTATCCGGGAATCTCCTGGCGGTTCTCTCGCGACCTTTTGGCCATTCATTACCTCCGTGCGTCGGACTGGTGTGTCTCTCACAGGAGCCGGAGGGGGCGAACGGCCTCTCTGCTGGGGCGCGGCGCGGGCCGGAGGGACGCCTTGGGCATCCGGGCATCCGGCCAGTTGCACCATGACCCGAACCTAGCAGGACGCGGAATTACGCGAACAGAGTCTCAATCCTCTCCCATCTGACGTCGTCGGCCTCTAGATCAAGTACGGGATCAGTCGACGTCCGACCCTCCGCCGGTAGTCCAGGTAGCCGGCATATTGCAACCTCAGGTGACGCTCCTCATACGCCGCCTTGAACAGGAAGAAGGGGACCAACGGCAAGGTCGCCATGAGTCCGGCCACACTGTCGAGGGCCAAGGCGGTTCCAGCCAGGAGCAGGATCAGACCGCCGTAGATCGGATGGCGGGCATGCCGATAGGGACCGTCCGTCACCAGCACAGCGCCCTGTCGCGGCAGGGGACTGGCTCTCAAGCCGGCACCGAGCCGGCGGGAGGCGGCCAAGGCGAGGCCGGCTCCGAGGATGGCGACGACGACCCCCGCCGCCCGGGCGACGCTCACCCCGCGGTCGGGAAGCGTCCCGTCGTAGACCAGGGCGATGGCCACTGCGAATATCAGTGTGAACTGGGCTCCGAGCAGCAGGCGAGCCGGTCCCTGCGGCACCTGCGGTCTCCACCGCCGACTCAGCAAATCGACCCCCTGGTCACCGACCGCAGCGAGGCCCGACTTCGCATCGAGGTCGTCCGACACCGGGGCGTCGGGCCAGACGTCTACCAGTGGCCGCAACACGAACTCGCGCTCGATCGCCCTGGGATGGGGCACCTCGAGCCGGGACGTGGCCACCGATGGCCCGTCACTGGCGATGATGTCCAGATCGAGGGTGCGGGGCCCCCATTCCACGGTCCGCTCCCGTCCGCGCGCCCGCTCGATGTCCTGGAGGAGGTCGAGCAGCTCCAGCGGGGGGAGTTCACTCTCGACCAGGACGACCGCGTTGAGATAGGGGGCCTGGGCCGGACCACCGACCGGCTCCGTCTCGTAGACACCGGAGACCGTCAACTCCCCCAGGCGACGCTCGAGCTCCGCGCAGGCTTCGAAAAGATGAAGGTGCCGGTCCCCGAGATTGGAGCCGAGCCCGATTGCGTACCGGGTCACCGGGATCGTTCGATCGTGACCGAGACGTCCTCGAACGCCAAGTCGAGAGGTGCGTTGGGCTTGTGGATCGTCACCACCGCCTTGGTCACCTGCTGGTGGCCCAACACCGCCTCGGCCACCCGGGAGGCAACCGTCTCGATCAACTGATGCGACTCCGAACCCACCACCTCGCGGATCTCCACGGCGAGCGTCGAGTAGTCGAGGGCATCGGCGAGATCATCGGAGCTTCCCGGGGCGGACAAGTCGGTGTAAGCGGTGACGTCCACCTTGAATACCTGGGCCTTCTCCTGCTCGCGGTCGAGGACCCCGTGCTTGGCGTAGACCTCGATTCCAGTGAGCTCGATGCGGTCGTTCAATTCCCGTTGGCCTCGGGGATCAGTGAGCGTCCCTCCGGGCCCAGGGCCCTGCCCAGGATCTGCTGGATCAGAGCGAGGGCCAGGATCGGGTCGTCGACCATCCCCGAGTCCACCAGGTAACCACCGAGAAGCCCACCGATCGTGTCGTCGATGGTCTCCCGATGGATGAGCACCCGGGCATGGTTTCTGGCCAGGGCCTGGTCCAAGGTGGCGAAGAACCTCCCCACGTCGTGTCTGGTCACCGGGCCCGACATCGGCACCGAGTAGGTGGCGATCCCGGCCTGTCGGTAGGCGGCCAGGTTCTGATTGCCGGGCAACATCGAGACGATGGTGTTGATCTGGGCTTCCTCGACGAGCCAGGTGATCTCTTCTTCCCGTCGCACCCGCCGATGCTGGAACCCCGATCCTCCAACGCGGTCGGAAACGGCCAAGCGATCTGTGATCACCCAGGTGAAGCCACGCGGTTTCAGGCCTGCAACCATTCGTCCCATTACTGGCTGGCCACGATAGCGCCCGCCACCCTGAGCGCATCTCTCGATCCGGAGACATCGTGAACCCCGAAACAGCGTTGCGCCATGGGCATAAGCGAGTGCCGTGGTGAATGCCGTCGCCCGGTAACGGCCGGTCCTCGAGTCGTCCCCGGTCACCCTGCCGAGGAACCCCTTGCGCGAGGTCCCCACCATCACCGGCATACCGTGCTCGGCGAGACGGCCGATGTTGGACAGAAGGGTGAGGCTGTGCCGGGCTTGCTTTCCGAACCCGATCCCGGGGTCGATGGCGATCCTCGCCGCGTTCACCCCGGCCTCCTCCAGAGTGCGGACCGAGTCGAGGAGATACGACTCCACCTCGGCGACGACGTCCTCGTACACCGGGTCGACGTGCATGTCGGCGGGGGTTCCCTTCATGTGCATCACCACGACCCCACAGTCGTGGTGGGCGACGGTGGCGACCATCCGGGGGTCTCTGAACCCGGTGACATCGTTCACCACCACCGCACCCGCCTCCAAGGCGCGACGGGCCACGCCCGCCTTGTAGGTGTCGACGCTGACCGCCACGCCCGCACCGACGAGACCCTCTATCACCGGCACGAGACGGCGTAGCTCCTCGTCCTCGGAGACAGGCTCTGCCCCAGGACGAGTCGATTCGCCACCGACATCGATCAAGCTCGCTCCCAGCTCCATCATCTCGACGCCGTATGCGATCGCCTTGGCCGGATC
>CAZYCX010000109.1:3256-5437 GCA_964645875.1 uncultured Acidimicrobiaceae bacterium
AGCTCGCTCCCAGCTCCATCATCTCGACGCCGTATGCGATCGCCTTGGCCGGATCGAGGAACTCGCCTCCGTCGGAGAACGAATCGGGGGTGACGTTCACCACTCCCACCAGCGCACCGCGCGGAGGTCGAGGTCCCCTCCGGCAACCGCCCACGAGACCGCAGGAACGGTCAGCTCCTGGTGCCGAACAGGAGAGACATCGCCTCTGATCTGGTCGCCGGGTTGGACTCCATGATCCCCCGGACCGCCGAGGTCACGGTGCGAGCCCCCGGCTTCTTGACCCCGCGCATCGACATGCATAGGTGCTCCGCCTCGATGACGACCAGCACCCCGAGAGGGTCCAGCCGCTCGTCGATGCAGTCGGCCACCTGTGCGGTGAGTCGCTCCTGCATCTGGGGCCGGCGAGCGAAACCCTCGACCAGTCGTGCCAACTTGGACAGACCGGTTACCCGACCCTTCGGCATGTATGCCACATGCGCCTGACCGTGGAACGGCACGAAGTGGTGCTCGCACATCGAATAGAAGGGGATCTCCCGGATCATGACGATCTCCTGATAGTGCTCCTCGCCGAAGAAGGCATCGATCACCTCGCCGGGATCGGAGTGGATGCCCTCGAACACCTCCTCGTAGAAGCGAGCCACCCGCGCGGGGGTCTCTACCAATCCTTCGCGAAGCGGGTCCTCACCGAGTGCCTCGATGATCTCCCGCACCGCCTTCTCGATCCTGCCGGTGTCGATGGTGGTCACGGGTCAGGAAACTATCGACCCGTACGGCGTATTTCGCCAATTCTGAGAAAGGGGTTGACAACGGTGCCAGGGTGACTGTATGGTGACATCAGTTTGACATCATATTGATGTCGAATCTGACCCCATAGGAGATGTCATGCTGGTTACAATGACCCACAACCAAGTGGAAGCCCTGCTCGAGGAGCGGATTCGCTACAGCCAGAGAAACAAGGGGAGCCGTTGATGCAGCTGTCACATGCAATCACCAACCTGGAGTCGGCCGTGGAGACCCAGCTCCGCGTGGCCGGCCCCGAGATCGCCGAGGCTGGGACCCAACTGATGGCTGCACTCAAGCCCGCCATCACCCAGACCATGATGGAAGTGGTCAACATGGCGGTGACCGAGATCTCGAGCCAGTTGGACACCCAGACCATCGATATCAAGCTGGTCGACGGTGATCCCGAGCTCGTGGTCAGCGAAGATCCCGCTGCGGTGCCCCCTCCCCCACCGCCGCCACCACCGGGAGACGACGACTCCGACGAGGCACGACTCACCATTCGGCTCCCCGGCTACATAAAGGACCTCATTGCCAACGAGGCGGACACTGCGGGCGACTCGATCAACTCCTACGTCGTCGACATCCTCAGCCGAAAGGCGAGCAAGCGACGCTCACCCGGAACCCACCACCGGAGCACCTTCCAGCTGTGATCCACGAGAACTTCTCGGTTGATGGATCCCCGGACATCGAGGTCAGGCTGGAGGCGGGCCGTGTCGAAGTCCACCGTGGCGAGCCTGGCACCGTCGATGTCACGGTCGACACCAAGGCCGCCGATTTCATCGTCGAGCAGCGGGGCAACTCGATCCTGGTTTCCTCCGACAAGACCACGCCCTGGTTGTCCCGCGGCTCGGCCTATGTAGTGATCCGGGCGCCGGAAGGAGCCGACCTCCGGGTGGCGGTGGCGTCGGCTCCGGTCAGGGTCGACCTCACCCTGGGCAAGGTCGACATCAAGACGGCATCGGGCGACATCGAACTGGACAGAGCAGAGAGCCTCGTTATCAAGACCGCCAGCGGAGACGCCGAAGTGGCCCGCGTCGAGCATGCCCTCAGCTTCACCTCCGCTTCCGGTGACCTGCGGGTCCGGGAGTCGTGCCACGGCAGCGTCGCAGTCTCGACTGCATCCGGCGATGTCTACATCGAGGACACCGATGCCTCGGTCACCGTGAACACCGCCTCCGGAGATGTCCGCATCGGCCGGTACACGGGTCGTGGTGCCTCGTTCAAGGCCATGTCGGGCTCGGTCGACCTGGGGATCCCCCGGCGCACTGAGGTGTCACTGGACGTGAACCTGTTATCGGGGAAGCTCCGCCTCCCCAAACCGGAGTCGAGCCAGGAGGAGCCGGAGCGCCAGGTATCGGTGCGGGCCAAACTGGTGTCGGGGAACATGACCATCAACCG
>CAZYCX010000110.1:0-5411 GCA_964645875.1 uncultured Acidimicrobiaceae bacterium
ATGTTCGGACATCGGGTTGGCAGGGTAGTTCTGTAGCTTTCGAGGTCTATGGAACGAATCGTCGTCATCGCCAACCCGGTGGCATCACAGTTCACCGGAGGCGCCCACCGCGATGTGATGGCGGAGCTGGCATCGCGTCACGAGGTCCAGGCCCTGTGGCCGGGCGCCGCCGCCGACGCGACCGCGGCTTCCATCCAGGCGGTGGAGGACGGTGCGACCATCGTCGTGGCGATGGGAGGCGACGGGATGGTCCATCACGTGGCCCAGGGTCTGATCGGGTCGGACACGGCCCTCGGTGTGATTCCCGCCGGGACGACCAACGTCATCTCCCGGCTCTTCGACATCCCCTCGAAGCACACCAAGGCGGCAAAGCTGATCGCCGACGCCCCGCCCCCACGCAGTATCGGAACAGTGCGACTGGCCCTCGACAGGGGGAGCACCGAGACTGTTCATCACGCCATTTTCGCCTGCGGTCTGGGTCTCGACGCCGAGGTGGTACGGGTGGCCGACGGAGACCCCTACCGGAAGTATCGATTCGGCTCGCTTCACTACGCCCGCTCGGCGGTCGGCGTGGGCCTGACCAGCTACGCATCTGTGAAGCCTCATGTCACTCTCACCAGCGAGGACCGCGAGGCGCACGCGACCACCGCCCTGATCCAGTTCCGGGAGGTCTACACCTATTTCGGCAAGATCGCTCTCCGCTTCAACGAGGAGTCCCCCGATCCGATGTCCGTGCTCATCCTGGAGCGGCTGAGACGGAGACGGATCCCGAAGATCTTCTTCAGCGCCCTGCTCCACCGCGACCTCGGCTCCGTGAAGGGGTTCGAGGTGTGGCCGGATGTGAAGGATCTGTCGTTCGAAGCCACTCCGGCGGTAGCGGTTCAGGCCGACGGAGAGGGTCTCGGGCTCGTCGACGGCGGCACGGCGGAATGGGACCCCGACAGCCTCCTGCTCATCGGGGGCGGATAGCTACTTCGTCTTCCGGTTGACGGTGATCTGGGGGAAGGGGATCGAGATGCCCTCGGCTTCGAACCGCTTCTTGATCCGCTTCAGCGCCTCCCGCCGCACCACCCAACGCTCATTGGCGGTGGTGGTGAGGCGGGCCCTGAGGACTACGGCGGAGTCAGCGAGCTCGTTGACGCCCAGCACCTCTGGCGGCTCGGTCACGAGGTGGGAGAACTCAGAGTCGGATGCGAGCTTCTCGAGCTCGTCCTGAAGCACCTCGATGGCCCGATCGATATCGGCTTCGTATGCGATGCCGATATCGATCACCGGCTGGGCGTAGATCGAGGTGAAGTTCGAGGTCACCGTGATCTGGCCGTTGGGCACGTAATGCTGGTTCCCCTCGAGGTCGCGCAGCAGCGTCACCCTGAGCTGGATGTCCTCCACCACCCCGGTGGTGTCCGCGATGGTGACCACGTCCCCGACGTGGAACTGGTCTTCGACGAGGATGAAGAATCCGGCCAGGAAGTCCTTGACCAGGTCCTGGGCGCCGAATCCGAGGGCGGCGGCGAAGACGGCGCCGACCCCGAGGAACGGGGCCAGGCTGATTCCCCAAGTGGTCAGGATGAACAGCACCACGGTGACCAGAACGACGATGAGGATGACCCGCCGCAGCACGGTCCACAGGGTCTGGGCCCGAGCGGCTCGCGCGTGTCCGCGTTCGGACATGCGGCGCACGTAGCGCCGACCGGACGAGGCTGCCAACCAGTAGACGAGGATGCCGACACCGACGATGACACCGGTGGCGATGAGGCGGCTCTGGGCGCTCACGTCGGGGATGATGTCCTGGGCTAGGAGAGGCATGACCCGGTCACACTAACGGCGCATCATCTGACGCAGTCTCTGCGCCTCGAGCGACAACTCCACCACCGACGCCACGGCGAGCGCCCGCTTGGCCAGGATCGCCCGAGCCGGCCGGAGCACTGCCTCGGTGAGCAGGTCGCGAGCCCGATCGGGGTCGATGCCGCTGCGCCGGGGGGATCGACGGCGGAGCCAGCGGCTCCGCGGCTCGGGAACCTGGTCTGCATCCAACTCCGCACGGATCCGGTGCAGGTGCCCGGGCACGTCGGTGGCCAGCCTCCTCAGTCCGGAGGCGGTGTCGCCACCGGTCTCGGAGACCAGGGCGTCGAGGAAAGCGGTGAGAGACCGCGAGGCGGCGGGAGCGTTCCCGTCCGCGAGTGATCGCACCGCCGACCCCACGGCATCAGAGCCACGAGCGTCGAACTCGAGGGCTGTCCCTGTCTTCGCCTGGAGGCTGCGCCCGGCTTCTTCCACGTCGGTGAGCAACTTGTCGTAGAGCCCTCCCCCGGAGCGCTTGGCCTCCAGTGCCATCAGCAACTCGTCCACCCCCACCGGCGGGCCGCTGGGGGGTGCAGCCGACGTGACGACGACCACCGGATCGGCGATCCCGTCGCCACGGAGAGCCCGGCCCAGATCAGAAACCACATCTTCCACATCGGCCGCATCGAGACGGTCGACCTGATTGAGGACGAACACGAGCTGGCCGGCGTACTCGGCCATCGGCTCGATGTAGTCGCGGTGGAGCCGGGCGTCCTGGTACTTCTCGGGATCGGTCACCCACACCACCACGTCCACCAAGGGCAGGATCCGATCGACCCGGTGCCGATGGATCACCTCCACCGAGTCGGTGTCGGGGAGGTCGATGAGACAGATCCTGGAGCCGGCATAGCGGTGGCGCTCCTCCACCCCGATTCGGTCCAGATAGCCGTCCATCGCCGCCCCAACCCCCTCGGGGACGGCGGCGGCGGCCTGGGAGGTCGTGGGCCTGATCCCTCCCGCCTCCACCGCCTCCTCGCCGACAACGGCGTTGAACAGCGACGACTTGCCCGAGCCGGTGCCCCCGGAGAGCGCTGCCACCAGGACATCCTCCGGGTAGGCAAGACGGGCGCGCACGGCGCGCACCGACTCGATCAGGGGTGCGAGAGCGTCCTCGTCGATGACCCCCGCGGCCGACCCCAGTGCCAGATCCGCCTTCTCGAGCAGACCGACGAGATCGTCACGCATGGACGGGCGGCAGAACGGCTGTCGCCGCTCCGAGCATGTGTCTCAGCTCCGCGCCGTCAACATCACCGTGGCATCGGCGCAGACCCTCGACCACCAACGACGCGGCGTTCTCGTAGACGACCTCGAGTCTTCCGATCAGCTCCCCTCGGGCCCTCTCGACCAACACCGGGCCGTCCTCGCCGAAGAGGAGAGCCACGGCCGGGAGGATGGCCTTCCCGGTGGCGGCTTCGAGCAGGACCGCCTCACAGAGCCACCTGTTGGGCCCGTCGAAATCGGATGCGATCCTGGCCACGAAATCGACCCACCCCTCGACCGCCGAGCGGGTCGATTCCAGCACTCCGCCCACGACGCGAGGGAAGTCCACCCCGCTCTGCCGGAGCGACACCTCCTCCTCGACCAACCAGAGCCGCACGTCGGTGTCGACGACCTGCACCAGCCGGTCGGCCACCGCTGCCTCCAGCGCCGCGACCTCTGATCGGTCCCTGCGGGCACGCTTGCGCCACCGACGTCGGGCGATAGATCCGGATCTGGTGGGTGGATCCGGGTAGAGGCCGGAAGCCGCGCCCCCCAAGTCGAGTCGGGGAACTCGTGCCACCAGATCGGTGGCTGCCCGGGCTTCGAGGGCGTCGATCTCGTCGTGGATGTCGGTCAACGCCCTGACCAGGGCCTGGGTGCGGCTCACCGTCGAGCGGACCACCCGCGCAAACACCTCGACGGCGAACCGGTCGCGGTCGGACACCACATCATCGAGCCGTTTCCGCAGCGAGCGCACCGCCAGGTCGGGGACACGGGAGGCCCCCTGGGACAGATGATGCTCGGACACGGTGATGAGAGCGTCGTCGAATCCCGCCGCGGAGAGCCGTGACTTGAAGTCGACGATCGACCCCGCCGAGGCCGACTCCACCCGATTGAGGACGTGGATCACCGGAGTGCCACGCGACTCGGCCCGTCTCAGCACCTGCCAGGGCACTTCGTCGGCGTAACGGAGGGCCGAGGTGACGAAGATCACCACGTCGGCGTGGTCGATGAGAGTCTCGGCCATGACCCGGTGATGCGTGGAGGTCGAGTCGATGTCCGGGGTGTCGACGACGGTCACGGAGTCGAGGCTCTCCGATCCGGCCGATACCACCTGACAGGAGACTCCCCCGATCGTCATCTGCCCGGCCGGCCACTCGGCCGGGGTCACGACGACCGGCGTCCTGGTGGTGGGTCGAAGGGCTCCGGTCGCGGAGGCGTCGACACCGGTCAGCGAGTTGACCAACGTCGACTTGCCCGACCCGGTCGGCCCGGCCACGACCACGGTGAGATGCGCGGCGGGATCCGATGCCCTCGGGATCAGGTACGACCTGATGGTGCCGGCGAGACGATCACGCTCCGCGGCGAGATCGGAGATGCCCGGCCCGAGATCCAGCTCTTCGAGCGCTCCGGCGAGCCGCTCCAGCGCCTCGGCGACATACCTGTGCTCTCTCAAGGCGACCACGCTCCGATTGTGGCACGGTGCCCTCCCGTAGTCCGGTAGGAGGGATTCAGGCGGTCCAGCCTCCGTCCGGCCTCTCGACCCAAACGTGGACCTGCCCGGTGCCGGTGGCGTTCTCGTAATCGCTGAACAGCTCCCCGGGTGCGGTGCAATCGGCTCCCCCCACCGACCCCAGCATCATCAGGTAGTGGCCGAAGTCGCCCTCCGGGTTGTGGGGCATGTAGTCGTCCATGGTCTCCACGATGCGGCGATGGTCACCGGCCTTCATCCACTCCAGTCTCTGCTCGTCGGCGGCGCGGGCCTCGGGGGTGAAGATGTGAACCGGGTCCGATGCCTCGTGCTCGGGGATCTGCGACAGGGGCCAGAAGGTATGGCTCATCCCGCCCGAGGCGAGGACCACGGCCCTGCGATCGAGTTGGCCGACGGCCTCCCCAATGGCGCGGCCCATGGTGAGGAAGTCGTCGGGCTCACCGGTCTGGACCACCGACACCGACACGACCTTCTCCCCCTTGTGCAGATAGTGGACGAGATTCACCGTGGCGTAATAGACGGGGAGGTAGTCGTCCTGGGAGGCGTGGGTGGGGGTTCCCATCTCGTCGCCGATCTTGGCGGCCAGCTTGGCCAGCTCGGGGTCGCCGTCGTAGTCGTAGGGGATGGCGACCATCCCCCGTGGCAACTCGGACGAGGTCATGTGACCGCGGCGATGCTCGTGGGCGGAGAGGACATGCTCGACCGTGGTCTCCCAGTGCGAGTCGATGACGACGATGGTGTCCGGCCGGAGACGGTCGAATACCTTGCGGAGCCTCACCAGACCGGGGACCAGGCTGATCTCCTTGCCGTCGTTGATCCCAAGGCGGGTCTTCTCGTCGAACATGATCGTTGGTGCGTGGCTGATCAAGCCGACGCC
>CAZYCX010000111.1:0-5337 GCA_964645875.1 uncultured Acidimicrobiaceae bacterium
TGCAAGCGCGCCATTCGATGCGCGAAAACGGTGGGGTTGTTCCCGGTTTCACTAGCCAAACCCAAACTCCCTATTCTCCGGCCCCGATGAGTCACTGGTCGGAGGCCACCCAAGAGCGAGCCCGCCAGATCATCTCCCGGTATCCGGAGAAGCGGTCTGCGGTCATGCCCCTGCTCTACCTGGCGATGGCTGAGGAAGGTCACCTCACCGACGGGGGAATGGAGGAGGTCGCCGAGTGGTGTGACATCACACCCGCCCAGGTCCTGGCGGTGGCGAGCTTCTACACCATGTACAAGCGAGAGCCGACCGGCCGCTTTCTCATCTCCTGCTGCACCTCGATCTCCTGCATGCTCCTCGGTGGCGACGAGGTCCTCCACGCGGTCGAAGACGAGTCGGGTGTGCCCCACGGCGAGACCGATCCTGAGGGATTGGTCTCGGTGGAGCACGTCGAATGCATCGGCGCATGTGGCGGAGCTCCCGCGGTCCAGGTCAACTACGAGCTGATCGAAGGGGTCACACCCGAGAAGGGCCGTGAGCTGGTGCGGTGGCTGAAGAAGGCCCAGCCGGAGGCGGTCAACACCGACGAGATGCAGCAGCTGTTCGGGGAGAAGCGCAGCTTCGACTGGGCCATCGCCGAGCCCGATGGCGCCGTCGGCCCCTATCCCGCATTCGAGCCCCTGGGCACCGTGGGTGGAGAAGCGGAACGATGACCACCCCACTCCTCGTCACCAAGCGGATGACCGAGCATCCTGCCGACTCGCACACCATCGAGCGATACGAAGCCACCGGCGGCTACGTCGAGGCCAAGCGAGCCCTGACCATGACCCGCGACGACCTGGTCGAAGAGGTCAAGGAGTCCGGTCTCCTCGGTCGTGGCGGAGCGGCTTTCTCGGCAGGCCTCAAATGGAGCTTCCTCGCCCCGGCCCGTCCCTCCTACCTGGTGGTGAACGCCGACGAGTCCGAGCCGGGCACCTTCAAGGATCGTCAGCTCCTCGAGCGCGACCCCCACCAGATGATCGACGGCATCATCATCACCTCGGTAGCCAACGAGGTACATCACGCCTTCATCTACATCCGCGGCGAGTATGCGAAGCCGGCGCGGCGGGTCCAGGCCGCGATCGACGAGGCCTACGAAAAGGGATATCTCGGGAAGGGGATCTTCGGCTCGGACTACGACCTCGAGGTGACCGTCCACCTCGGAGCCGGCGCCTACATCTGTGGTGAGGAGACCGCCCTCATCAACTCCCTGGAGGGGCTGCGCGGAGAGCCTCGACTCAAGCCCCCATACTTCCCCGCCGCCAAGGGCCTCTACATGATGCCGACCATCGTCAACAACGTGGAGACGGTGTCGAACCTGCCCCATATCCTCGCCATGGGAGCCAAGGGGTATGCCGAGGTCAGCGACAGCGACGACGCCGGAACCTTCATGATGTCGCTGTCCGGGCACGTCAACAACCCCGGTAACTACGAGCTCCCGCACGGCATCACGTGGCGCCAGCTCATCTACGACATCGGAGGCGGCATCCGCGGCGGCAAGGAGCTCAAAGCCTGGATTCCGGGGGGCGCCTCGGCTCCTTGGTTCGTTCCCGACCAGCACCTCGATCTCGAGATCACCAAGGACGCCACCGCCGGTGCCGGATCGATGTTGGGCTCGGGAGCGATCATCGTCATGGACGAGGACACCTGCATGATCCGGGCCGCCGAGCGGGTGGTCCGTTTCTTCTCCCACGAGTCGTGCGGTCAGTGCACCCCCTGTCGCGAGGGGACCACCTGGATGGAGATGATCCTGCGCCGGATCGAAACCGGCCAGGGCCGGGCAGTCGACCTCGACCTCCTCGTCGACGTCTCCGACGGGATCAGCATCGACCTGGCCTGGCCCCCGAAGATGACCACCATCTGCCCCCTGGGCCCATCGGCCGTCTCGCCGATCATCGCCCTCCGGGACCACTTCCGGGAAGAGGTCGACGAGCACGTCACAAACCGAGGATGTCCATTCGAGCCTCGAGCGCGAGGAGCTTCCAGCGGGACCCGTGAGGGTGACCGCCCCGAACGCGTGCAGGCAGGCACGAGTAGCGAGCGGGGGTCTGGGGGTCGTCCCCCAGAGGTAATCGATCCCGGGGTGGGTGGACCGTGAGCGAGAGCACCGAACTCGTCCATGTCACCATCAACGGCGTCGAGCACGAGGTGCCCGAAGGCGAGCTGCTGATCAAGGCGGCTCAGGACACGGGCACCTACATCCCCAGGTTCTGCTGGCACCCCCGGATGAATCCGGTCGGGATGTGCCGGATGTGCCTGGTCGAGATCGACACGCCACGCGGCCCCATGATCGTGACTGCATGCACCAACCAGGTCAGTGACGGCATGGTGGTCGACACCGAGAACTCGACGGTGAAGAAAGCCCAGGAGGCGATCCTCGAGTATCTCCTGATCAACCATCCACTCGACTGCCCGGTGTGCGACAAGGGTGGGGAGTGCCCGCTGCAGGACCAGGCCCTGGCCTACGGTCCGGGAGAGAGTCGGTTCGTAGAGATCAAACGCACCTTCGAGAAGCCGATCCCGATCTCCGACCTGGTGCTGCTTGACCGGGAGCG
The DNA here is from genome assembly GCA_964645875.1 of uncultured Acidimicrobiaceae bacterium. Taxonomy (GTDB): domain Bacteria; phylum Actinomycetota; class Acidimicrobiia; order Spongiisociales; family ZC4RG35; genus JANQRA01. The sequence goes on from CAZYCX010000111.1 coordinate 2,592, forward strand.
ATGCGTCCTCTGTGCCCGGTGCACTCGATTCTCGGACGAGATCTCAGGAGATCCGCTCATCGAGTTCATCGCCCGCGGGAACAAGACCGAGATCAACACGTTCCCCGACCTGCCGTTCTCCTCCTATTTCTCGGGTAACACCGTCCAGCTCTGCCCGGTGGGCGCCCTCACCGCCAAGCCCTATCGGTTCCGGGCGCGCCCATGGGATCTGCAGAAGGTGGAGAGCTCCTCGACGTTCGACACCGCCCATCCTCGAATCGAGATCCACGCCAGCCTGAACGAGATCCTCCGCTACACCGGGGTGGACAACGATGCCACCAATCACGGTTGGCTCTCCGACAAGGACCGCTTCGGCTTCGAGTACCTGCGTTCCGAGGAGCGTCTCAGCCAACCGCTGGTCAAGCGAGACGGCGAGTTCGTCGAGGTCGACTGGCCCGAGGCGCTCGACATCGTCTCCACCCGTCTCGGCCTGATCAAAGAAGAGGACGGGGGCGAAGCCCTGGCCGTGATCGGTGGGGCAGGCGGGACCAACGAAGACGCCTATGCCGTGGCCAGGTTCGCACGAGAGGTGCTGGAGACGGCAAATGTCGATTGCAGGATGGACGACTCTCTGTCGGCCCACTTCCTCGCCGCCAGCGTCGACCGGGCCCGGATCTCAGATCTCGACGACGCGGACACCATCCTGGTCTGGGGCCCCGACCTCAAAGAAGAGCATCCCACCCTCTACCTGCGGGTGCGGAGAGCGGCTCAGGAGCTGGGCAAGGACCTGGTCGTGGTCCACCCCCGCGTAACGGGTCTCGACGACCGGGTCACCCACAAGCTGACGTATCGACCTGGAGGGGGCTTCGATCTCCTCCGTGAGCTCGCCGGCGGCGCCCATCCGGAGGTGTTCGAGCATCTCACCACCGACCGGGTGGTGGCCATCGTGGGCATTGCCAGCCTCGCCGACGGCCCCAGGCTCGCCGAGTCGGTCGCGGCCACGGTCCGGGACACGGCCGGAACAGCCAAGATCCTGCCGCTCCACTCCCGCGCCAACACCTTCGGCGCACTCGACATGGGCCTGGCTCCCGACCTGCTCCCGGGCCGCGTCGCCGCCGCGCGTCCCGGAAAGGGCACGAGAGAGATCATGGAGGGCCTGGATGCGGGTGAAATCCGCGGCCTGGTCCTGGTGGGCGCCGACCCTTTGCGCGACATGCCGGATCCTCGCATCGCCGTCGACGCCCTCGGCGCCGCCGAGTACGTCGTCGCCATCGACCTCTTCCACAACGACTCCAACAACCACGCCGACGTGATCCTCCCTGCAGCCGGTTTCGCCGAGAAGGAGGGCACCATCACCAACGTCGAAGGGAGAGTGCAGAAGGTCAACCGGTTACGTCCCGCCCCCGGATCTGCCCGTCCCGACTGGTCCATCATCGACGACATCGCCTCCCGGATGGACAGTGCGCTCGGCCTCGCCTCCGCCGAGACGATCGCCAAGGAGGTCTCCGAGACCCTCCCCTTGTACTCCGGAGTGACCCATGACTACCTGGAGTGGGAGGCCCGTGACGGTGTGATGGTCCCCATCGACGGAGACCAGCCTTTCGACCACATCCCGGTGGTCCTCGACGGGCCGGCGGCCCCAGGTGCCGAGTTCACGCTGCACCGGGCGCGGACCATGTACGACGACGGAGTGCGTCTCCGCCACTGCCCGTCGCTGCACCGGCTCGCTCCCGGGGCCATCGCCCGCATCAACCCCTCCGACGCACCGGGTCTCGGGGTTAAGGCGGGTGCGTGGGTCAAGGTGACGACCAGTCACGGCGAGGGCGTGTTCGCCGCGGTGCTCGACCACGACACTCCACGCGGGGTGGTCTACGTCCCGATGAACCAGGTCGGCGGGGGCTCCCTCGGGACCGACGCCGTGGCCAGGGTGAAGGTCATCCCGGCAGGCGAGGAGGGTGGCGAATGAACTGGGCCGAGGTCGGGGTCATCCTGCTCCGCGTGCTCGTCGTGTTCGTGCTGCTCCTCGGGGCCACGTTGATCAATGTCTGGGCGGAACGGAAGATAGTGGCCGACATGCAGAGCCGCATCGGGCCCAAACGCGCCGGGCCATGGGGAATCCTCCAGACCGTTGCCGATGGTCTCAAGCTGTTCTTCAAAGAGTCGATCACGCCGCGCAAGGCCGAGTTGGCGACATTCCTCCTCGCACCCTTCCTGGCGGTGATACCAGCCTTTCTCATATTCATGATGGTCCCCTTCGGCGCTCCGTTCACGATCGGTGACTACGAGGTCCCCCTGCAAGGGGCCGACCTCAACATCGGCCTGCTCTTCATCCTCGCCATGTCGTCGATGGCGGTCTACGCGGTGGTGTTGGCCGGCTGGTCGTCGGGCTCCAAATACCCGCTCATCGGTGGAGTCAGGGCGACGGCGCAGGCCATCTCCTACGAGGCGGCGATGGGTCTGGCCATGGTGGCCGTGGTGATGTTCACCGCCACCCAGGGGGAGGGTGGCACCCTCAGCCTCGCCGAGATCGTCGCCCGCCAGGATGGGACCTGGGCCGGGATCGTTCCTCGCTGGAACGTGTTCCCACAGGTGGTGGCGTTCGTCATCTTCATGATCGCCATCGTCGCCGAGACCAACCGGGCTCCGTTCGATCTCGTGGAGGCGGAACAGGAGATCGTCGGAGGCTTCCACACCGAGTACTCAGGGATGCGTTTCGCCATGTTCTTCCTCGCCGAGTACGTCAACATCTTCTCGATGTCGGCGATCG
>CAZYCX010000112.1:0-5057 GCA_964645875.1 uncultured Acidimicrobiaceae bacterium
CGCGCCACGTCGACCCACGCCCGTTTCGCCACCGGATCCTCACCCAAGGCTGCCAGCGTCTGCTCGGCCTGGTCATAGACGCGATGTGCCTCGTCGTATTCCCGCTGGAGGCGGTGGCTCTGACCGAGGAGACGCCACACCCTCGCCCGCTCCAATGGGTCGGGATCCATCTCGGCGAGGGCGGCACGCAGCGAGCTCTGTGCCGTCTCGTGTTCGGCGAGCCTGACCGCCAACTCACCGAGTCGGGCATGGATTCGGCCCCGCCACCCCGGCTGCTCCGATTCCTCCAGACTCTCTACCCGGTGCAGCCCCCGGGTCAGGTAGCTGCGGGCCGACTCGGTGGTGAAGGCGTCGAGGGCGTGCTCACCGGCCCGGCACAAGAACTCCACCGCCTTCGGGTCGTTGCGGCTGTTCTCGTAGTGATGGGCAATCCGTTCCACCGCCGACGGGCGGAGATCCTCCAGGATCGCCGCGGCCCGCTCATGCAGTTCAGCCCGCTGTGATGGCAGGAGATTCATGTAGATCGCCTCCCTGGTCAGCGCGTGGACGAAGGCGTAGCCCTCGCCTGCGGAGGGCTCGACGATTCCGGCTCCCACCAGGTTGGCCAGCTCATCGTCGAGACCCGGTCCGGCCAGGGCGGCGAAGAGCGATTCGTCGACCGCCATTCCCAGCACCGAGGCGGCCTTGGCTGCCCGCCGGGTGGTCCCGGGGAGCCGGTCGAAGCGCGTCATCAGCACTCCCTCCACGCTGGGAGGTACCTCGAGTGGGATGTCATCGGTGGTCATCTCCCAGCCCCCGTTCTCCCTGGTGATGGCTCCCCTCTGGATGAGGGAGCGGATCAGCTCCTCGAGATAGAACGGATTTCCCTGCGCTTGATCGAGGATCTGTTCCGCCAGCGATCCGGACACTCCGTCCTTGTCGAGGAGGGCGGAGAGCAGCGCACGGGCGTGGTCGCGGTCGAGTTCGCCCAGGGTCAACTCCTCGAACGGGGCTTGCACCGTGTCGGCCCAGGCACTGGAGGGGGGACGTGAGGTGGCCAGAACCTGAATCTGGGTCGACCCGACGGTGGCGAGTCGGCTCACGATGTCGAGACTCAGTGGGTCTGCCCAGTGGATGTCGTCGATGAGCACCACGATTGGTCGTCTCCGAGCCCGGGCGATCAGGTAGGTGGCGACGGCGTCGACAGTGAGTCCGTGGCGCACCTCTGGCTCGGCTTCGGTGACCGCGGCATCCCGCCGGTCACCCCAGCCAAGCCCGAGCAGGTAGGCGAGGAAGGGGCCGATGTCCGTGGCCCGGTCCCCGTCCAGCTCTCCGGCCTCCGTCAGCTCCCGCATTGACAGCTCCAGGGCCTGGAGCGGGTCGGCGGAGCTGAGGTGGCGGAGAAACAGTTCCTGGAAGGGGGCATAAGGCGTGGCCTGGGAGATCTCGAGACAGCGCCCTTCCAGCCATTCGCCATCGTCTGACGAAACCGCGGCGTGAAGCTCGGCGGCGAGCCGGGACTTGCCCACCCCGGCGTCACCGACCAGGGCGACGGCCCCACCTCTGGAACGAGCTTCCATGAGCCGCTCCAGCTCGGCTTCCCGTCCCACCAGTCGGGTCTCCAACTCGGCGATACCTCGCACCCTGTCCGGGTGGTCGAGCAGACGCTCGGCCCGGAACGCCGTCACCAGCTCGGCGATCCCCTTGATGGCGAGGGTCACCGCGGTCAGCGAGAAGGCGGCACGAGTCTGGGCTTCGGTGGAGGCGCCGACGATCACCTCGCCGGCGGAGGCGGCCGACTGGAAGCGGGCAGCCAGGTTGACCGTTGGGCCCATGACGGTCAGCTCCTCGTGGACGCTCGAGCCAACCGGCCCGAAGTAGACCCGGCCCGTGTTCACTCCGACGGTGACCGGCAATCCCAGCTCGTCGGCACGCTCCCGCAGCTCCAGAGCGGCCCACACCGCCCGAATCGGGTCGTCCTCGTGGGCCGCCGGGACGCCGAACACCGCCAGGATCCCGTCTCCGAGGAACCGGTCGATGCGGCCGCCATAGCGGGTCATCAACTCGACCATGGTCTCCAACAGCGGGTTGACCAGCCCGGTGGCCTCCTCGGCGTCGAGGCCGCTGGTGCGTCGGACGGACTCGCTCATGTCGGCAAAGACCACGGTGACCAGCCGCTCCTCCCCGCGCAGGGTGGAGAAGACCTGCTCACGGGATTCCGCCGCGACCCTGGTCCCGTCTTCGAGCGGTGTCCCGCACCGGGAGCAGAACCGGGCGTCAGCCGCGCTGTCCTCTCCGCAGGCCGGGCAGGTGTTCACTACCGGGGAGGCTACCGGTACTACCCGAGACAGTTACGGTGCCGGGAGTGGACCGACTGCGACAGGTAGTCCCTGACGAGGAGACCGAGAAGACCGGGTTGGGGGCCGTCTGGGCTCTCGGATTCCGAACCGTTCGTGACTCGATCGAAGACCGGCTCCCCGGTCTCGCTGCCGAGGTGGCCTTCTACATCCTGTTGTCCCTTCCCCCGCTGCTCCTCGTGGGTCTGGGAGCGGTGGGCTATACCGGTGAGCTGTTCGGGGCGGAGACGGTCGAAGAGGTCCGTCTCTGGATCGTGTCCGCCGCCGCCACGGTCCTCACCCCTTCCACGATGGAGGACATCGTCCGTCCCGCGGTGGACAGCCTGTTGGAGCGGGGGAGAGCCGACATCCTCTCCATCGGGGCAGTGCTCGCCCTCTGGTCAGGGTCGAGGGCGCTGCGGGTGATAATCCGGGCGGTCACCATCGCCTACGACCTGGAGGACCGGCGCACCTGGTGGCAGCACCGCCTCCTCGGGCTCGGCCTCACCTTCGCCGGCGTCCTCACCGCAGCCATCCTGCTTCCCTTGCTGGTGGTCGGTCCCCGGGCGGGAGCGGCGTTGGCGGATCGTTACGGCCTCGCCGACATCTTCGACCTGGTCTGGACCATCCTCTACTACCCGGCGGTCGTCGTGATGGGTCTGGCCCTTCTCACCTGGGTGTATCACGTCGTCCCTCCGGTGCGAACCGCCTGGCGGCGTGACTTCCCCGGTGCGATCCTGGCTTTCGTCGTCTGGCTGGCGGCGTCGAGCGGTCTCCGGTTCTACGCGCTTCGGTTCGTGGAGCCGGATTCCCCGTACGGTCTCTTCGGCACCCCGCTGGTGCTGCTGCTCTGGATCTATCTCAGCGCCGTTTCCCTGCTGGTGGGTGCCGAGCTCAACGCCGAGATCGAGAAGATGTGGCCCACTCCCGACGGGCCGTACGCAGACGAGGAGGAGGGCGGGGAGGCCGAGGGCGTCGAGACTTTCGACTGAAGTCAGGTCAACTCTGTGCTGGGCCTGCGGATCGAGACTCGAGACCTCTGTCCCGCAATCTCGCCCTGGTCACCTGCCAGACCACCACCAGGGCCCAGAGGAAGACGGCCAGCCCGGCCAACAGGGCGGTGGCGAACAACGAGTATTGCCAGAGGTCGGGGGCCATCATCGGCACCCCCGCCCATTGCACGTCTGAGCCTCCATCGGACCTTGCTCCGCCTCCACGTGATCTCACCGTAACCCCGAGGTCGACCGGCTGAAGGTCCATTCGCAGAGAGCAACATCTGGACTAGTCCCTCCTACTGGGCCCGCTCTCCCACTCGGGTGGGGCCCCTCACCATCTCGGGGCGCTGGACTTCGCTGAGCGGGGCCTGCAACCCTGGGTTCACGACCTTCCGAGACGAGGGCGTTCCCGACCGGAGCCGCTATCTTCGCTCCGTGAATCGGGAACAGGCCCAGAAGCGCGCCGTATCCACCCTGATGGCCTCCTCGGCGGTGGCCTACGCCGGATTCGTCGCCGCCGTCGCCGTCATCGGCCTGCTCGCCGCCGAGATCACCGGACGCGATTTGCTCGCCGGTCTCCCCGCCGCCGCGGCCACTTTGGGGACGGCCGCCGCCGCTACCCCGCTGGCCCTGCGTGCCAAGCGTCTCGGCCGCCGACGTGCCCTCACCCTGGGATACCTGATCGCCATCGTCGGCACCGCGGTCGCCGTGGTCGCTGGCCAGCTCCAGTTGTTCTGGCTGCTCGTCGTGGGCCTGGCGGTGTTTGGCGTATCCCACGCCTCCAACCTGCAGAGCCGGTTCGCCGCCGCCGACCTCGCCGATGACGACAAGCGGGCTCGGTCGATCGCCATGGTGGTCTGGGTGGGGACCATCGGCGCCGTCGTCGGCCCCGCCGCCGCGCCATGGGCCAATCGGGTCGGGGTGGGCCTGGGCATGAACCAGTGGGTCAGCCCGTTGTTCCTGTCCTTGGTCGGCTTCGCTCTCGCCGCCGGCATCACCGCCCGCTTCCTCCGGCCCGACCCGCTGGAGATGGCCGGAGGCGTCGCCCCCGACGCCCCCTTCCAGAACCCGTTGCGCGGGCTCCGTCGCTCCTGGGCGGCGATCTGGCCCAACCCGCTGGCGAGACTGGCCGTCGTCGCAATGGCGGTGAGCCAGATGGCCATGGTGGCGGTGATGACCATGACCCCGCTCCACATGCGGGACCACGGCCATGCCGACCTGTCGACGCTGGTGATCTCGGTCCACGTCCTCGGCATGTTCGGTCTCTCGCCGCTGGTGGGACGGTGGGCCGATAAGTTCGGCCGGGTCAAGACGGTCGCCCTCGGCGCCGCCATCCTCGCCATGGGGACGGTCACTGCCGTCGTCTCCGGGTATGTCCCGCTGCTGGCGTTCATCGGCCTGTTCCTGCTCGGGCTGGGTTGGAGTTTCGCCCTCATCGCCGGCTCGGCGTTGCTGACCGAGAGCCTTCCCCTCGAGGAGAGAACCGGAGCACAAGGGCTGGCCGACGTGGCGATGAGCGCCCTCGGAGCCGTCGCCGCGTTCTCCTCCGGGTTCGTCAAGGAGATGGTCGGCTATCACTGGTTGGCCAACTTCGCCACCGTCGCCGCCGTCCTCATCCTGATCGCCGCCGGGGCGGTCACCAGACGTCAGACGAGAGTCGCGGTGTGAGCGGCGGGTCGCGGCACTCGCCGTTTGAACTGAGGGCGCTGGACTTCGCTGGGCGGGGCCTGCAACCCTGGGTTCGCGG
>CAZYCX010000113.1:0-5031 GCA_964645875.1 uncultured Acidimicrobiaceae bacterium
TCCGAGTAGTCGATCGAGCCGACGCGTCCGGCTGCGACCAGGTCCGCTTCCGCCTCTTTGGCGGCCTCGATCAGCGCCGGGGCCGCGGTCACGCTGACGGTCTCGACCTCTGCCCGCATCGACATTTTGGCGTCCGACTTCGCCCTCCTGATATCCCCGAGGATCCGGGAGACGGCGTCGAGCACACCAGGCTCTCCCGTGTGGTCTTCCATCTCGTCGACTGTCGGCCACGACGAGAGATGGACCGATCCTTCCTTCCACCAGCTCCACACCTCTTCGGTGACGAAGGGCAAGAACGGGGCGAAGAGACGCAGGTAGACGCCCAGGGCGAACTGGAGGGCGGCGTGGGCGGAGGGAGCCCCGGGCCCGTCGTCGTAGGCGCGACTCTTGACCAGCTCGACGTAGTCGTCGGTCCAGTTCCAGAACGACTTCTCGGCGATCTCGAGTGCCCGGGCGTAGTCGTACTCGTCGAAGGCAGCGGTAGCGCCCTCGACCGCGGCGGCCAGGCTCGCCAGCATCGAACGGTCGAGTGGCTCGGTGATCTCGGTGGGATCGATGTCGGTGTCGGAGAAGCTCAGAGCGAATCGGGAGGCATTGAGGATCTTGATGGCGAGACGACGTCCGATCTTCATCACGCCGTAGTCGACGGCGGTATCGACCCCCGGTCGTCCGTTACACGCCCAGTACCGCACCGCCTCCGGTCCGTACTCCTCGATGAGGGGCATCGGCGTGACCACGTTCCCGATCGACTTCGACATCTTCTTGCGGTCGGGATCGAGTATCCACCCGTTGATCGTGGCGGTGTGCCAGGGAATGGTCCCGTGCTCGAAGTGCGACCGGACGGTCGATGAGAACAGCCAGGTTCGGATGATCTCGGGCCCTTGGGGCCGGATGTCCATGGGAAAGACCCTGGCGAAGAACTCGGGATCGTCGACCCAGTGGCCCGCGATCTGTGGAGTCAGCGACGACGTGGCCCAGGTGTCCATGATGTCGGGGTCGCCGGAGAATCCTCCCGGTTGCCCGCGCTGGGACTCCTCGAAACCATCCGGCGTGTCCGAGCTGGGATCGACGGGCAACCGATCGTCCGGGGGGACGATCGGGTTCTCGTAGTCGATGTCACCGTCCTCGGTCACGGGGTACCAGAGTGGGATCGCCACACCGAAGTAGCGCTGGCGCGAGATGAGCCAGTCGCCGGTCAAGCCCTCGACCCAGTGCCGGTAGCGAATCCCCATGAACTCGGGGACCCAGTCCAGTTCCTCACCCCTGACCAGTAGCTCCTTGCGCAGCTTCTCCTCACGGCCTCCGTTTCGGATATACCACTGGCGGCTGGTGACTATCTCGAGGGGGCGGTCGCCCTTCTCGTAGAACTTCACCGGATGCATGACCTGACGTGGCTCCCCGTCGAGGTCGCCAGACTCGGCGAGCATCCCGGCCATCTTGCGCCGGGCCTGGTTGGCGAATAGCCCGGCGATCTCCGAGTAGGCGAAGGCTCCCTCACCGGTGAGCCACTCGGGAGCCTCTTCCTGGAGACGGCCGTCCTGTTGGATGACCGCCCGGGTGGGGAGGTCGAGCTCACGCCACCAGGTGACATCGGTGGTGTCTCCGAACGTGCAGATCATGGCGACACCGGTGCCTTTCTCCGGATCGGCCAGCTCGTGGGACACGACCGGCACCTCGACGCCGAACAGCGGTGTGGTGACCGAGGTTCCAAAGAGTTCCTGGTACCTCTCGTCTTCGGGATGAGCGACCAGGGCCACACAAGAGCAGATCAGCTCGGGCCTGGTGGTTTCGATGTGGACCGGGGAGCCATCGGGCTTGCGGAACGCGATCTTGTGGTAAGCCCCGCCCTTCTCCCGGTCCTCGAGCTCAGCCTGGGCGACTGCGGTCTGGAAGTCGATGTCCCAAAGGACCGGGGCATCCTGGGAGTACGCCTCGCCCCGCTCCAGGTTGTTGAGGAAGGCTTTCTGGCTGGTCTTCTGGCTGTGGTCGTCGATGGTGGCGTAGCTCTGCTTCCAGTCGACCGAGAGGCCGAGGGTCCGCCACAGGTTCTCGAAGACCTTCTCGTCCTCGTCGGTGAGGATGTGGCACAGCTCGATGAAGTTGCGTCGGCTGATCGACAGCGGCGGGTCCTGGGGCTCCTCCGGAGGGGTGAAGTCCGGGTCGTAGGGAAGGGCCGGATCGCAGCGGACGCCGTAGAAGTTCTGGACCCGGCGCTCGGTGGGCAGCCCGTTGTCGTCCCACCCCATCGGGTAGAAGACCTCGTTGCCCGACATGCGGCGGTAGCGGGCGTGGGCGTCGGTCTGGACATACCCGAACACCGAGCCCATGTGGAGCGATCCGGACACCGTTGGCGGCGGGGTGTCGATGGCGAAGATCTCGTCGCGGGTCTTGGTGACGTCGAAGCGGTAGGTGCCGTCACTCTCCCAGCGCTCGTCCCACTTCGTCTCGAGCCCTTCAAGGCCTGGCTTGTCGGGGATGTTCCTGGTCATGTTCCCTGTTGAGGCTAATGGGCGGACTCCGTGGAGATAGAACCGATTCGCCGTGCGAATCACCCTTCGCTGAGCTGTCGGCGCATCTCATCGCGCTCCAGGAGCTCCCAGACCTCGACGATCCGCTCGTCCTCGAGCCTGAAGAAGAACATGTGCTCCACTGCCATCGAACGCCCGCTCGGATCGAGATCGCCCCAGCGGCCCAGGTGGGTCCCGCGCAACGTTGCATGCACGGCGGCACGGTCGCCCGAGGCTACGACGGCATGAACGTCGAACCGCAAGTCCGGAAATCCTTCGTGCCAACGCCTCACGATCGTCCGCAACTCGTCCACCGTCGTCGGGCGTGAGTCTCCGCCGATGTGAAACGAGAAGCTCTCCTCGAAGTACGCCTCGACGTTCTCGAATCGCTGGTCGTTCCAGCCCTCGTCGAACACTGCGCGCACGACACTCTCGACATCCACAGGTCGCGACCGTAGGAGACATCGGTGGAACCCCATGGCATCTTCGATCGTCCAAGCAGGATGAAAGCAACCCTCGTCTGCCTCGGTCTCTTCCTCGTGACGGTCGGATGCAGCCAGGACAGATCCGCCCCGACCCAGCCCCCCGAGCTCACCGAGGAGCACGGCTGCGGTATCGGGTTCTACCTCGGCAACGGAGAACAGACGGCAGGATTGTTTATCACATTCAACGACTTCGAGGCCGCCCAGAGTGGAGACGTCCCGGAGTCGTCGTCGCTCGAGGGCGACGTCTGGCGAGCCGAGCTCCAGTTCGGCTCCGACCTGTTCGCCAACTGGTGTGACGACGTCCTCGAACCTGGCGAGCCCATCCCGGACGTCGAACAGACCTGGACCGTGATGGGAACCATCGTGATCACGGGGCTCCCGCCCGCCGGTGACTGCGGGCCGGCGACGGCGCGACTCACATCTCTGGAAGCGCAGCGCGACGGTGGTGAGACGTTGCCTCTCGGAGACCTCGAGGTGGAGAACGGGTTCTGGGGTTGTTTCGCCGGATAGGCTCACTTCCATGGAACAACGGCTCAGCCTGGTGACCCTCGGTGTCACCGACCTCGAGCTCTCACGCCGCTTCTACCGGACGATGGGCTGGGAGGAGAGTGGTCAATCGACCGAGGACGTCGCCTTCTTCCAGGCCGGAGGCATCGTCGTGGGATTGTGGGACCGGGAGAGCCTCGCCGAGGACAGCACCGTCGCCGACTCCGGCGGATGGGGCGGGGTCACTCTCGCCTACAACACCCGCACTCGTGACGAGGTCGACGAGGTGATCGAGGAGGCCCGCTCAGCCGGCGCCACCATCGGCAGAGAGCCCGCCGACACCTTCTGGGGCGGGTACTCGGGCGTGTTCATCGACCCCGACGGCCATCCCTGGGAGATCGCCCACAACCCCTATTGGCAGATGGGCGAGGACGGCTCGGTGCGGCTGCCGGAGGCGTAGGGCGAATAGCCAATCTCCGGGCGTCAGCCACTACCCGCCCAATCCAAGACACGCATGGCCCGCAGTGTGTTCCAGCGGCTGGGAAAGCCGTCAGGTCCTTCCATCTCGAAGTGCGTTGGACCTTGGTGCGTGTTCTCCAGCGGCCATCGGCCGGCGCCATCGCGCTTGGCTACGACCAGGTCGATGGCCTCATCGCACCGCTGGTCGAGGGCCGCACCAGTCGACCGGAGATAGTCGAGGCCGCGGAGCACGTCGTAGTACCAGCGGGTGGGGAAAGAGAACATGGTGAATCTCGGGTCGATGATCTGCTTGGTCGAGCGAGCACGGAACAGACCTCGCTCGAGGAGGTACTCTTCGCCGCTCGAGCGAGCGGCCACCACCGCCTCCAATGATCCCCCGGCGTGTTGCCATGCCAGCAGCCCCTCGAGCACACAGATCGTGGTGTGGAACGACGACACTGTCGCTCCGTACTCGGCCCAACAGTTCCAGCCCCCGTCGTCGAGCTGATCGCTCAAGAGGCGGTCGACGATTCTGTCGACGGCCTCGCCGAAGTAGGCACCGATCGCGAGCGCGATGCCGTTGATGCATGGCTCCGTCTCGCCGTCGAAATACAGGGCATCGTTGACGTCCCATCGGACGTTCTCGCGAACGAGCGAGATGGCGTGGCGTGCCTCGGGGCTATCAGGCTCCAGACCGAGGTCTCGCAGGGTTTGAAGGGAGAAATGTGTCGCCGTCCACGCGTCGAAGAATGGCTTCGACTCATCGACCCAGCCCGGACGATAGGTTCCACCGTCCCATCCGCCGTCGGCATCCTGCAGCGCGAGTTGCTGCGCGCCCCAGCCCTCTACGGCGACACGTGCACGCTCAGAGCTCACGACGTCAGTTGGTTCGCCATTCAGGTCGCGCATGACCTGCCAACGAATCGCCGGATCGGAATCCAACAGCCACTCCATGACCGTCATTGCCTCAACCGTCCTCTCTCGATCGCATCTCGGGTCATTGTGCCGTCAGACGCCCACCGACTCGTTCCATCACGCCCAGGGCAACAATCTCGAGCTGTCTGAGATCTCACCGGCTCTGCTGGCGCGGATGG
>CAZYCX010000114.1:0-5001 GCA_964645875.1 uncultured Acidimicrobiaceae bacterium
GTCGAGGTGAAGCTGTGCCAGCTTCGTCGACACCGCCACCAACGACCTATGGATGTCCTCCAAGCTGCGCTGGATCTTGTCTCTATGTTCCAATGTCTCTGCCATGTTCACCTCCCGGTGCAGCAGGAAACCTCTCCGATGCACCAGATCAAACCCATTCTGGCGCAGTCACGCGCATTCGGCACACCCGCCCGGGATCGGCGCCTCGACGTGCGTCGAGGGATCTCGGAATCGGAGCGATCTGAGACTCTCTGCGTACGATGACCGGCGGCGGGTTTTGGTCGAACCCACCGAACAGGCCACACAGCACATCTCTGCCCTATGGGGGCCGATCGAAGACGAAGGAGTGGAGCTTCTAGCCACCTTCACCATCGACCAGTTGAAGTCCTTCGCAGCCTTCCTCAGAGCCGGTGCGTATCTTCAGCAGAAACACGCCCACCGGTTGCGTCGACTCGCCAACAGCAAAGACAAGCAAGCATCCTGACGCACCTCGCGAGGGGGGGTTCTCTGGTCCGCTCTACGGCACACTCCCGGGCATGTGTGTAGGTTCAAGAGTCCAGTCCGTATACAGGTGGCGCCGTTGAGCGGCGCCCCAAAGGAGAAATCATGAGCGAGAATGGACTCGGTGCCCGGATCAAGGACTCCGTCGTAGGAGTACTCAGAGGTGCCGGAGAAGTAGTGCAGGGCGCGGCCGACGCGACCAAGGATGCAGTCGTCGGGACCCTCCGCGGCGCAGGTGACGTCGCCGGCGCCGTTGCTTCCACCACGGGCGACGTGGTCAAAGGAGCGGTGACAGCCGTCGGGGAGGTCGGAACCGGGACATTCGACACCTTGAAAGGCGTCGTCATCGGGGTCGTCGAGGGTGTCGGAGAGATAGCAACCGTCACCGTCGGCACCATCTCGGACATCGTGAGAGCGGCGATCAAGGGGACCTCCGACGTGGGTGGAGACGTGACTTCCGCTGCCGGCGGGATCGCGGAGGGTCTCATCACCGCGACCAAGGACACCGGCGTCAGCGTGGCCGAAGGGGCGGCGGCGCTGGGTCAGTCGACGATCAAGGGTGTCAAGGACGTGGGAGGCGACGTCATCGGAGCCTCGTCCAACACCGTCTCCGGCGCCATCAAGGGTGCCGAGTCGATCGGCGCCGACGCCCTGGGTGCGGTACGCAACACCGCGAAGGGCCTGGTGAGGGGAGCCGGCGAGGTCGGAGCCGATGTCGGTGATGTCACCAGAGGCGCCATCTCAGGCGCCATCGGCGGAGCCAAGGACGTGGGGCTGGCGGTCGAAGACGCGGCCTCGGCCGCAGCCACCGGAGCTTTCGAAGCCGCCGGGGCGATCGGGGAGTCGGCAGTCCACGCCGTCCGCGATGTCGCCGCCAGCAGCGTGGACGGTGTCAAGGCCGTCATCAAGGGCGACAAGGAGGGCTGACCCGACGCGCCGGCCGGTCTCCCGGGCCACCTGCGTTTGAGCCCACCGGCTCCCGGATAGGTTCCGGGACCCCAGGAGGTGACTGTGTTGGAGATTCGGCGCGACGAAGCGATCTACGAGGCCGACGGCGGGTGGTTCAACGCCCGCTGGCACTTCTCGTTCGACCAATACCATGACCCCGAGCAGATGGGGGTAGGCCCGCTGAGGGTGTTCAACGACGATCGCATCGTCGCCGGGGCGGTGTGGCCGATGCACCCCCACCGGGACATCGAATCGCTCACCTACGTGGTCGAAGGCGACTTCGAGCACGCCGACTCCCTGGGCAACGGGGGACTGCTAGAGCCCGGAGCCGCCCAGGTGATGCGCTTCTCCCACGAAGGGGCGCTCCACTCCGAGCGGAACGGATCCAACGAGGAGGGGATGCGCTTCATCCAGTTCTGGATCCTCCCCAGCGAGGAAGGGCTGGAGTCCTCGGTCCAGCAACGCCAGTACACCACCGAGGACCGGACCGACCGTTGGCTTCAGATCATGGGGCCCGAAGACGAGGACGGTCTCGACCTGTCACAGGAAGCACGCGTCCTGGTGAGCCGACTCGAGCCCGAGACGATGCTTCACCACGACTTCGCCGAGGAACGTGGGGGATATGTGTACGTGATCGACGGAAGGGCCACCTTCGACCAGGAGGAAGTTCGTGGCGGTGACGCCGCCAAGGTCTTCGGCCCCCACGTGCTCACGGTCACTGCGGTGGAGCCGACGGAGGTGATCCTGGTCGATGTGTCCCTCGAGTTCCGGCCGGTTGGAGTCTGGGCCGGCCGAGCCTGATCAGTCGGAGACGTCCCGCACTGCCGCGAGTTGCTCGCGCAGTCCCACCCCGATCAGGCCCAGGTCGACGGCCACCGAGGTCATGCGGAAACCTTCTTCAACGGCGCGCGCCGAGCGACGGCCGGTCGCGGTGTGGAGCCCGGGGACGATCTGGTTGGACTCGGCGGCGGCCACCACCGCCCGGAACACCTCGGCCAAGGCGGCGGCGTTCGGGTGGGTCCCGTCGAAGACATCGTCGACGTCGGGAGCGGGATCACCCCCGAGACCCAGGCCAAGGTCCGCGGGGCCGATGTAGAGGGCGTCGACACCATCGACCGCGGCGATGTCGTCGATGTTCTCCACCGCCCGGGCCGTCTCCACCTGGATGACAACGTACGAATCTTCGTCGAAGGGATCGACCCTTCTCGTCTGCATCCCATACGACCTTCCGCCGCGCGGGGCGTGCCGGGTGGCATGAACCGCACGCTCCGCGTCTTCGGCCGACTCCACCAAAGGCACCACGATGCCGGCTGCACCCAGGTCGAGGGCACGGCCGATACGGCCGGGGTCGATCGACTCCACCCGCACCAGTCCGGTCACCCCGTAGTTGGCCATCACCGTGAACAGGGAGCCATCAACCCGGCCCAGGTCGACCCCGTGCTGGGTGTCCACCACGATGAAGTCGGGCCGCGCCGACGCTGCGCTGTCGACCACCGCCTGATCGCCGGTCACCGACCAGAAGCCGTGGATGACGTGCTTGCCGCGGAGGATGTCTGCGCCTGACATGGTCTGCCACGTTAAGCCTGGCAGGATTCGCCCGCATGACCACGTTGCGCTTCGGCATCTCCGACCTGCCACCCGACGACGTCGACGACGCCGTCTTCCTGGACCGGCTGGTCGAAGATGGACATCGGGCGCTGGAGCTCCCGTTCACCGGAGGGTTCCCCTGGAAGGAGAAGCGTTGCGAGTCGTTTGGTGTCCTCGCCACCGAGCGCGACATCCGGCTCTCGGTGCACGCCCCCTACTTCGCCGGGCTCACCATCCCCGAGGAGGACAAGGGCAAGCAGTCGGTCTATGCCATCGAGCACACCATGAAGCTGGGTCACTGGCTCGGGGCGCCTGTCATCGTCGCCCACCCCGGGTCCACCTATGACGAGGACCCGGCGGTGCTCATGGACCGGATCAGGTCGCGGATCGACCTCATCGCACCCAAGGTGGAGACGCTCGGGGTCGGGCTCGGGCTCGAGACGGCCGGCAAGCGAAGCCAGTTCGGCAGTCTCGGCGACATCGCCCAGCTCGCCGCGGAGTATGCCTTCGTGCGGCCGGTGGTCGACTGGGCGCACATCCACGCCATGACCGGTGGTGGTCTCACCTCCAAGGAGGCGTTCGCGTCGGTGCTCTCGTTCGTGAAGGACAACTTCCCCGGCTGGATGATCTCGCCGCTCCAGGTCCAGTTCTCCGACAACCAGTTCGGAGACGCCGGTGAGATCAGACACGTCGCCTACGGCGAGGGGACCCTGCGGGTGCGTCCGTTGGTGGAGGCCGTCGAGGAGGTGGGAATGTCGATGGTCCTGATCTCCGAGGCACGGGACAGCGAGAGTCACCGGCTGATCTGGGACCAGGTGCGGGAGGCAATGGCCGGGGTCGCGTCCAGACGGGAGGGCCGCCGGCTCGCCTCGGCGGACGCCGGGTTTCCGTCCTCCGTCGAAGTCACCAGGGAGGGGGAGAGGTTCGTTCCCCGCGCCGTGGACCGGCCGATCACACTCTCCAACATCGACAAGGTGTTCTTCCCCGACTCCGGATACACCAAAGGCGACCTGATCCAGTACTACGTCTCGGTTGCCCCGCTGCTGCTGCCCCATCTCGCCGGCCGTCCCATCTCGATGGCGCGGTATCCCGACGGGATTGCCGGCCAGTCTTTCTACGAGAAGCGCGCCCCGGGCCACCAACCCGACTGGATGAGAACCACACCGGTCGTCTCCGACTCCCAGGGAGGGATCATCGACTTCCTCCTCGCCGATTCCGAGGAGGCCCTCATGTGGTTCGCCAACATGGGTTGCATCGAGTTCCACCCCTTCCACTCGAGGATGGAGGACCTCGACAAGCCGACCTACGCCATCTTCGACTTCGACCCCGCCGAAGGGGCATCCTGGGACCAGGTGACCGCAGCGGCGCAGTTGCTGAAGCTGGCGCTGGACCAGCTCGGCCTGGTGGGCCATCCCAAACTGTCCGGGGCGCGCGGGCTCCACGTCTATGTCCCCCTCGACCCGGTCCACCCCCACTCGCGGGTGCGCCGCTTCGTCGGCGAGGTCGGCGAGTACCTGGCCGCGGCCAACCCCGACGACATCACGATGGAGTGGGACAAGCCGAAACGGAAGGGCAAGGTGTTCGTCGACCACAACCGCAACGCCTTCGGCCAGACCGTGGCCTCGGTCTACTCGATCCGACCCCGTCCCGGAGCCCCCGTCGCGGTGCCCCTCACCTGGGAGGAGGTTGGCCCGGTCGAGAACGGGGACTTCACCATCGTGAACGTCTGGGATCGGCTCCAGCGCTACGGAGACCTGTTCGCCCCGGTTCTGAGGGGCGGCCAGACCCTGGACGCCGCCGAGGCGGCGTTAGGCATCGGGGGTGAATCTGCTTCCTAATGCTGTGGGGCCGGTATACCGGCCCTGGGGCGCATAGAAACGCCGCTGCTTCGCGGGCATCCGTTCCGCGCGCCCGGGGGACGGATATCCGGCCCTGGTGCATTAGGAAAGCGAGGGGAACCGGGGG
>CAZYCX010000115.1:0-4900 GCA_964645875.1 uncultured Acidimicrobiaceae bacterium
CGACGTGGTAGTTGGAGTTGATGGCGCCGATCCAGGTCTCGTTGACCTCGAACTGATAGGTGTTGTAGGCACGGCCGCTGAAGTCGAATCCGACGACCACGGCGACAGACGCCAGGAAGGCGAGGACGGAGACGGTGAGGGCGGTCGCCTTGAGGGCGTCCTCGTTGTCCCGCTTGATGAACCCGAGGAGGAGGGCGCCCACCACGGGGAGGAAGACGGTGACCGTCAGACCCCAGGTCTCTATCCATTCCATTGCTTCAGCCTCTCTCAGTAGACATCTAGATCACGAAGACGAACAGGACTACGAGGATCAGAGCACCGGCGATGAAGCCGGCAGCGTACTGCTGGACCCGGCCGGTCTGGATCTTGCGTAGAGCCGCGCCGGCGCTGTCCGCTCCCGCCGACAGACCGTTGAAGATCCCGTCCACACCGAGCTGGTCGAGCCCGTTGTAGACGAAACCTCCGAGGGACTTGGTGGCGGCACCGGTGACGTTGATCATCCCGTCGATGATGTAGGTGTTGGTCCAATCGACGAACCGGGCCAGTGGGCCCGCGGTGACCCCGACCAGACCCAGGGCGGCGTCGTCCACGTAGTACTTGCGCTGCAGCAGCGGGTAGAGCACCGGCACGAAGAACCGGTCTCTCTGCCGCTGGGTGGGACGATCCTTCGACCAGATCATCCATCCCAGGACCAGCCCGGCCAGGGCGGCCAGGAGCCCGATCCCGGCCAGAGCGAAGTCGATCGCCTCGGGGTGATGATCGCCCATGGCCACCACGCGCACGCCGAGCCAGTCGGTGAAGTTGCCGATCACGGGCCAGGAGACGCCGGGGATGTTGAGCAGGCCGAAGAGGATGGCGGGGATGGCCAATCCGATCATCGGCCGGGTCATGACCTTGGGCGACTCGTGAGGCTCCCCGTGGCCCCTGTATGTGCCGTGGAAGGTGAGCGCCACTGCCCGGGCCATGTAGAAGGCGGTGACGAAGGCGCCGGCGATGGCGATCCACATGAAGGCGGTATAGCCCTCGACCTGCAGCGTCGCCAGGATCTCGTCCTTCGACCAGAAGCCGGCGAGCGGGAAGATCCCGGCGAGGGCCAGGGAACCGACCACGAACGTCCAATAGGTGGTGGGCATGTGCTTGCGCAGGCCCCCCATGTCACTCATGTTGTTGGAGTGGACGGCATGTATCACCGACCCGGCACCGAGGAAGAGAAGCGCCTTGAAGAAGGCGTGGGTGAAGAGGTGGAAGAGGCCCGCCGTGTATCCGCCGGCGGCGACGGCCGTCATCATGTACCCGAGCTGGGAGACCGTCGAGTAGGCGAGCACCTTCTTGATGTCGTCGGCGACCAGGGCGAGGAGGCCGATGGCGAACAGGGTGATGGCGCCGATGGCCACCATCCACCCCCGCGTCTCCTGGGCGAGGTTCTGGAACAGGGGGAAGGTCCGCGCCATGAGGTAGATGCCGGCGGTGACCATGGTCGCCGCGTGCATGAGGGCCGAGACCGGGGTCGGGCCTGCCATGGCGTCGGGTAGCCAGATGTGGAACGGGACCTGGGCACTCTTGCCCATGGCCCCGAAGAACAGAAGCAGCCCGCCCACCACCGCTACACCGGCCAGGGCTTCGCTGCCGTCGACTGCGGCGAGGTCGAGGGCGGCGAAGTCGAAGCTGCCGAGGCTGACCCCGATCAGTATCGCTCCGAGGACCAGCCCCACGTCGGCGACCTTGTTGGTCAAGAAGGCCTTGTTGCCCGCCTTCACGTTGTCGAGGTCGTCCCAGTAGAAGCCGATCAGGAAGTAGCTCGCCAGCCCGACCCCTTCCCACCCGATGATGAGCTGCACCAGGTTGGGAGCGCCGACGAGGATGAGCATCACCCCGGCGAAGAGCGAGAAGGCGGCGAAGAACCAGGGAACCCTGACGTCGCCCTTCATGTAGCCGAGGGCATAGATGAAGATCAGCAGACCGACGAAGTTGACCAGGAAGTACATCATGATCGACAGGCCGTCGACCACCCACCCCAACTCGAAGACCAGGCCACTGCCGATACGGGCGATCTCGAAGGTCGTCTGAGAGACGATCCCACCGGTCATGTTGGCGACGAAAAGGGCGGTGGCCCAGACCAGGTTGACGGCCAGTGCAGCCACCGCGATCTCCCCTCCCTGATACTTGAGGCGCTTGCCGAAGGTGAGGATCAGCCCGAAGGCAACGAAGGGCAGAACCAGCATGATCCCGGCAGTGTCGGCCCACCACCCTCCGTCACCGAAGCTGCGAGCGGATTCCTCGGCGGCGAGGATCGTCAGTGAGTGCAACATCCCCCCTCCCCTACCATCTCATCAGGCTGAGCTCGTCGACGTTGGCAGAGCGGCGGTTGCGGAAGATCATCAAGACGATGGCCAGCCCGATCCCCACCTCGGCCGCGGCGACGGTGATCACGAAGATGGCGAACACCTGACCCAGGGCAGCGGGGGTGTTGAGCATCGACTCGAAGGCGACGAGGTTGATGTTGACCGCGTTGAGCATCAACTCGACCGATAGGAGGATGAGCACGATGTTCCGACGCACCAGGAGGCCGTAGACGCCCATGGCGAACAGGCCGGCAGCGAGGATGAGGAACTGATTGGCGATCATGGCCTCGCACCTTCGGTGCTCGGTGTACGGCGAGCCCTCATACCGAGCTCCTCTCCTCTTCCTCCAACGGGGTCAGGTCACGTCTCGCCAGAGTGATCCCGCCGACGAGCGCGGCGAGCAGCACGAAACCGACGATCTCGAACGGGATCACGAATCGACCCAGGAGCGACTCACCGAGGATCTCGGTGGCGGTGGGAGTGCCGGCCGTCACCACAGGGTTGTCCCCGAACGCCTCGATCGAGCCCCACGCCAGGGCGACGAACACCGCCAGTGAGAGCAGCGCCGGCCAGGCTTTCTTCTCCGAGTCGAGTCCCTCATCGAGACCGGTCGGCGCCCGGGTGATCATGATCCCGAAGAGGAACAACACCACCACGGCGCCTATGTAGACGAGGACCAGGACCCAGGCCACGAACTCCGCGGAGAGGAGCAGGAACAGACCGGCGCTCCCGCCCAGGGCGCCGACCAGATAGAGAGCGGCGTGAACCAGATTCTGGCTCGTCACCACCCGGAACCCCGTGAAGAGCACCACCAACCCGATGGCGAGGAAGGTCCAGTTCACTGGTTCGGATATCCAGGCGGTGAAACTCAACTACTTCTCCAGCGCCGGGGGCTCGGGGACGCTCTCCAGCCAATCCTGCAGACGGTCCATGTCGTGCAGCATGTCGCCCATCTTCGCCTCGGAGTACTCGTACTCCGGGCTCCAGAACAGGGCATCGAATGGGCAGACCTCGACACAGATCCCGCAGTACATGCAGAGGGCGTAGTCGATGTCGAAGCGATCGAGAGCGTTGCGGACCTTGATCCTTCCCCCCGGCTTCTCGGGTGGCAGCTCGACCTTGTGCCCCTCGATGTAGATGCACCAGTCGGGGCAGCTACGAGCACAGAGCATGCACACGGTGCATGCCTCCTGGTCGAGAGCGATCACGCCTCGAGCCCGGGGAACGGGGGTCTCTCTCTCCTTCGGGTAGTTGACCGTGGCCAGGTACTTGTCCGGCCTGAAGATGGTCTTGAGCATGGTGGAGATGGTCACTCCGAGCCCCTTGAGCATCCCCGACCCGGGGAGGGAGCGACCGTTCTTCGCGCCGTTACCAGCCATCACAGGATCACCTTCAGTAGAGCCGTTGCCGCAATGTTGACGATGGCCAGGGGCACGAGCCAAACCCAAGCCAGCCGTTGTAGTTGATCCTCGCGGAACCGGGGGAAAGTCCAGCGGAACCAGATCATGGCGAAGACGAGGAGGAATACCTTGCCGAGGAGGATGACAGGGCCGGCGAACTCGAGGATCTCCTCGGGCACGCCGGGAAGCCAATACCCGCCGAGGAAGAGGGTGGCGGCGATCGCCGAGAGGCTGAACATGTTGGCGAACTCGGCGAGGAAGAAGAACAGGAAGCGGAACCCGGAGTACTCGGTCAGATAGCCCATGACCAGCTCAGACTCGGCGATGGGCATGTCGAAGGGGATGCGGCTCAGCTCGGCGAGAGAGGCGACCATGAAGATGGCGAATCCGAGGAACTGGAGGACGATGAAGGGATAGCCCGCGGCGATCTGCGCCTCGACGATCCCCTGCATGCTCATGGTGCCGGCGAGGATCACGGCGCCGACGACTGCGAGGACCAGCGGCAGCTCGTAGGCGATGAGCTGGCCGGCGGCGCGCAGACCGCCGATCAACGAGTATTTGTTGGCCGAAGACCAGCCGGCCATGAGGATCCCGATGGTGCCCAGCGACGAGACTGCCAGGGCATAGAAGATCCCGACCTCGAGGTCGCGAAAGATCAGATTCGGCCCGAAGGGAATCACCACGAAGAGGGCGACAGTGCCCACCAGCACCAGGATGGGGGCCGCCTTGAACACCGGTCGATCCGCCGCGGCGGGGACGATGTCCTCTTTCTGGAAGAACTTGACGCCATCCGCGATCAGCTGGGCCCAGCCCCAACGCCCACCGGCGAAGTAAGGGCCGATCCGAGCCTGCATCTTGGCGCTCAGCTTCATCTCGGCGAAGCCGATGGCCATGCCCACCAGCGGGATCATGAGAGCGACGAGGAGCAGCTTCCCACCCAGGGAGACCCAGAAGTTCGAGAACAGCTCGACCACCCAGCTAGGCAAGGGCACCCCCCTCGCCGGCTACGCCGGCACTCCCCCCAACGTCGCTTCGCTCCTGGGGGGAGAAACGACCTGTTTCCTCCCCCAGCGAAGCGTTGGGGGAGGTGTCGCCGAAGGCGGCGGAGGGGGCACTTTCGAGGGGGAGCACCATCATCAGCGGTCCACGTCTCCCAGC
>CAZYCX010000116.1:0-4850 GCA_964645875.1 uncultured Acidimicrobiaceae bacterium
CTGGCCTCCATCTCGGAGGTGATCTCGATCTCGGGCACGTTGCCCAGGGCTCTCTGTTCGTCGGTCATATCTGGTTCTCGCTAGATGTCGAGGAAGCGAACGTCGTCGGCGTTCTGCTGGATGAACGACTTGCGGCTGGCCACATCGTCGCCCATCAGGGTCTCGAAGACCTCCTCGGCGCGGGCGGCGTCGGCCATCTCGACCTGAAGCAGGGTGCGGGTCTCCGGGTTCATCGTGGTATCCCACAGTTCCCGGGCGTTCATCTCGCCGAGGCCCTTGAACCGGGTCGGCTTCACCTTGGGGTGGTCCTTCTGGAACTCGACGAGGGCGCGGTCGTCATGCAGGTAGTGGATCTTCGAGCCCACTTTCACCCGGTAGAGGGGAGGCTGAGCCACATACACATACCCGGCCTCGATCAGGGGCCGGAGATGGCGGAAGAGGAGGGTGAGCAGGAGGGTGCGGATGTGGGCCCCATCCACGTCGGCATCGGCGAGGAGGACGATCTTGTGATAGCGAGCCTTCTCCAACTCGAAGTCGTCCCCGATCCCGGTGCCGACCGCGGTGATGATGTCCTGGACCTCCGCATTCTGGAGCGCCTTGGCCAGCCGGGCCTTCTCTACGTTGAGGATCTTGCCCCTGATGGGGAGGATCGCCTGGGTCTCCGAGTCGCGGGCGGCCTTGGCGGGACCCGCCGCCGACTTGCCTTCGACTATGAACAGTTCCGACTCGTCGGGGTTACGGCTGGAGCAGTCGGCCAGCTTGTCGGGCAAGCCACCAGACTCGAGGCCCGACTTGCGACGGGTGAGCTCGCGTGCCTTGCGGGCTGCGTCGCGAGCCTTGGCCGCGTTGATGCACTTGTCGACGATGCGCCGCGCCTCCGCGGAGTACTTCTCCAACCACACGGGGAGCATGCGGTTGAGGGTCTTCTCTACGTAAGACCGGATTTCGGTGTTGCCCAGCTTGGTCTTGGTCTGACCCTCGAACTGGGGTTCTTTGACCCGGACAGACACCACGGCGGTGAGCCCCTCGCGCACGTCTTCACCGGTGAGGTTGGCGTCCTTCTCCTTGAGGATGTTCTTGGACCGGGCGAAGTCGTTGATCGCCTTGGTCAGCGCCTTGCGGAAGCCCTCCTCGTGAGTGCCGCCCTCGTGGGTGTTGATGTTGTTGGCGAAGGTGAGGATGGATTCCGTGTATGTGTTGGTCCACTGCATCGCCAACTCGATCTCGGCGTCCTCGGTGGTGTCGGAGATATCGACGATGTGGGGATGGAGGGGATCGCGCTTGGAGTTGAGGTGGTTGACGAAGTCGGTCAACCCTCCCTTGTAGTGGAAGGCGTCTTCCCTCGGCTCCCCCTCACGCTCGTCGACGAGGGTGATGTGCAGGCCGCGATTGAGGAATGCGGTCTCGCGCAGACGTGAGGCGACGGTGTCGTAGTCGAACTCGGTGGTCTCGCTGAAGATGTCGGGGTCGGGCCAGAATCGGATGGTGGTCCCGGTCTTCTTGGCCGGCCGCTCCTTCCTCGGGTCCTTGGTCTTGGGTTGGCCGATCTCGAACTCCTGGGTGTAGAGACTGCCGTCGCGCCGCACCTCGGCCTCTAGCCGGGTGGAGAGGGCGTTCACGACCGAGATGCCCACCCCGTGCAGGCCACCTGACACCGTGTAGGCGCCCTGTTCGAACTTCCCGCCGGAGTGGAGCGTGGTGAGGATGGTGGTCAGCGCCGAGCGCTTCGTCTTCTCCATCTTGTCGACCGGTATGCCCCGCCCGTCGTCGGTGACCTCGACGCCCCCGTCGGCACGGAGAGTGACCGAGATCTTGTCGCAATAGCCGGCCATTGCCTCGTCGACGGAGTTGTCGACCACCTCCCAGATGAGGTGGTGGAGACCCCGGGGCCCGGTAGTGCCGATGTACATCCCGGGTCTGCGCCTGACCGCCTCGAGCCCCTCGAGAACGGTGATGTCTTTGGCTTTGTAACTGTCGCGGGTGGCCGTCACGACCCTCCTAATAGCTGTGAAATGGTGGACCTGGTGGTGTGGAAACGCGCCGGATCTGCGGCAACTTTCACATATGTCATTCTAGTCCTCGGGGAGTGACAAAACCCAATTCATTCCTGGCATTTGTCCTGGTCAATCAAGTCGGCACCTTGATGTCGATGGTCTCGATGACACCGTCGCCAAAACGCTCCCGGAGCCTCTCGAGCAGACTCGACTCCCCATAACGGAGAAATGCCACCATCGAAGCACTGGAGGCTTCGACCACCAGGGTCTTGCTCCTCACATAGAGCGGTTTGGAACGCCCGGACCACGGCGGGCCCGCCAGTCGCTCCCACTCTGTGCTGACCGCCGCCATCACCATCGGGTCGGGCAGGCCGAGTCGTGCGAACATGTCGTCCACCGACTCCGAGAAGTGCTCGAGATCTCGCTCGGGGCTCATGCCACCACTCCGTCGCCAACGCGCCAGGTGGTCCCCTCGAGCGGGATGTCCTCCGGCCGAGCCGAGGTGATCATCGTCTGGGTGTCTTCGGGCAACACCGTGGCCAGCGATGCGGCTCGTTCCGGGTCGAGCTCGGAGAAGACGTCGTCGAGAAGCAGCACCGGTGCCTCGCCGATGGCGGCGGCCACGGCACGATGCGCCGCCAGCTTCACCGCCAGTGCCATCGTCCTCTGCTCGCCTTGGCTTCCATGGCTGCGGGCGTCATGGCGGCTGATCGAAAAGCCCGGCTCGTCACGGTGGGGTCCGACGGTGGTCATCCTTCGTTCGTAGTCGATCTGCCGCGACCGTTCAAGGGACTCGGTGAGACGGTTTCCGAACTCGGCCGCCGAAGCCTGGTCGAGGTCACCTGACCACGAAGGTGTGTAGGTGAAGGCGGCGTCCGTTTCGGAATGAGCGATCTCCGAGTAGGCGTCTGTGAGGAGGTCACTCAGTGTCTCTACGACCCGAGCCCGCCTCGCCAGGACCCGTCCTCCCGCTTGAGCGAGTCGGGAATCCCAAACCGAGAGGGTGGCATTGTCGCGGTCGCCCTGTTTGAGGAAAGCGTTGCGCTGACGCAGGGACCGCTCGTACTCGGCCTGGTCCAGGTGGGCTGTCGGCCACAGCTGCACGGCGACGTCGTCCAAGAGCTCGCGCCGATAGGCCGGTCCCCTCTTGATGAGATCGAGGTCTTCGGGGAGGAAGGCCACCACACGCAACACTCCGAGGAGATCCGTGGTGCGACGAAGCCGGCTCTTGTCGACCTGGGTCTTGCGGGAGCCCTGCCGCGGGATCTCGATCTCAACGAGACGCTGCCTTTCCTCGCCGACCAGTCCGGCGCGGATCACCGCGGAGTCGGCATCATCGGCGATGACTGCGCGGTCCGGGACCGACCGAAACGACTTCAGAGACGCCAGATAGGCCACACTCTCGAGCAGATTGGTCTTTCCCGCCCCATTGGGGCCGATGAGCAGGTTCACCCCCGGCTCCGGGCGCCATTGCAGCGCCGGATAGGACCTGAAATCGATCAGGGAGACCCAGTCGACCCTCATCGACGGGTTCTAAACCCGAACCGGCATCAACAGGTAGAGGAACTCACTCCCATCCCCGGAGTCGAGGACCCCGGGCTTGAAGGCGTCGATGACCCGAATCCTCACCTTGTCCGACAGGATGGCCGTCACCCCGTCTTGGAGATACCTCGGGTTGAAGGCGATGGACACTTCCTCATCACTCCCGGTGAACTCACCGGATAGATGCTCCGCCTCTCCACCCACATCCTGGCGGCTCACCGCGACATCCATGCCCCCTTCGGTGATCTTGAGCCGCACCGGGATGTGGTCCTCGGCGACGAGGGTGACCCGGCCCAGCGCCTCGAGTAGCTCCTCCTTGTCGAGTACGACCTGATTCGGATACGTCTCGGGGAGCAACGATTGATACTTGGGGAAGTTGCCATCGATCAACCGCAGCCGGATGATCCCGCGTTCCGAGGAGAAGACGGCTTCCCTCTCTCGGAGTTGTGCGGTCACCTTGGGTGCTCCGATGGTACGGGGAAGCTCACGGAGACCACGTGCCGGGACCAGACCCGTGCCCTCCAGACCGAATCCGGCCAGGTCTCGCTTGGCGAGGCGATAGGAATCCGTGGCCACCATGCGAAGACCTTCGTCAGAGGTCTCGAAGAGGACACCGGTGAGGATCGGTCGGGCACCGTCTCCCGATGCGGCCACGGTCACCTGGTTTATCGCTTCGGCGAACGCCTCGCCGTCGACCTCCACCCCGTCGGTGACGATGTCTTCTTGCGTGGGGAAATCGTCTACTGCCAGGGGCCGGAGCGTGAACCGGGGCCCGTTTCCCTGGATCTCGATGTCCGTGTCACTCACTCCGATGGTCACCTGCCCGGCCGGCATCTTCCGGACCGCCTCGGAGAGCAATCTCCCGGGAATGACGGCCCGCCCCTCTTCCATGACCTCGACCTCTGCTTGGGTGCGCACCGTGATGTCGAGGTCGGTGCCGGTCACTCGGAGCGTGTTGCCGGAGACCTCACAGAGGAGCCCTTGCAGGACCGGGAGGGCGGTTCTGGTGCCCACCGCCCGGTTTGCTCGGGCGAGCACATCGGCGAGATCGTCTCGCTGGGCTCGGATTCTCACAGGTGGTTGTCCCTTCTTCTGTTGTTATTGATCTTCATTGAACTGTATTAGTGGTAGTAGGGGGTTGTGGAAGTGTGGATAATGGTGCTTCGACCACGTGGTAGCGGGAGAATCTCCTGTGGACATCCTTGTGCGCGTTTCTTCGCGACCTGGGGATGACCGGTGGATAACTCAGGAGTCTGTGGAAACACCACCACCTTTCCTCAGCTCCTGTGTGAGTTGGTTCACCCGATCGAATAC
>CAZYCX010000117.1:0-4772 GCA_964645875.1 uncultured Acidimicrobiaceae bacterium
GATGGTCCCACCATCCATGCGGGGGGTTACGCGGTTCCTGGTCTGGTTGATGCTCATGCCCATCTCGCGCTGGCGAGCCCAGCGCCCGACGCCGACGACGATGAAAGGGCACGTGCCTCGGCACGAGCCCACGTCGAAGCGGGAGTGTTGTTGGTGAGAGAGCCGGGTAGCCCCAACCGCACCTCCGTCCGGATAGGCCGCTCGGGTGGGCTTCCCACCGTCGTTACCGCTGGGCGCTTCCTGGCTCCTCCGGGCCGTTACTTTCCTGGTCTGGCCAGGGAAGTAGATGACGACATGCTGGTATCGGCTGCTCTGGATGAGCTTCAACATTCTGGGGGGTGGGTGAAGGTGATAGGTGACTTCTTCGACCAAGAAGGCTGCTTCTCGGTCAACTTCTCGACCGAGACTCTGCGGGAGACAGCCGTGCAGGTTCACGAGGCTGGAGGTCGGATAACGATGCACGCCATGATCCCCGATTCGGTCCAGCAGGCGATCGAGTCCGGCTTCGACGGTGTCGAACACGGCTCCATAGTCGAAGACGGGCAGTTAGAAGCGATGGCTTCGGCGGAGGTCACCTGGACACCCACAGCGCTGATCGACGATGTGCTCAGGGACAGTGCAGAGGAAATGCTCGGATCCGATGGCGCAGCATTTCTGGTCGCCGGGTTGGAGTCGCATGGAGAATCGATCCGTCAGGCACACGAACTCGGGGTCCGGATCCTGGCAGGCACCGACGCTGGGATGAATCCACACGGTGTCGTTGCACGAGAGATTCGTCTCCTCCACTCCTTCGGACTGCCTAATGCCGCGGCTATGGCCGCGGGCTGCTGGGACGCCAGGACCTACCTCGGGTTACCCGGAATCGAAATCGGGGCACCGGCTGACCTCGTGATTTTCCCCGACGATCCCCGCGGGGACCTGGCTGTGCTCGATCACCCCGCCCTGATCCTCCTCGGTGGCGAGCTCATTCGGGCCAAAGACAACACCCAGCTCAACTGACGCGATCAGCCCAACCAAGCAACCGCTCAGAACAATTGATCTCGGGCGATAACACACACTTCCGGAACCCGAGCAGAACGGCACTTCCGCGTGCGGTCCAGGATTGCCGGATATGTAGCGGGATCAAGTCTGCCAGTTGAGGGGTAGCAGGGTGTGTGTTCCTGTGATTCCCTTGAGCTCGACGGTGGTTGGATCACCGAATTCGATATCGGACCGGTTGACGATGTCGGCAGTGGTCGAGGAAACAAGGATTTGTTCGCCGTCTGCTGCCGCTGCGACTCGTGCTGCCTTGTTGACGGTTAGGCCGATGTAGTCGTTTTGTCCTTGGACCACGTCGCCGCTATGGACGCCGACACGAAGACTTAGAGGGTGTTCGACCGAGGATGTCACTTCTCTCTGAATCTGGATTGCTGCGAACAGGGCGGCTGTTCCTGACGGGAAGACGAACATTCCACCGTCTCCGATTGTTTTGACGACTGACCCGCCCTCACTCTCAACGATCTCTGCGAGTGTTCTGAAATGAGCAACGATGAGTTCGGGCCACTTCTCGTCTCCCATCGTTTGCGATAGGACTGTTGAATCAACGATGTCGGTGAACAGGAAGGTCGCAGTACCAAGGCCCTTTGATTGGAGATCTGAAGAGGCTGCGGCACTGTCGATCGAGGTGAGAAGATCTGAAAGCGTTTTGGTCAACTCCACCGGGAAAGACCGACCTTCAGGCTGTTGGGGATCTGGAACTGAAAAATGCTTTTGAACGATGCGCCAACCAGCCTCGGTTCGGGCGAGTCCGAATGTGGCCCGGAGTGGGAATCTCATCGGCTCGGATCCAAACGTGGCGTTGATCTCGACGTCAGCGAGTGCGAAGGCAGCGTCTCCGACTGCGTCCACATGAAGGTTCTCTATCCCAAGAGAGAACGTGTCGGCCTCTGAAAGATCTCTAGCGATCCCCAAACGCACGGAGTCCGACCCGAAGCGAATCTCGTCCACGCCGGTGCCAATTGCCGACGCTCCCTCGTCCACCCACAGGGCCATTACACCCTCGACATCCTTGGCCCCGTAACGTTCTGCCATCTGGTAGAGGACTGAACGGATCTCAGCGACATCCTGTCCTCTTGTCACCAGCAATCATCCACTCGCCAGATGAGCATCTGACTCATACTGGCAAACTCCTAGTTGAGACGACGGCCTGAACCAGAACTGCCTCGCAAGCATCCTCTAGGGAACGCACATAACGGCACGTCGGGGTGCGGTACCGGTCGCGGTCTGCCGTCGGCGTATGGCTCGCTGGCCATAGAGCCTGGACGTCGGTTCAATTCGATGTCCGAGGGACTCGACGGCCGTGATCCTGGTTCGTAGGCTTTTGCTCGGTGGATCTCCCACATCGACATCGCGTAGCGGTGCAGCGGGTTGTCGACCTTTTGGTCGGCATCAACTGGGCGTTGACAGGAAGCGTGGCCCACCGGTTGCAGGGTCTGGATGTCGAATGCGGGGATCTCGACATCCAGACCGACGAGCCGGGGGCGTACTCGGCGGGTGAGGCAATGCGCGGGTACGTAGTCGAGCCGGTTCGATTCCGCCGTTCCGTCAACATGACATCACATTTCGGCCGATTTCGTTTCGATGATCTGGACGTCGATCTCGAGGTGATGGGGGCAATCGAGAAGCTTCTCACTGACGGCTCCTGGACCGGTCCTACCGATCCGTCGCAGCATCTGCTCGAGGTCACCCTGGGAGATCGTCGTGTCCCGGTGCTGTCGCTGAAGTACGAGGCCCATGCATACGAGATGCTGGGCCGGCACGAACGGGCCCGGGCGCTTCGCAACGCTGCTGACCTGCATTGAAAGGTGGGCTCACAGCGCTGGCCTCGACACCGAGGTGACAGTGCGCTCGGAGTAATCACTGCCCGAAGAGCCGGCATCTGAGGGTGTAAGCCGGTCACGCTGGAAGGTCCGCAAGGACCGAAGGTGAAGTTCCCTCGTTGTCTTCTCCGAGTGCGCTGTCGCGTTGTCTCGTCCCGGTTGCTGCCGACCAAGTGCGAGCCTCTTGGCGGGTCAGAGTTCGATCACGTAGCCGTCGGGATCGGCGATATAGGCGTAGGGCACATCGGGTGCATGTTCGCCGCGTCGGATAAGACGGCCGCCGCCAGCCTCAACCGCCTCGATGGCTTGGTCATAGCTGACCCCGGGTTTGAGTCGGAACCCGAAATGCTCAATGCCGCCGCTCTCGCCGGCCAGTCCCTCGTGTTGGGGGTTGAGGGTGATGGTGTCTCCGCTCCCTGGTGTGTTGAGAAACACCAGATCGCCGTCACGGAACATCTCCTGCATTCCGAAGACCTGCTGGTAGAAGCGTAGGGATCGGTCGAGGTCCCGCACCCGCAGGTGGATGTGATGCAAACCGTCGGTCTCGACCATCGACATATGGCACATGTCTACTACTTCCGGCGGGCTACTGGCTCCAACCACGATCTCGGCTAGAGGAAGACGGCCGGGTCGAGTGGCACGGACGTGGCGCCTGCATCCCTAGCGGCGTCGCTGCAGCGGATCAGTGACGTTGACTTTCCGAACAAAGCTCAACGAGCAGCAGAGGAGATACTGACCGCAGAGTGCATCTCCATCATGGAAATCGACCGCTACGCGGCTGATACGCGGCTGACACCGAGCAACCGGATGATGTGGTCAAAGAGGCTCCTCGCACATTGCACATAAATTCATAGATTTCGGAAATCCACAATCCGAGATCACCAATTCTGGGCGAATAACACACATTTCACGAGGTGCGCGATATCGGCACTTCGAGGGTCGGTCAGTGTTGCCGGATCGGGACTGGTCTCGGGGCGCCCAGATCCTTTTCCCGTCTGTCGTTCTCTGCGATTCTATTGGGGTCGCCACGCCTCCTACCAAGTGGGTGCAGAGCGACCCCGATTTCGGGATCGTGGGCGAGGACGAAGGCCGCTGGGCGCTGTTGCGTACCGTTTTCGCAAGTCGCGGTGAAGTCCTTGCTTCGCATCCTGGGCGCCCGAATTCTCGGGTCTCGTCTCGCCCGGCAAGCTGGTTGGCTCGGGGTGTGTCCGTGTGGCCAGGTCCACTCGTGGCGTGGCTGGCCTGTTCTGTATGGTGACCAGCGATCGATTCGGAGGTGAGGGTATGGAAGACATCAGAGTCATCCGGGCCGCGGAGCGAGAGGTGGCGGAAGCCGATGCCACGAGCGGTATGGTGAGGGAGCAGGCGTTTGCCGCAGATGGGGTCTGGACGGGGTTGGTGAGAACCGCGGCTGGCCGCCCGTCGGGCTGGCACCATCACGGCGACTACAACACCTACTTCTACGTGCAGTCTGCGAAGGTGCGGATGGAGTTCGGGCCCGGTGGAGGGAATGTGGTCGAGGCGGAACCGGGAGACTTTGTCCACGTGCCGAAAGGCGTGGTCCATCGGGAAGCGAACCCTACCGACGAGGAGGGAGCCATCATCCTGGTGAGAGTGGGAAGCGGCCCGCCGGTCGTAAATGTGGAGGGACCACCCCCGAGCGCCTAACCGGACTCGCGTCTGGTCTCCAAGAGGTCGCATTCCTCCATCGAGGCTCCCCGGGCACGTTCGACATCGCCAGGTCGGTAGCTGAATCCCACACATCTGAGACCGCACCCGATCGAAGCACCTCCAGGACAGTGTTGTACGAGAACGCTCACCACGTTTATGACGATCCGAGGTGCGCTCTTGCAGTCGATGTGCAGGGCCTCCGTCTGGTTCTGGTCGTCGTTGGAGCGAGTAGCCCATATCACC
>CAZYCX010000118.1:0-4732 GCA_964645875.1 uncultured Acidimicrobiaceae bacterium
TCACAACACGCGTCGTCTGGCCCGGAAGCAGCGCACCTGGTTTCAGCGTGATCCCCGGATTCGATGGATACCCTGGATGGACGACCGGATCGATCGCGTCGACCGGGCAATGGAGATCTTGAGTTGAGGGCGTTTCAGTTCACGAAGATGCAGGGACTGGGCAACGATTTCGTCGTGCTCGAGGGCCCGCAGCAATTCAGCTCCGCGGACGTGACCGAGATGTGTGACCGGAGATTCGGTATCGGGGCCGATGGAGTGCTGGTGGTGACCAACGGCGACCCGATCCGGATGGAGTACTGGAACGCCGATGGAAGCCGCGCCGAGATGTGCGGCAACGGGCTCCGCTGTCTCGCCCGGTATGCGTATGACCGGGGATGGGCGAGCGACCGGAACTTCCCGATTCAAACCCCGGTCGGCACCCGGGGACTCCGGGTGTTCGAGGACCGGGTGGAGGCGGAGCTGGGTCGCCCGGCTCTGCAGGGGACCATCACGGTCGGCGGATCCGACTACCAGTTGGTCGACATGGGCAATCCGCATGCCGTCACCTTCGTCGACGACCCCGCGGCCGCCGACGTTGCAGGCGTGGGCAGGGCGATGCAGGCCGAGTTCCCCGACGGAGCCAACATCGAGTTCGTCTCACGCCGCGACGAGGGAGTCGCCATGCGGGTGTGGGAGCGCGGTGTCGGCGAGACCCTCGCCTGCGGCACCGGTATGGCGGCCGTGGCGGCGGTTGCCGCCGAGCGCTACGGGCTCTCCAGCCCGATCCCGGTGTCGGTGCCCGGCGGTGACGCGACGATCGATATCCGTGACGGTGTCGCCTGGATCATCGGCCCTGCCGAGTACTCGTTCCGGGGCAGCGTCGGAGAGCGCTGAGGGGATCGCCGACTCAACTCAATGTCAGCTGGCCCGGGCCGCCGCCACAGCCTCTGGAGCCGGCTTTTTGCGTGCCGGGCTCAGGGCGCCGAACCAGACCCCGGCCATCACCGCGACGGCTCCGATGACGCCGCGTGCGGTGAGTGGCTCATCCAGGAGCCAGGCCTCCGCGAGCATCGTCACCACCGGGAACAACACGAAGGCGTACGACATGGCCGAAGCGGTCCAGTAGCGGACGACCAGCAGGGTGAGCACGAACAGGCCGACCGAACCGAGCAGGACCAGGTAGGTGACGGCGGCCACCGTTGCCGCCTGGGAGGGCACGGCCCACTGCTCGCCGACGATCGCGGAGAACGTCAGCAACAGCGGGGCCCCGATGCCCATACCGACTGCATTGGTGATCACGGGGTGGTTGCCTGACACGTGCTTACCCAGGATGACGCTCTGGGCGATGGTGAACGAGGCGGCGAGGATGGCGACGAGACCGTCGAGGGGGATCACCAGCCCGTCTGCCCCGACGGTCATCCAAACGATGCCCCCGAAGGCGATCAGGGCGCCGAGAAGTGTCCTCGAGTTGAGCCGTTCGAGACGCTGTGACGCCGCGAGGAGAGCGGTGACCAAGGGAACCATGGCCAGCACCACCGCGCCGGTGCCCGCGGTGACTTTGGTCAGAGCCCAGTACATCAGCGCGTAGCTGAGGGTCACCACGAAGAACCCGTAGAGCGCGGTCAGCGCCAGGGTCTTGCCCCGGGGGATGGCGAGCCGCATCGAGGCGGCGATCACCACGAAGATCAATGCGGCGAGGGAAAACCTCAATCCTGCCCCCCAAAACGGGGCCAGCTCTCCGTTACTGACTCTGACGGCGAGGAAGTTGCCGCCACCGAGTATCACGACGCCGGCGAAGGCGGCGAGCGTGAATGCGCCCGGTCGTGCGACGGTGCCCATCATGGTTCATCTCCTCTCAGACGATGATGCCACTATCCACCAGATCCTGGCGGCCCGCATCGGGTGAACACCCCATTCCCTCGCCGGAAATTACCTGGCCGGCTAGCAGGTCGGTTTGTTCTGAGGTTCAGGGATAGCGCCGGAGGACGCTGACGACCTTCCCGATCAACTCGACACCCTCCGAGAACACCATGGGCTCGTAGGAGGGGTTCTCAGAGTGCAGGTATACCTGCCCGTCCTTGCGCTGGAGACGCTTCACGGTGGCCTCTTCCCCGTCGATGAGACAGGCGACGATCTCTCCATCGCGGGCGTCGGACTGCTTGTGCACTGCCACCAGGTCCCCTTCGTGTATCCCGGCGTCGACCATTGAGTCGCCCTTCACTTCGAGGAGGAACACAGGACCGTCTCCGACGAGTTCGGTGGGTAGCGGCATGAACTCGTCGACCTGCTCAGCGGCCAGGATTGGAGTGCCAGCGGCGATACGGCCGAGCACCGGCACGTCGCGCAGGCGACGATCCTCGACGGCGGGGGCCGGGGTCTCGTCCACCACGACGATGGCGCGCGGCTTCGACGGATCCTTCTTGATCATGCCCGCCGCCACCAGTGAGTTGAGCTGGGCATGCACCGACGACGGGGAGCTGAGCCCGACGGCGTCGCCGATCTCGCGCACCGAAGGGGGATAGCCGCGGTCGGCGACGATGTCCCTTATGTAGTCGAGTACTTGTTGCTGTCGCTCAGTGAGCATCCTGACTCCTCTTCGAACTGATGTTCGCCAGGTTAGTCGCCCCGTCCCCGCCCACCAAACACCTGTTCGACTTTCTGTAGCGGGTCGCCACCCCAGGTTGGCCACGAATCGCCAACATCGAGCCGCCGCCCAAATCTGTCACCCACCGCTGGCAGGCTATTTCGGTGTTGGATCGCATTCGGCTTGACATCGAACAACTGTTCGGTAGAGTATCGAACGCACGTTCGGTTTCCTCCGAATGTCATCCAGCAAGCAACCAAGCGGGCCCGATCAGGAGGGAGACATGCAGATGACACGATCACAGCTTTCCGTTCAGCTGTCCGTGCTCCTTGCAACCGTCTGTATCGTCTTCCTTCTGATCGGAGGGGCCGCCGGCGCCGAGGAGCCGCCTGGCCCGTCCACCGAGTATGTGGTGACCCAGGGCGACACCCTGTGGGAGATAGCCTCCGGGCACACCGGTGAGGGAGAGGACGTTCGGGTGACCATCGAAGCCATCAAGGAGCGGAGCGAGATCACCTCCAGCTCCCTCCAGGTGGGTCAGGTTCTCCGGATTCCACAGCCCTGAAGCCACGAATCACGTTTACCCTGGGGCGATGCTCTGCCCCGCATGTGGCGCCACCAAGATCCGGGTGATCGACAGCCGGCCTGCCGAGAACGGCAACGCGATACGTCGCCGCCGTCAGTGCGAGGTCTGCGCCCACCGTTTCACCACGTACGAGCGGTTGGAGCCACAGTTGATGGTGGTGAAGCGTTCGGGTCGGCTCGAGCCGTTCTCTTCGACAAAGCTGGCCTCGGGGATTTCAGCAGCGCTGGCCGACCGCCCCGTCTCGGGTTCTGACGTCGAGAGCGTCGTCGACGAGATCGATGACACGGTGCGCGCCTCCGGGCCTCAGGTGAGCTCCGAGGAGATCGGGAGGCTCGTCCTCGACCGGCTCCGTGATCTCGACGAAGTTGCCTATCTCCGGTACGCCTCGGTCTACAAGGAGTTCCAGGGCGCCGCCGACTTCGAAAAGGAGATGGCCGAGCTGGAGGCGGCTGACTAGAAGAGATCCGCTGTGGCGCGGTCGTCGATCGGATGGCCTTGCCGGTAGGTTCTGCGGAAGTCTTCGCGCCCTCGGCTGGTCTCAGCGTCCCAGGAGCCGGTCGAGGCTCTCTCTCGCTTCGGCCACCCGCCCCGACACCCTCTCGTGGACATCGCCGATGGCGTTGTTCATCACGCTGTGAATCTGTGCGAGCCGACTGCTCAACTCGAGGAGTGCACCGTTGGCCGCGTTCTCGTCGTCTTCGCGCAGAGCGTCGACATATCGCCCCATCATCGAGGTGAGGTCACCGGCCAGGATGTCGAGCTGCTGGGTCACGTCTGGCAGCACCTCGTCGGGGAGGGCAGTGCGCATTTGATCGAAAGAGAGCTGCCAGGCGCCGAATTGACGGGCCGCCTCGTCGAGGGCGATCAGCTCCGGATCGGTCTCGAGTCTGGGAGCGACGAGGATCGGGAGCACCGCGGCCCGATAGGAGTGGGCGGCGTCGGCGAGTCGGACGCCGTCGAGTGTCGAGCTTGCCGCCCGCAGCGCCGCGGAGCGGAGCTCGGTGGCAGACCCGTCGAGAGCTCCCGAGGAGCTGAACAGCGTGCGTGCCTCGCTCTCCACGGCGATGAGCTCTGCGGTCCCGGTCGAGGCGGTGTTTTCGAGCAGACCGGCGTTGAACTCCTCGAGGGCGGACAATGAGGCGTCGAGGGCGAGGGCCTGTTCGGTGACCTTCGCCAGGGAAGCCTGTTCGACGGTAGAGGGACGTTGGTAGAGCCAATATGCGAAAGCGGCGGCTCCCGCCACGACGAGGACGAGGACGACGACCACACTCCACCTGACGTTGCCTCCGGTGAGTTGGCCTCCGATCTCCTCCGGGTGCCAATCCGAGAGGGGGTCTGGTTCGGCCTCGTGGCGGCCGCGTCGCTTATCCTCGGGCTTGTCTACCGTCTTCACAGTCTTCACCGGGGAATCGGACCAGGTGGTTGTGGCATCGGAGAACCCGAGGGTCTCGAGTGAAGAGAAGCGGAGCGGACGACGACGAGCGCTCGTTCTGCTGTCGGGCGGCTTGATTGTCGCAGTCATGAGGTTGCTCGCTTACAGTCGGGTGACTCCGCCCGAATGCCCCAAGACACCATGCAGGTTA
>CAZYCX010000119.1:0-4632 GCA_964645875.1 uncultured Acidimicrobiaceae bacterium
GTGGCACCACGCCGCTACACCCATCTGATCTATCGGCAGATGAAGGACCTGCTCTCCTAAGTAGCACCCGCCGCCTCGACGAGACGGCGCACCCGGTCGGCCACCAAGGCGGGCCGCTCCATCGGGAGGAAGTGGCCCGTGTCCGCAACGATCTCGACCCCTGCCCGGGGGAACCGGTCTACCTGTCGGCGGGCGAAGTCGGGGGTGATCGTGTCCGAGTGTTCCCCCGCCAAGACCAACACCGGAACCTCGATGGCGCCCAGCCGATCCCAGGTGTCGTGTGCCTTCCATGCCCGATATATGTCTGCCTCGACCTCGGGCCGACAGGCGAGTGCGACCTCGTCGTCGCCGACGAGGCCGCACTCGATGTAGGCATCGAATGCGGCATCCACCCAGTTCTCGAAGAGCCCGCGACCTCGGAAATGCTCCGCCGCCGCTTGCCGTGACCGGAACACCGGGCGGCGGCGCTCCGCTGTCCGGGCCATGGGGTCTCGATCCTCACGCCGATATGGCCCGGGGAAGACGATCGGTTCGATCAGGACCAAGGCGCGGAACCGGTCGGGATCTTCGGCCTGGGCCATGACGAGGGCCGCCGCCCCCATCGAGTGGCCGACCCCGACGCCTCCAGGCTCGGTCATCTCGAGGACGTGCTCGCCGAATACTCGCCAATCGACGGGCGGCTCGAGATGAGGTCCGCGCCCGTGGCCGGGATGGTCCCACGCGAACGTGTCGACATCGTCGAGTCGAGCACGCACCGGGTCCCAGACGGCACCACAGAACGACGTGGCGTGAGAGAAGTAGACCGTCATCAGCCATTGGAGGCTACCCACCAAAGATTCGGGGAAGTTACGGTGAGGGCCTTCGCCAGCAAGCGCTACGGCTTGGTAGCTTGCGATTACGTACCCAGTTGGGAGAAGCCCTCCTTGCCACATCTGTATGACTTCGCCGACGCCAACGGGTCCAACAAGGACCTGTTCGGCGGCAAGGGTGCCGGCCTAGCCGAAATGACCAGCCTGGGACTGCCGGTCCCACCCGGGTTCATCATCACCACCGACGTCTGTCGAGAGGCCATGAACACCGGCTCGCTGCCCGAGGATCTCTGGAACGAGGTCGACGCCGCGGTGGCCCGGCTCGAAGGGGTCACGGGGCGGACCTTCGGGTCGGGACCGAAGCCGGTGTTGCTCTCCGTTCGCTCCGGCGCGAAGTTCTCGATGCCAGGGATGATGGACACCGTGCTCAACATCGGGGTCAACGACGACCTGGTCGAGGATCTCATTGCATGGTCCGGCGATCGC
Organism: uncultured Acidimicrobiaceae bacterium; assembly: GCA_964645875.1. Lineage (GTDB taxonomy): Bacteria > Actinomycetota > Acidimicrobiia > Spongiisociales > ZC4RG35 > JANQRA01. The sequence continues at coordinate 1,296 of CAZYCX010000119.1, forward strand.
CACTTCGCCTGGGACGCCTACCGTCGATTCACCCAGATGTACGCCGACGTCGTCCTGGACATCCCGGACCACCACTTCCAGAAGGTCCTCGCCCGACTCCGTCAGGAACGTGGGGTGGAAGACGACTCCAAGCTGACCCCCGACGACCTCGAGAGAGCCACCCGTGAGTTTCAGGCGGTCGTGGAGGAGCATCGCCCCGGGGAGATGCCCACCGACCCCCAGGAGCAGCTGCGAGGTGCCATCGCCGCGGTCTTCAACTCGTGGTCCAACAAGCGAGCCGTCGACTACCGGCGGATCAACCGGATCCCCGACGACCTGGGCACCGCCGCCACCGTCCAGATGATGGTCTTCGGCGACCTGGGAGACGATTCTGGTACCGGGGTCTGCTTCACCCGCGATCCCGCCACCGGGGAGCGGCTGTCATATGGGGACTACCTACCCCGTGCCCAGGGGGAGGATGTCGTGGCCGGAATCAGGAACGCCCTGAGCCTGGACGATTTGGCAGACATCCACCCGAAGTGCCACGACGAGCTCCTCGAGATCATGGACCGTCTGGAGAGGCACTATCGGGACATGCTCGACATCGAGTTCACGATCGAGGGAGACACGCTCTACATCCTCCAGACCAGGGTGGGAAAGAGAACCGCCGAGGCGGCGGTCCGTATCGCAGTGACCATGGCCAAAGAGGGGCTCATCGACCACAACACCGCCATCAAGCGAGTACCCCCGGCTGCTCTCGAACAACTCCACCGTCCGAAGATCGACTTGGACGTCGCCCCGGACGCGGTCGTCCATGGCGTGGCCGCCTCTCCCGGGGCCGCGACCGGAAAAGTGGTCTTCTCCGCCGACCGCTGCGTGTCGGTCGCCAACACCGGCGAGGATGTGATCTTGGTTCGCCCGGAGACCACTCCGGACGACATCCACGGCATGGCCGCGGCCGTGGGCATCCTCACCAGCCAGGGGGGCAAGACCTCACATGCCGCCGTCGTGGCCCGCGGGATGGGCAAGGCCGCGGTCACCGGGGCCGCCGACCTGGTGGTCGACGTCGAAGCCGGCATCGCCCACGTGCTCGACCACGACATCCACGAAGGCGACGCCATCACCATCGACGGCACCAGCGGCTCGGTCTACATAGGCGAAGTCGATCTGATCCCGCCCGAAGCACTCGACGAGCTCGGAGAACTCTTGAGCTGGGCGGACGAGGTCCGCACCCTCGGCGTGAGGGCCAATGCCGACACCAGCGAGGACGCGGCTGCAGCCCGGGAACGAGGTGCCGAGGGGATCGGTCTCGCCCGCACCGAGCACATGTTCCTCGGAGAGCGACTCGACATCGTCCAGCAGATAATCCTCGCCCAGGACGACGACCAGCGCGAGCGAGCCCTCGCCAGCCTCGAGAAGATGCAGATCGACGACTTCGAGGGCCTGTTAGAGGCGATGGACGGGCTCCCGGTGGTGGTGCGTCTCCTCGACCCCCCGCTCCACGAGTTCCTCCCTAGTCGTCTCGAGCTGGAGAAGGAGGCGCTGCGCCGGGTCCGCGCCGGTCGACCCATAGACGACCTCCAGGCGATGTCAGAGCACGTGGCCCGCTGGGAGGAGGACAACCCGATGCTGGGCCTGCGGGGAGTTCGTCTCGGCCTCATGGTCGACGATCTGTATCGGATGCAGACCCGGGCCGCCGTCACGGCCTACGAGCGACGACTGGAGTCGGGCGGCAACCCGAAACTGGAGATCATGGTTCCCCTGGTCGCCGAGGTCGAGGAGCTGCGCCGGATGCGCGAGATGATCGAAGAGGAGATCGCCGACCACCTCGAGATCCACATCGGGACGATGATCGAGCTGCCCCGCGCCGCTCTCACCGCCGGGGATATCGCCGCTGTTGCCGACTTCTTCTCGTTCGGGACCAACGACCTCACCCAGATGACCTATGGGCTGAGCCGGGACGACGCCGAAGGGCTCTTCCTCCGCGACTACCTCGAACGAGGGATCCTCCCCTCCGACCCGTTCCAGACCCTCGACCAGGAAGGAGTTGGGCGCCTCATCGAGGTGGCCTGCAGGGAGGGTCGGGACGCCAACCCCGACCTCGTGCTGGGTCTCTGCGGCGAGCATGGCGGCGACCCCGAGTCGATCCGCTTCGTCCACGGTCTCGGTCTCGACTACGTGTCCTGCAGTCCCCCGAGAGTCGAGGGAGCGCGTCTCGCCGCGGCGCAAGCCGAGCTAACGGACGACGAGATGGTCGATCTCTGAGAGGAGCTCGCCGACGCCCTCACCGGTCATGGCCTTGGTCACCAATACCTTCACACCCCGGGCGTCGGCCGTGTCCCGGAGAGCACGTTTGACCTCGTCGACCCCGGGACGGTCACCCTTGTTGACCACGAACACGTCGGCGATCTCGACGATGCCGGCCTTGTCGGCCTGGACATGATCGCCCCACGAGGGACCGACGACGAGGACCACGATGTCGGCGAGGCCCATGATCTCAACCTCTGACTGGCCGACCCCGACGGTCTCCACGATCACACGGTCGAAACCGGCGGCGCCGAGCAGTGCGACGGCCTCCCGGGTGGCGGCGGCCAGGCCGCCGAGGTGGCCCCGGGTCGCCATCGATCGGATGTAGACCCCTTCGTCGTCGATGTGGCCCTGCATGCGGATCCGGTCACCGAGGATGGCACCGCCGGTGATGGGGCTCGATGGGTCGAGGGCCAGGACCGCCACCGTCTCATCACGGGATCGGATCACGTCGATGAGCGCCGAGATGAGCGTCGACTTGCCGGCCCCCGGCGGGCCGGTGATTCCTAAGACGGTCTCCGGTGCGGGAAGCCCGGTCGAAGGTCCGCTCTGTTCCACCTGAGTGATGGCGCGGGAGAGGGCGCGTCTGTCTCCCGACCGGACCAGATCGAGAACGGCGGCGTCCATCGGATGGAGCCTAAGAGCGGTTCAGAGCGTGGGAAGGGAGATGCCGACGCCTTCGGTCGCTTCGTCCATCGTGCCGGGGGCGTCGGCCGAGGCGATGACTTCTTTCACGCCAGGGACCCGGTCTTTGAGGATCCTCTCGATACCTGCCTTGAGAGTCATCATCGACAGCGGGCAACCTCCACAGGCGCCGACCATCTGCAGACTCACCTTGCCGTCTTCGGCGCCGAGCAGGACGAGATCACCACCGTCCGCCTGAACGGCAGGTCGGATGTAGTCGAGTGCCTCGTTGAGTTGGTCGACGTCGATGGGCTCGTCCGCCGCTGACGAGGGCGCGATCGAAACTGGTGTTGCTTCAGTCATTCTCTGGTTGAAACCGAATGGGCTCGCCTGTTGTTCCGGATTCTACAACCCGATTCCGCGCAAC
>CAZYCX010000120.1:0-4625 GCA_964645875.1 uncultured Acidimicrobiaceae bacterium
CGAAAACGGTGGGGCGACCCTGTCCCCGTTGGGTAGTACCGTCTGAGGCGTGCCGACCCTCGCCCTGATCGACGGAAACTCGATCGCCTATCGCGCCTTCTACGCCCTGCCCGAGGATCTCGCCACCAAGTCGGGGCAGGTGACCAACGCGGTGTTCGGTTTCACCCGGATGTTGATCCGGCTGATCAAGGACCATGATCCCGAGGGCGTCGCCGTGGCCTGGGACGTGTCCCGGGAGACCTTCCGCACCGAGTCGTACCCCGACTACAAGGCCAACCGCGCCAAGGCGCCCGACCACTTCAAGAGCCAGCTCCCTCTCATCGACGAGGTGCTCCGGGCCCTCCACATCACCCAACTGAAAGAGGAAGGGTACGAGGCCGACGACATCATCGCCAGCCTCACCAAGCAGGCCGTCGCCGACGGCTGGGACGTGCTCATCGTCACGGGTGACCGCGACGCCTTCCAGCTCGTGGGCGGGCCGGTGAAAGTGCTTTACACCAGGCGCGGCATCAGCGACACGGTCCTCGCCGACGAGGACTGGGTCACCGAGAAGTACGGCATCACCCCTGCTCAATACGTCGAATATGCCGCCCTCCGCGGTGACAACTCCGACAACCTCCCCGGGGTGCCTGGGGTGGGGGAGAAGACCGCGGCCAAACTCATCTCCGAGTACGGGGGCGTCGACGGTGTCTATCAGGCGGTGGCCGACCAGACCCCCAAGCTGAGGGAGAACCTGTCCGCCCACCGGGACCAGGTGTTCTTGAACCGCGAGCTGATGGCGCTGGTCGACGATCTCGACGTGGGCGGGTCAACCGGCGAGTTCGCCACCAGGGAGTGGGACAAGACGACGGTGAAGGAGCTCTTCGACAGTCTCGAGTTCCACACCATGTGGAACGACCTCGAAGAAGCCCTCCCCTCGACCGGTGGCGCCACCGAGCTACTCGACGTCGACTCCGAGCTGATCACCACGCCCGACCGTGTCGCCACGTTGGCCGGGATGGAGGATCTGGTCCTCGGTCTGGTCAGCGAAGGTGGGCACCGCTACGGGCTCGCCGTGTCGACCGGGCCCAATCGGGCCGTGGTGGTCCCGTTCGAGAGTGCCGAGCCCATCCTCGAGGCGATCAGCGAGGGGAGAGCCGGCGTGTCCGGCCACGACCTCAAAGCGTTGGCGCGCGCCCTGCTCGAACTCGGTCACGATCTCGCCACACCGGCCATGGACACCGCATTGGCCTCCTACATAGTGAACCCCAGCCAGCGCACCTACGGGCTCGAGGAGATCGCGGAGCGGATCCTCGGGCTGGAGCTGGTCTCACCCGACGGGGAGGAGAGCGACGACGGCATGCTGCCTTTCGAAGAGGGACCCGACGTCGAGCTGGAGGGGCGACGGGTGGAGGCGGTCCGCCAATTGGTCGACGTCATGCGCGACGAGCTGTCGGAACGAGACGAGCTGGACCTCTTCCTCACCTACGAGCTCCCCCTGGTGCCTGTCCTCGCCCGGATGGAGCACGCCGGGATCGGCGTCGACCGTGCCTATCTCGAGGAGATGGGAGCGGATCTGCGCGAGAAGCTCGCCGAGTTGGAGAAGAAGCTCCACCGGCTCGCCGGCGAGCCATTCAACGTCAACTCCACCGACCAGCTGCGTGCCATTCTCTTCGACCAGCTCGGTCTGCCGGTCCTCAAGAAGACCTCCACCGGGAAACCGTCCACCGATGCCTCGGTGCTGCAAAAGCTCGACCACCCTCTGGTCACGGCCCTGCTCGAATATCGCGAGCTGGAGAAGCTCCGATCGACCTACGTGGACGGGTATCTGCCCCTGATCGGCCCCGACGGGCGCATCCGAACCCGCTTCAACCAGATGGCGGCCACCACCGGCCGGCTCTCCTCCGACAGCCCGAACTTGCAGAACATCCCGGTGCGGTCGGAGTCGGGGAGGACCATCAGGCGCGCCTTCATCGCCGGTGCCGGCAACGAGTTCCTGGTGGCCGACTACTCCCAGATCGAGCTTCGCGTCCTGGCCCACATGAGCGGCGACCCGTTCCTGATCGAGGCCTTCCAGTCGGGGCTCGACATCCACACCGCCACCGCCGCCCGGGTGTGGGGGGTCCCCACCGACCAGGTGAGCGCAGAGCAGCGACGCCGGGCGAAGATGATCAACTTCGGTCTGCTCTACGGGATGGAGGCGTATGGCCTGGCGGACCGTCTCGGAATCAGCCGTGACGAGGCCAAGGAGCACATCGACGCCTACTTCTCCCAGTTCCAGGACGTGAAGGAGTACATGTCGTCGGTGGTCACCGCCGCCCGCAATCAGGGTTACACCACCACACTGTTCGGCCGGCGCCGATACCTGCCTGAGCTGAAGTCAGACAACTTCCGCATTCGGCAGATGGGGGAGCGGATGGCGTTGAACGCCCCGGTGCAGGGGACGGCAGCCGACATCATCAAGGCGGCGATGATCGAGTTGGACTCGGAGCTGCGTCGGGAGAGGCTGGGGGCCACCCTCCTCCTCCAGATCCACGACGAGTTGATCCTCGAGGTGCCGCTCGAGGAGAAGGAGATCGCCGAGAAGTTGGTCACCGAGACCATGGAAGGCGTCACGGGGCTCGACGTGCCCCTGGTGGTTGATGTCGCCTGGGGGCTGGACCTGGCCGCGGTGAAACTCTGACACTTTCCGCGAACCCAGGGTTGCAGGCCCCGCTCAGCGGTGCCCACAACCCTGGGTTCGCGGATTCGGGGGGCCGATACGGCTTGGCGAAACGCGGGTATCTGCGTACACTTTCCACGCCTGACGACCAATGCGTCGACAGAGATCTTCCCAAGAGGTAACTACCCACACATGTCCAACCCCCAAGAGAACGCGCCCGTAGCCCCCTCGGAGCACGAGGAGACGGCAGAGGCGCCCGAGACCCCGGCTGCCGACGAGGCCGTCGACACCGCAGCCACCACCGAGGAGTCCGAGACTCCCACCCCCGAGGCAACAGCTCCCGAACCTCGCGCAGAGTCGTCCGACGACCCGGCCCCCGAGCCCTCCCACGAGACGGCCGACGACGAGGCAGGCGAGACTCCCAGATACCGGGAGCGGGAGGCATTGGTCGCACCCGACCTCAGCGACCTGCCCGACGACATTGGAGACGACTTCGAGAAGGCCATCGAGGCCACCGTCCTCGAGTTCCGGGAAGGTGACATCGTCGAGGGGACCGTCGTCAGCGTCGACTCCGAGGGGGCTCTGGTCGACATCGGATACAAGTCCGAGGGGTTCATCCCCACCCGCGAGTTGTCGATCCGCAACAACATCGACCCCGAGCAGACCGTCTCGGTGGGTGACCGGGTGGAATCGGTGGTCCTCGACAAGGAGGACGACGAGGGTCGTCTCGTCCTCTCCAAGAAGCGCGCCATGTACGAGCGCGCCTGGGGTCGCATCCAGAAGGTCGCCGACGAGGAAGGCACCGTGGAGGGGACTGTCATCGAGGTGGTCAAGGGTGGTCTCATCGTCGACATCGGTCTGCGTGGTTTCCTCCCCGCGTCGCTGGTCGATCTGCGCCGGGTCCGCGACCTCGACCCGTTCATCGGCGACACCATCACCGCCAAGGTGATCGAGCTCGACCGGGCCCGCAACAACGTGGTGCTGTCGCGTCGGGCCCACCTCGAGGAGGCGCTCGCCGAGGAGAGGACCGAATTCCTCGACAACCTGCAGGAAGGCGAGGTTCGTGAAGGCACCGTCTCGTCAGTGGTCAACTTCGGCGCCTTCGTCGATCTCGGGGGCATGGACGGTCTGGTGCACGTGTCCGAGCTCTCCTGGCAGCACGTCAACCATCCCAGCGAGATGGTCAAGGTCGGTGACGAGGTCAAGGTCAAGGTGCTCGAGGTCGACCGGGATCGGGAGCGCATCTCACTGTCCATTCGTCAGACCACCGAGGATCCCTGGGATGTGTTCGCCAACGAGAACGAGGTCGGGGACATCGTGGAAGGCACCGTCACCAAGACCGTCCCCTTCGGGGCGTTCGTGTCGGTCGCCGACGGTGTCGAGGGTCTCGTCCACGTGTCCGAGATCGCCGTTCACCGGGTCGAGTCCCCCGAGCTGGAGCTATCGATCGGCCAGAAGGTTCAGGTGAAGATCACCGAGAAGGAGGACGAGCGCCGTCGGGTCTCGCTCTCCATCAAACAGGCCTTGCCCGATTACAAGGAGCGCGCCGCCCAGGCCGAGGAGAAGAAGAAGCCACGCAAACAGCGCGAGTTCGAGCGCGAGTTCGGTGCCGAAGCCGAAGAGAGGCCGCCGATGCCGGTGGACGCATCTCTCGAGGCGATACTCAAGGAGCTCAAGGAACGCGGTATCGGGCGGCGGTGAGACCGCGCCCCGCACCTCGACCTCCCGGAGCCCGCGTCAGATACGAGCTCAAACCCTTCTCTCTGGTCCCTTGGAGTGGGTCGCCATGCCCATAGATTTATGCCCGAAAAACTCAAGACTGATACTCGCAGGTCCGACAATCACAGTGTTATCGAACCTGAAAAGCAGGGCGGGCTCCGGCCCGCCGGTACTATGCCCTCCCACCTCGACGCGGCGAGCGCGCTGAGCGTCGGAGGGGACAACCGAAGGGGACTCAATGGGTAGGAGAGCCATCGTTCTTCTA
>CAZYCX010000121.1:0-4619 GCA_964645875.1 uncultured Acidimicrobiaceae bacterium
CGTCGGCCCAGTGCAGGTCCTCGATGACGAGCACGACCTTCTCGTTCTTGATCAGATCGAGCATCCCGGCGTAGACCGCAGGACGTCCCGATCCGGCCCGGATGTCGGATGCGAGGTCCTCGGGGAGGTCTTCGAGCAGCTCGAAGAGGGGGGCGAAGCCGGCGGGTATCCCCACCGGCTCGCACGCAGTGGTCATCATCCGATAGCGGTGATCGACTCGATCGGTCAGAACACCGAGGAGAGAGGTCTTTCCGAACCCGGCTTCACCGGAGATCAGAACGACGACGCCAGAGGAAGGCTCTGCGAATGCCTCGTCGAGCGCCCCCAACTGTCGCTCTCGCTCAATCAGCGAGATTGGTGCCATTCTCCGGAACGGTAGTCCCTAATGAGCAGCCGTCTACAGATGATGGGGCCGCCCTCCCCTAACCCAAGGCTCCTCGGGCAAATCGCCAGATGCGGTCGACCAGACCTACCCGACCGATCTCACCCTCGGGCTGATACCAGCGCTCCAAGGCGTTGAGGATGGAGAGGATGAAGATCGAGGCGGTCTTGGGATCGGTGTCCTTCGAGAAGGAGCAATCCTCGATGCCCTCCCGGATCACCGAGCGAAACGCTTCCTCGTAGTGGTCACGGGCGTCGACGATCCGGGCCCGCTGGGCGGAGTCCAACATGCGAGCCTCGTTGAGGAAGGTCCTGGCCACGTCGATGTTGTCGATGACGACGGCGACGTGACCGGCGATGAGGGCATCGAGACGGTCGGCGGCGGTGCCCTCGGTGGCGAGGGCTTTCTCGGCGGATTGCTCGAAGAGGCGGGCCCCTTCCTCCACCACCTCGACCAGCAGGTCCTGTTTCGAGGAGACGTGGGAGTAGAGAGAGGAACCCAGCAACCCGAGTTCTTTGCCCAGGTCGCGCATCGAGGTGCCGTGGTACCCGCGAGCGGCGAAGAGACGGCCCGCCGCCCTCACCACGTCTTCACGGGAATTTCGGGTGGTGACCATCAGCGGTGGTCGTAGCGGACGACGACTCTGTCGGTGACCGGATGCGCCTGGCAGGTGAGCACGAAGCCGGCATCGACCTCGGAATCGACTAAGGCGTAGTTCTTGTCCATGCGGACCTCGCCCTCCTCGATGTGCCCCTTGCAGGTGGCGCACATCCCACCTTTGCAGGAGAAGGGGAGCTCACTGCGCACCCGAAGGGCAGCGTCCAGGACCGACGTCTCCGGCGACATGCGGGTCTCTACCGCGCGTCCGTCGAGGATCACCGTGAGGTCGACGCTCCCCTCACCCACCGCGGGCTCGGGGGGTAGGGCGGACCGATCGAGAGGCCCGGCGAAGAACAGCTCGTCGTGGATCCGGGATGGGTCGACACCGAGATCTTCCAGGGTGGCCCGGGCGGTCATCACCATCTCGTAGGGCCCACACAGGTACCAGCCGTCCACCTCCCTGGAACCGAGGAGCCGATCGTGGACCGTCCGGATCTTCTCGTCGTCGATCCGGCCCGAGAGCAGGGGGACGTCGGAGCCCTCACGGCTCAAGATGTGGAACAGCTGGAACCGGGGGTGGTAGCGGTCTTTGAGACCCTCCAGCTCATCGAGGAACATCACCGTGTTCGCGGTCCGGTTCCCGAAGAGGAGGGTCCAGGTGGACTCTGGCTCCATCTCCAGGGAGCTGCTGATCAGCGAGAGCACGGGTGTGATCCCGGAGCCGGCGGCGATGGCCACTGCCCGCCTGGGACGCTCGGGGTCGATGTCGATGGTGAACTCGCCCACCGGCGGCATCACCTCGAGGACATCGCCTGCCTTCAGGTTCTCGCAGGCGAAGGTGCTGAAGGCGCCACCGGGGAGCTTCTTGATCCCCACCCGGAGCTTGCCCGACCCGGCGGGAGCACAAATCGAGTACGACCGGCGGACGTCGTTGCCGTCGATGACATTGCGTACCGTGACGTGCTGGCCCGGGATGTAGTCGAAGACCGGGGCCAGCTCGTGGGGAACGTCGAAGGTCACCGCGACGGATTCCTCTGTGAGCGGGCTCACCTCGGTGACCCTCAGCTCGTGAAATTCCAGTTGGCTCATCAGAACTGCTTGAAGTAGTCGAACGGCTCGCCACACGACGAGCACACCATCAGGGCCTTGCAGGCGGTGGAGCCGAATCTGGCGACCATCCTGGGGTCATCGGACTGACATCTGGGGCAGAGGACCTCGGACAGACCAGTGGGCGGGGCGATGCCGAACTCGGCCAGTTTGCGGTGGCCCTCACCGGTGATCCAATCTGTGGTCCAAGACGGGTTGTGGACCACCTTGACCTCGTACGATTCCACTCCGGCGCGGGTCAGAGCGGCGGAGATGTCGTCTTCGATCTGGCGCATCGCCGGGCAACCCGAGTAGGTCGGGGTGATCGTCACCACGACATGGTCACCGTCGGTCTCGACCGAGCGGAGGATCCCGAGATCCTCGATGGTCAGGACCGGGATCTCCGGGTCGACCACCCTGGCCACCACGGAACGGAGGTCGGTGGCGACCGTCACCATTCCAACCCCGGGTAGGCACGATCCATCCACTGCATCTCTGCGAGCAGGAATCCGAGGTGCTCGGTGTGATATCCGTCCCGACCTCCCGACCTCTGAAACGGGTCGTCGGGGACAGCGAGACCCGCCTCGGCGAAGAGGGTGTCGACCTCGCTTCGCCAGGCGTCCGGATAGGGCTCGGACAACTCGCCAGTGAACCGCCACAAGGAGTCGACGGCGCGCTGGGTGCGGGCGTGGGACTCGTCGGTTCCGTCTCCGAGTCGCAGCATCCAACTGCTGGAGAACTCGTGATGGTATGCCGCCTCCTTGCACGCCCGGCCCGCCACCCCGGCGACGGTCTCGTCGTCGGAAGCGGCGAGGTCGGCCCAGAGCAGCTGCTGGTATGCGTCGAAGAAGAACTGGCGGACGATGGTGTAGGCGAAGTCGCCGTTGGGTTGTTCCACGAGGAGCAGATTGAGGTACTCGCGCTCGGTCCGTCTCATCGCGAAATCGTCTTCGGTCCATCCCTTGCCCTCGATCTCCCCGGCGTGGGTGTAGAGAGCGCGGGCAACACCGAGGTGGTCGAGTGCGATGTTGCCCAGGGCGATGTCGATCTCGAGATCGGGTGCGCGTGAGATCCACTGGCCGAGCCGCTGCGCAAGGACCATGTTGTCGTCGGCATGGGGGAGGAGGCTGCGGAGACGGGGGTCGAGGTCGGTGGCGGGCATCCCCTGTGGTGTGCTCGAGATGATGGCGTCGCTCACATCTGACCCACTTCGTCGGGGATCTCATATGTCGTGGCCAACCGGTAGACCTTCTCGTTTGCCTCGACGTATTCTGCCGCCGCCTCGGGCTCGAAGGCGTGGATCTCACTGCTTGGCACCACCCAGACACTCACTCCCTCGCCGCGACGGGTGTACACGTCGCGTGCGTTCTGCAGGGCAGTGCGAGCATCGGTGGCGTGGAGACTGCCTATGTGGACGTGGGAGATGCCACGGCGGGCGCGAACAAAGACCTCCCACATGGGCCAGCCGTCGGCGGCTCCTTCGATCTTCTCCTCGAGCTCTGCTTTCTCGCCGGGGGCGACGGGAACGTCGTAGGTCATGCCGCTCTCCTCGATCGCTTGGCGGCGTAGACGGTGGCTGCCTCTCGCACCCAGGCGCCCTCCTCCCATGCCCTCGTCTTGTGTTCGATGCGGTCACGACTCATCGGGCCGTTCCCCTTCACCACCTGCCAGAACTCGTCCCAGTCGATCTCGCCGAAGTCATAGTGGCCGCGCTCGGCGTTCCACCACAGCTCGGGGTCGGGGATGGTCAGACCCAGGTAGTTGGCCTGGGGGACGGTCATGTCGACGAACTGCTGACGCAGGTCGTCGTTGGAGACCCGCTTGATCTTCCACTTCATCGACTGCTCGGAGTGGGTGGAGTCGGAGTCGCTGGGGCCGAACATCATCAACGACGGCCACCACCACCGGTCGAGGGCGTCCTGGGCCATGGCCTTCTGCTCCGGTGTCCCGTTGCAGAGCTTGATGAGCAGCTCGTAGCCCTGACGCTGATGGAAGGACTCCTCCTTGCAGATGCGCACCATCGCCCGGGCATACGGACCGTAGGAGCAGCGAGTGAGCATCACCTGGTTGGTGATGGCGGCGCCGTCGACCAGCCAGCCGATCGCGCCCATGTCGGCCCAGGTCAAAGTGGGGTAGTTGAAGATCGACGAGTACTTGTGCTTGCCTTGGTGGAGCAACTCCTGGAGGTGGTCGCGCTCGACCCCGAGGGTCTCGGCAGCGGAGTAGAGGTAGAGACCGTGGCCGGCCTCGTCCTGGACCTTGGCCATGAGGATCGCCTTGCGGTACAGGCTCGGCGCCCGCGTGATCCAGTTGCCCTCCGGCTGCATCCCGATGATCTCGGAATGAGCATGCTGGGCGATCTGGCGGATCAGGGTCTTGCGGTAGCCCTCCGGCATCCAATCGGTGGGCTCGATCTTCGACTCGTCGTCGATGATCGCCTGAAATCTCTCCTCTGGTGACATACTGGTATTTAAGCAAACGAACGTTCGTTTGTCTATTTGGATGGTCGAGCGACTTTGCCCGACTGGCTCCTGGTGGCCGAGGTCCACGC
>CAZYCX010000122.1:0-4564 GCA_964645875.1 uncultured Acidimicrobiaceae bacterium
CCCTCCAATCGCTTCTACCCGGCACTGCACCGGGCCGGGGTGATCGAATGGACCGTCGATCCTGAGACCGGGATGACCGATGAGCAGCGGAGAGAGTTCGTCGACGCCGGATTGGGCATCACCAACCTCGTGGAGCGGGCCACCGTGAGAGCCTCGGAGTTGAGTCGTCCCGAGCTCCGGGAGGGGGGTGAGCGTCTGAGGAGGCGGGTCGGCGAGCTACGGCCGAGAGTCGTGGCGGTCGCCGGGGTAACCGCCTATCGGGACGCCTTCGGGGAGCGCCACGCCGCCCTGGGGCGTCAGAGTTCGGACCTGGGCGCGGCTGAGCTCTGGGTGGTTCCCAATCCGAGTGGGCTCAACGCCCACGAGACGATCCACAGCCTCGCCGATTGGTACCGGCGGGTCGCCCGGGAGGCCGGGGTCCTGTGAGCGAGGAGCCCACCCCCCGCCAGGTCCTGTATGCGCTGGTCGCCGGGGGCTTCGTGGTGGTGGTGACGGTCCTCACCATCGGCGCCGCCGCCGCCGGTCTGGTCCCCATGTGGTGGACGGGCTCGCTGGGTCTGGGCATCGTCGTCGTGGGCATCTGGAGCGCAGTCAACTGGCGACGCACCGCGGCAGTGCTGTCGTCGGCCATCGGGCTCTTCGTCGTGTGGATGGTGGGAACCCTGATCCTGGCGACCTGATCTATCCGGTCCGGTCCAGGTACAGGCTCTGTGTCGATCTCCCCAGCCAGCCCGTGGTGTCCCAGAGCGTTCCCGTGGCGAGCCCTCTGCCCTGGTGACCGTAAGTGGAGTGGGCCGAGAGCCCGATCCACTCACCGCGCGGATAACGCGACACGTGCACGGTGAGGTCCGGGTTCATGAAGACCCAGGTGTTGTAGTCGAGGGCGCGTGAGATCCCGTTGCAGAAGTCGGCTGTGGCCACGACCCGCTGCAACGCGGTGGTCTCCCGACCGGCGACTACCGGCATCGTGAGACGCATCCACACCGCTCCCGGGCCCTCCGCTTCGAATCCACCCTCGACCTCCCGAACCTCCATGGCGTGGCGATGGAACATGGTCTTGTCACGCGTGCCGACGCCCCAGGCCTCTCCCACCCGTGCGCTGATCTCATCGGGTCGGGGGAACTCGAGGGGCGGAGGCGCCGATGTCTCGGGAAGCGGCAACTCCGCCACCCGCAGGCGCTGCACATCCGCGGTCGACAGGAGAACGTCACTCTCGTCGTAGACGTCGGCCCGCACGTGCTGGATGCGCTTGCCCTCCCTCACCACCTGGGTCTCGATGCGGAGGGGCACGAGAGGTATCACCCGGAAGATCTCGACGGTGAGCCGGCTGATCTGCATCTCGGCCAGGGTGGGCACCTCTCGTTCGACGTGACCCGCCACCAGGGCCGCGAAGGCTCCACCGTGTTGGCCCTCCTCATACCACCCGGCGTTGGCCAGAGGTGTGGAGAGGTAGGTGTCGGGGGTCTCGCCGGGCAGGTACACGCCTGCAAAGTCGCTGCTCATCTCGAGCGCACGCTAAACGGAGACCCTTTGAGTTGACCACTTCTCGTTTAGCATTGCCCGACGTGACGACTGAAGCATCGACCGAGGCGCCTCCTGCCGGTTCCCGGGTCGGCCCAGCCCTCGTCATCGCATCGACCCTGGCCTCGACACTCGGCATCCTCATCGCCCAATTCCTCGACGATCTCGGCGACGGTCTCCTCGCCGAGATACTCGGTGGCAGCGCGGTCCTCTACAACAACAGGGTCGAGTTCAGTGGTGCGTCGGATCTGGCCTGGGGTGGCGGCTTCGCCCTCTGTCTCGTGGTGGGTCTCTTCGCTCTGTTCGTCTATCCGACCCAGCGAGGGTACGGACTCTCCCGCCTCGTCTTGTTGTGGACTCTCCTCCACGTCCTCAGACAGGCCTTGACCCAGGCGGTGATCCTCCCCTTCGACGACGACAGCCAGCTCGCCCTGGCGTATGCCACGTTCGACGCCCCTCCCGGCCTCGACATGGTCATCGCCGCCGGTGGCGGCGTCGGGCTGCTGCTCATCGCCCTCGCCGCGGCTGCCGCATTCCTCGCCTTCACGCCGCATCGCCGCCACGTGTCGGATGCGAGACGACGGATCTCGCTGGCGCTGTGGATCGCCCTCATCCCGGCGGTGGCGTCGGCGTTCCTGGCGATCCCGTTCTTCCTGCCCGACAGCCAGGGAGCGGTGCTGCCCGGTCTTCCCCTGGTGGCGGTGATGTTCCTGGCGACCCTGGCGGCCGCGCCGGGCACGACCAACGTAGTCGCGCCCGAGGACGAGCGAACCATGCCCCGGCCATGGGGTCTGGGGGCATTCCTGGTGGTGGTGCTGATCTTCTACCTGGGCGTCTTCCAGGGCGGAGTGTCAGTCGACCCGCGGCTGTGGGGGTGACCGCCACCACGCATGCCGCGGTGATCACCGTCAGCGACGGGGTCTCCGCCGGCGTGCGTGCCGACGAGTCCGGGGACGCCCTGGAGGAGATGCTCGTCGAGAGCGGATTCGATGTCGCCCGTTACCTCGTCCCCGACGAGAGAGACGAGATCAAGAGCGCCATCGTCGAGGCGAGCGGATCGGCCGATCTGGTGCTGACCACCGGGGGGACCGGATTCGGGCTCCGGGACGTGACTCCGGAGGCAACGGCGGAGATCCTCGAACGCGAGGCGCCGGGCCTGGTGCATGTCATGATCGCCCGCGGGCTGGAGTCGACAGCGATGGCCGCCCTGACCAGGGCGCGGGCCGGGACGGTGGGCACGTCGCTGGTGGTCAACCTGCCGGGATCGCCCCGTGGTGCTACGGAGAACCTGGAGGCGATCATCGATCTCTTGCCACATGCGCTCCAACTCCTCGGCGGCGACAACCGGCACCACTGATCCCGTTGGGCTAGGCGTGTACGACCCACTAGCGTTCACGCACCCTTGAACTCTCCAGGAGCACGATGAAGATCTCGCAGGAATTCGTGGTCGAGCGCCCACCCGCAGAAGTCTGGGAATTCTTCCAGGATGTCCCTGCCGTGGCGCAATGTCTCCCCGGCGCCGCCCTCGACTCGCAGAACGAGGACGGTTCCTACGAGGGAAACCTCGCCGTCAAGCTGGGCCCGATGACTGCCGCCTTCGAGGGCAAGTGCGTCATCACACCGGACGAGGAGAGCATGTCCGCCAAGATCGAAGGGAAGGGGGTCGACAAGCAGGGTGGCTCCCGCGGGCAGGTGTCGGTGGTCTACGACCTCCAGGAGGATCCTGCCGGCTGCAAGGTGGTCATCGACGCTGACGTGACCCTCTCCGGCCCGGCGGCGCAGTTCGGCCGCACCGGTCTGATCAACGAGATGTCCAAACGTCTGATCGGGGACTTCGTCGATTGCATCGAGGGGAAGCTGGGGGCGAAGACTGCCGAAGAAGCCGCGTCGGTGAGAGCCTCGGACGTGCGGGGGATCTCGCTGTTCTTCTCCTCCCTGTGGTCCTGGATCAAGGGGCTGTTCGGAGGTTCCAAGGAGTGAAGTCGCGGTCTCTGGCGCTCGCCCTGGCGGGCGTGCTGCTCCTGGCCGCGTGCGGAGACTCGGACGGTAGCGATTCGATCGAAGGGCAGGACGTCGTCGTGGAGATGTACGACAACCGCTTCCAGTACACCGAGATCAGGATTCCCGTCGGAGGGTCCGTCAACTGGGTGGGGGCGGGCCGGAACCCGCACAATGCCGTCGCCGCGAATGAGGAGTGGTCCACCGAGACCGTTTTCGGGAGCCTCGACCAGTTGGAGGATGACCAAGCGGTGCTCACCTACGACGAGCCCGGCGAGTATGTCTTCTTCTGCACCTACCACGGCAATGCTCGAGGTGCGGGCATGGCCGGCACCCTGATCGTTGGGGAGGGCTGAGGTCGCCCGGGTTCCTGGTAGCAGTCGTCTTCGGGCTTCTCGTCCAGGCGACAGGTGCCGGTACGCGCGCCGTGAAGACGGTTAGATCTTGATGATCTTGTCGCCGACGCGGACCACGCCCCCCTCGAGGATGATGGCATTGACCCCACGGAAACGGTGTTCACGGCCGGCCCCGACGTTGGCGAAGCGCAACGCCTCTTTGCCGAAGCGGCCGGCGAACTTGGCGCAGCCGGTGTGTGGCTTCTCCGAGATCTCGACCACGGCCTCGCCGACATGGATGCGCGACCCCGGTGGCAAGTTCTCCACCGAGATGTCCATGTCGACATGGATCTGGTCGCCGGTGAGAGGCCAGCGTTCCCTGGTGCCGGCGACAGCGTCGGTGACCCTCGAGTTCATCAGGGTGAGCTGGGCGTCGCGTTTCGGCTTGCCGTCGGTGCCGATACGGTCGATCCAGTTGTCCCCGACGAGGCCCTGCTCGACGCTGAGCTCGGCGGACTCGACGACCTCGCGCTGATTCTCGCCCGGCCGGCGGACGATCATCTCGATCGGCCCGGCCTCCTTGGGCGCGTCGAAGATGCCTTCGAGCATCGACTGGAGCTCTGTTGTGGTCCGGTGCATGCGGTCAGTATGGCGGTTCAACGGGGTGGTGGGGAAGGGCCACCCCTAGGTTCGTGATCGGTGTCGGTGGT
>CAZYCX010000123.1:0-4527 GCA_964645875.1 uncultured Acidimicrobiaceae bacterium
CTCGACTACGGCACCTTCCAGCCCATCCAGCTGGCCGCGGCCCGGGCACTTGAGACAGGCGACGGATACGTGGAGCGAGTCTGCGCCATCTACCGGGAGCGTCGCGACACCCTGGTCGACGGTCTCGGCAGCGGCGGCTGGAAGGTGGATCGCCCGACGGGCACGATGTTCGCCTGGACCGAGATACCCGGCCCATACGCGGAGATGGGCTCGCTCGACTTCTCCATCTACCTCCTGGAGCAGGCTGGGGTGGCGGTCAGCCCCGGGGTGGGTTTCGGTCCTTCTGGCGAGGGTTTCGTGAGGTTCGCCCTGGTCGATGACAGCGACCGGATCCAGTTGGCCACTCAACGCATCGCCACGGCTCTGGACCGTCTCTGACTCCTAACATCGGTGCATGCCATTTCCAGACGGTCTCGCCGACTTCAGATCCGACACCGTGACCCGTCCCACTCCGGCGATGCTCGAGGCCATGACGTCGGCCCCCCTTGGAGACGACGTCTACCACGACGATCCGACGGTCAATCTCCTCGAGGAGGAGTCCGCCGCCGCCACCGGCAAGGACGCGGCGATCTTCGTCCCCACCGGGACCATGGGCAACCAGCTCTCGATCATGTATCACACCTCACCGGGGGAGGAGATCCTGGCCAACGGAGCCAGCCACCTGCGCTCGATCGAGGCCGGGGCCGCCCAGGCTCTCTCCGGCGTGGCCTTCCGCACCGTGGAGCGCCCTGGCGGCCAGATCCACCCCGAGGACGTCGACGACGCTCTGGAACTGGCCGGGTTCTTCCCGCGGATCAGCCTGATGACATGGGAGAACACCCACAACCTCTCGGGAGGCAAGATCATCCCATTCGAGTTGATGGAAGCCACCTCGGCCCGAGCCCGCAGCCACGGGCTCGCCATCCACACCGACGGGGCCCGCATCTGGAACGTCGTCGCCGCCACCGAGATCGACGGTCCGGCCTGGGCAGCGCTGTCCGACACGATCCAGTTCTGCTTCTCGAAGGGCCTCGGAGCCCCTGTGGGCTCGATCGTCTGTGGCCCCGCCGACGCCATCGACGAGATCCGCTATCTGCGGGAGCGCATGGGCGGGGCGATGCGACAGGCCGGGGTGATCGCGGCCGCGGCCCGGGTCGGTCTCGCCGAGCGGGGTCGTCTCGTCGAAGACCACGTGCTCGCCCAGAAGCTGGCCATGGGCTTCTCCGAGCGATTCCCGGGCTCGGTCGACCCCGCGGAGGTCGACACCAACCTGGTGCTCGTCGACTTCGCCACCCTGGGGATGAGCTGGGACGAAGTGTCCGGACGGCTCGAGGCAGAGCACATCGCGGTCAACCCTCCCCTGAAGGGGAACTGGCGGATCGTCACCCACCGGGACGTGGACGAGTCCGATGTCGAACGGCTGTTCTCGGCTCTCTCGTAACCCGTCCCGGGCCCAACGGGTCGAACCGATCTGATGAGTGTCGCCATTCTCTTCCCGGGACAGGGAAGCCAGTTCGTGGGCATGGGAGCCGAGTTGTTCGATCAGCGTCCCGACCTGCTCGGCGACACCGCCGACGAGGTGCTCGGCTGGTCCCTGCGCGAGCTGTGCCTCGAAGGTCCCGATGAGTCCCTGACCCGGACCGAACACGCCCAGGTGGCGTTGTTCGCGGTGTCCTATGCCCTCTGGGTGGAGTTCCGCCAGGGCTACCGCGGGTCGATCGCCGGAGCCGCCGGTCACTCGTTGGGGGAGTACACCGCGCTCTGCGCCGCCGAGGCGATGTCGTTTCCGGAGGCGCTGCGTGTGGTGGCACGCCGGGGTGAGGCGATGGCCCAGGCGGCGGACCTCGAGCCGTCGGGGATGGCCGCCCTGATCGGTGCCGATGCCGGCCTGGCCGCCGAGGTGGCGAGTAACCGTCAGGGTGACGGCGGAAGACTCGAGGTGGCCAACATCAACGCACCGGGACAAGTCGTGGTCGCCGGCTCCCGAGACGATATCGAATGGCTCGTCGAGAACGGTCGGGATCTGGGAGTGAGACGAGTGATCCCTCTGAAGGTCGCCGGCGCCTTCCATTCCCGCTTCATGGAGCCTGCCGCCGAAGAGGTGAGCCAGGCACTGAGCCAGATCACCTTCGCGGCCCCCTCCTTCCCGGTTTGGTCCAACACCACCGCCCGACCCCACGAGCCGGAGGAGATCCAGGACACCCTCACCTCCCAGGTGGTGTCCACCGTCAGGTTCGAGGAGAGCCTCCTCGACATGGCGGCCACCGGAATCGACACCTTCGTCCACATCGGGCCCGGTGACGTGACCGCCGGAATGGCCAAACGCACAGTCGAGGGCATCGAGGTGCACGTGATATCGGAAGTGGCCGACATACCGGCCGTTGCCGACTCCCTCGTTACAGTTACCTGACGCAGGAGAGACCGATGACGACTTCAGAGATAACAGGCTGGGGCAAGTGCATGCCCCCCAACGTGCTCTCCAACCACGACCTGGAGCAGCTCGTCGACACGTCGGACGAGTGGATCACCACCAGGACGGGGATCAAGGAGCGCCGCATCAGCCATGTCGAGACCTCGGACATGGCGGCCATCGCCGGGTTGCGCGCTCTCGCCGCCG
Source organism: uncultured Acidimicrobiaceae bacterium (assembly GCA_964645875.1). Lineage (GTDB taxonomy): Bacteria > Actinomycetota > Acidimicrobiia > Spongiisociales > ZC4RG35 > JANQRA01. The sequence continues at coordinate 2,597 of CAZYCX010000123.1, forward strand.
CCGGCAAGAAGCCGGAGGACGTCGACCTCCTCCTCGTCGCCACCTGCACCCCCGACTCTCTCATCCCCTCCACTGCCTCCCTGGTCCAGAACAAGATCGGAGCCCTCAACTGCGCCGCCATGGATCTCAACGCCGCCTGTTCGGGATTCGTGTACGGGCTGGTCGTAGGGTCGAACATGATCCGCGCCGGCTCCAACCGGACAGTGCTGCTCATCGGTGCCGAGAAACTCCACTACGTCACCGACTTCACCGACCGGACCACCTGTGTCCTCTTTGGCGACGGGGCCGGGGCGGTGGTGCTCGAGCCGACCGATGGGCCACACGGCCTGCTCGCCTCGGACCTCGGGCTCGACGGCTCGGTCTATCACATCCTCGAAGTCCCGGTGGACGGGACCATGGGTGACCGCGGCCATCCCGACCCGGCCACCAGCGGAGTCTCCATGGAAGGCCAGGAGGTCTTCCGGCGGGCCGTCACCAAGATGAGCGAGTCGTCGGTCACCTCGCTGGAACGGGCCGGCGTTCGTCTCGAAGACGTCGACCTCCTCATCCCGCATCAGGCCAACGTGAGGATCATCGACGCCACGGCTCGGCGGCTCGGGCTCGACGAGTCGAAGGTCTATGTCAACATCCACTCCTACGGCAACACCTCGGCGGCGACCATCCCGGTGGCCCTGACCGAGGCTCTCGAGGAGGGCAGGATCCAACCCGGCGACACAGTCGTCTTCGCTGCATTCGGCGGCGGGTTGAGTTGGGGGTCGGCGGTCTATCGCTGGGGCTCGAGAATCCACCCCATCGAAGAGTCCGACGCCGCCCTGCCGCCTCCCGACCGAGACACCATGGAGCTGCTTCAGCCCAACTTCGACTTCTTCGGCTTGCCGGAGAAGTTGTCGTGACCGAAGCCGGGGAGAAGAGGGTCGCACTCGTCACCGGGGCCTCGAGGGGGATCGGCCGCGCCATGGCGCGAAGCCTCGCCACCGACGGACATCGGGTGGTGATCAACTACACGAGCAACCGACAGGCCGCCGACGAGGTCGTCTCCGAGATCGAGGAGAGTGGCGGCGAGGCGGTGGCGATACAGGGCGATGTCGGCGACGAGTCGGCAGTTGTCGACCTGTTCGCCGCGGTCGAGGAGATCTACGGCCCCCCGTTGGTCCTGGTCAACAATGCCGGAATCACCCGTGACGGGCTCTTGTTGCGGATGAGCCCCGACGACTTCGATCAGGTGATCCAGACCAACCTCCGCTCGGTCTATCTGTGCACCAAGATCGCGTTGCGCGGGATGCTGCGGGCCAAGTGGGGCCGGGTGATATCGATCGCCTCCGTGGCCGGCATGGTCGGCAACGCGGGCCAGTCCAACTATGCCGCCTCGAAGGCGGGGATGATCGGATTCAGCAAATCGGTGTCCAGAGAGGTGGGCTCGAGAGGGATAACGGTCAACGTGGTCGCCCCCGGATTCATCGAGACCGACCTGACCGAGGGTCTCGTAGGCGAGGTCAGGAAAGGAGCCAGGGAGTCGACCAGCCTGGGCAGATTCGGGCGTCCCGAGGAGGTGGCCGGGGTGGTTGGCTTTCTCGCCTCTGACGCCGCTTCTTACATAACCGGACAGGTGATCGCCGTCGACGGCGGCCTGGCACTGTAAGTTCTCGCAAGCAAACGAGAAGGAGAGAAGAAATGGACAGGAGTGAAGTCTCCGAGCGTCTCACCGGGGTGCTGGTGTCGGAGTTGGGTCTCGAAGAGTCGAAGATCAACGACGATGCCCACTTCGAGGAGGACCTCGACGTGGACAGCCTCGGTGTGGTCGAGCTGTTGATGGCGCTCGAGGACGAGTTCGACGTCAAGATCCCGGACGAGGAGGCCGAGTCGATCGTGACCGTCGGCCAGGCGGTCGACCTGGTCCATCAGAAGCTCAACTAGCTCCGATCGTTTTCGCG
>CAZYCX010000124.1:0-4506 GCA_964645875.1 uncultured Acidimicrobiaceae bacterium
CCGATGCTGGTCATCGGTGGCCGACACCTCATCCGCCAGGAGCTGCGAGGCGGGCTCCAGGAGATGGACCACACCCGGCTGTTCCACTCCATCACCAAATGGGCCGGCACCGCCTGGCAGGTGGACCGTCTCGCCGACTATGTGGCCACTGCCGCCCGACATGCCTTCGAGGGGCGCGGCGGGCCGGTGTTCCTGGACGTTCCCATGGACGTCCAGTTCGACATGGTCGAGGAGACCGCGGTGCGATTCCCAACCTCCTACCGCCAGACGTCCGGCTTCGGCGCCGATGAGGCGACCCTCGACGAGATCGTCTCCAGATTCCACGGTGCCGAGCGGGTCCTGGTGTTCGCCGGTGCCGGCGCCCGTGCCGGAGTCGAGAACCGTCTCGCCGATCTCGCCGAGATCCTGCAGGCTCCGACCTACGTCAACAGCAGGGCTCGGGGTGCCCTCCCATACGGTCACCCTCTTCTCGGAAATCACCAGCGATCTCGGGCGATGGCCGAGGCGGACGTGGTGCTGGCCCTCGGTGTCGACTGGGACTTCCGCACCTCCTACGGAGAGAAGATCTCATCCGATGCCACGGTCATCCAGATCGACGCCGACGCGGCGAAAGTCGGTTGGAATCGACCCGCCCACGTGGGGGTGGTGGCCGACCCGATGACGGTGGTCGCCCAGATCGCCGAGAGGGGGGACGACCTCCGCCGGGTCGACACCCCAGTGTGGACGAAGGAGATCATGGACGCCGAGGCCTCCAAGGCCGAGGAAGCGATGAAAGAGTCCGCGGACGACTCCTCTCCCGTGATGCCCCAGCGTTTCGCCAGGGAGGTGGCCGAGTTCTTCGGCCCCGACTCGATCGTCTCCGTCGACGGCGGTGACATCGTCTCCACCACGGCCCGGTGGCTGCAGACGTCGACTCCCGGTCACGTGCTCGACCCGGGCCCGTTCGGGACGCTGGGCACCGGTGCCCCGTACGCCATCGCCGCCAAAACCGTCTTCCCCGACAAGACCGTCGGCATCGTGTTCGGTGACGGTGGGTTCGGTTTCAACGCCATGGAATACGACACGATGGCGCGGATAGGGCTCCCCATCATCGGGGTGGTCGGCAACGACGGCGTCTGGTCCAACATCAAGACCTTCCATCGCATGGCCTTCCCGGATCGACTCGTCGCCACCGACTTGGGGGTGCGTCCCTATCACGAGATGGTGAGAGGACTCGGGGGCTACGGAGAGTTCGTCGACGACCCCAACGAGATCCGCCCCGCCCTGGAGCGGGCGCGGGATTCAGGTCTGCCAGCCCTCGTCAACGTCCACATCGCCGAGACGATGCGGATGTCCTCCAACTACAACCAGTAGCGCCTATTCCAGGGCTCCCGGGTCGTCCGGGATGTCGACCGCGTATTCGCGGAGTATGTCGAGGGGGATGATGTCGAGGGCGCGCTCATGGGTGGCGGCGAGCACAACCGGGGCCGCTGCCCCGTCCTGATGTGCCCGGAGCCAGTTGCGGGCGGTCACACACCAGCGGTCGCCGGGCTCGAGACCGGGGAACTGGAACATCGGTGCCGGAGTGGTCAGGTCGTTGCCTATCGAGCGCTGGTGGTCGAGGAACTCCCGTGTCACCACGGCGCAAACCGTGTGGCTCCCGACGTCGTCGGGGGCGGTGGCACAGGTGCCGTCTCGAAACCAACCCGTCACCGGGTCGACCGAACAGACCTCCAGCTCCTCACTGAGGACGTTCCGTTCCGTCATGACGCGAAACGTAGCGGCGTGCCAACGATCAGAGAAAGGCGATGGTGAGCCCGCCGACTGCGAAACAGTAGATGGCGAAAGGTGCCAGCCCGACGCGCCGCAGCGCGGCCAGCAACAGGGCTATGGCCAGATACCCCGACACGGTGGCCACCCCGAGGCCGACCAGCAGCTCCAACCCAAGCCCCCCGTCCGCGAACACGTCGGGCAGGGAGATGAGACCGGCTCCGGCGATGGCAGGGATGCCGAGGAGAAAGGAGAATCGTGCCGCTTCGGTCGGCAGGAAGCCCCGGCCGTTACCGGCGCTGATCGTGATCCCCGACCTGGAGATCCCCGGGATCAGGGCGAAGGCCTGGGCTATTCCGACCACGACGGCATCGGGAACACGCCCGTCGAGCAGGACACGCACACCACGACCGAGACGCTGGCCGACGAGGAGGATCAGGCCGGTGGCCACCAGGGCGATGCCGACGTAGGTCACGTTCTCCTGGATCGACTCGATCCGGCCCTCGAGGGGGAGACCGACAACCGCGGGCACGGTCCCCACCGCCACCAGCAGCGCGATCTTGCGCCCGTTCGGATCGTGACGCATGCGGAGAACTGATGCCACGTCGCGACGGAAGTAGATCAGCACCGCTACCAGGGTGCCCAGGTGCAAGACCGCCGTGACGGCGAGAGTGGGAGCGGACACCTCCATCCCTACGGCAGCGAGAAACTCGGGGACCACCACGAGATGGCCGGACGAGGAGATGGGCAGGAACTCCGTCAGTCCCTGGACGAGACCCCAGATGATGGCGGCGAGCACGTCGGCACGGTAATGGTCATCCACTCGAAACCAGGACCGCCAGCCTCCCGTTGGCGGCGGCGACCGCAACCTCCGCCGAGCTGGCCGGAGGGACGGCAACCCCACCGTCGGCAGCGGCGAACGGGTCGTCAGATCCAGAGCTGGCGACCACCCCGGCGACTTCGACGCCGGAGTCGAGCAGCACCAGCTTCACCTCGTCCCCCACGTCGGCGCCTTCCGGCAGAGCGACACCGACCACCCACCATCCCGCGGGGACGGTGCGACCCTCCTCACCTGCCGCTGACGACATCACCGGCCACCCTGCGGGGATTCGCATGGTGGCGACATCACCTCGACGGGCCGCCTCGATGAGGTCGGCAGGGACACGGCGTAGTTCCGTGTTGGTGTCGTCGATCGCGTCGCCGGGAGCGATGGCGACCGTGGCGAAAGGGACCTCCGTGGTCGGGTCGGGTCGAAACTCGACGTACCCGGCGACTGCGGCCACCACGAGGACCAGCGCCCATCGCCCCACGGGAAAGGGCTCGAACCACAGCATGTACCCGAACGTACGGGTGGGGGCGTCCGTTTAGAAGGGTCTCGTGGTCAGTCGTCGCCAGACGACGTGGACGCCGACGAGGACGCGGCTCCCGCCTTCTCGGTCGACTTCTTCGTCGAGCCGTCACCGCCGGAAGAGGTCTTCGATGAATCCGCGGGCTTGCTGTCGGTGGCGTAGAAGCCGCCTCCCTTGAACACGATGCCGCGGGCGTGGAAGACCTTCTTCAGCTCGCCACCGCACTCCTTGTGCTTCTTCAGTGGCTTGTCGGAGAAGGACTGGAAGACCTCGATGGTCTCACCGCAGTTCTTGCAGGCGTATTCGTAGGTTGGCATCAGGTTTCGACTGACCGCTCAGGCAGTGGTGGACCTCCGGGATTGTAGAACCGGCCCCCGACCTGTTCCATTCCTCAATATGATCGCAACGATGACACTCACGATCGCCCTGGCGCTGCTGTCTGCCTACGTCGTGGGGAGCATCGACTTCGCGGTCATCGTCGCTCGCATGCACGGGGTCGACATCCGCGAGGTGGGCAGTGGCAACCCGGGGGCCTCCAACGTGCTCCGCTCTATTGGCCGGGTCCCGGCGGCAATGGTGCTCGTCGGAGACACCCTGAAGGGAGTCATCGGGGCGGCGATGGGGATGATCGCCGCAGGGACGGTCGACTTCCAGAGCGAATGGGCCTTCCTGGCCGGGTTCGCCGCCGTCGTCGGCCATTGCTATCCGGTGTTCCATCGTTTCCGCGGGGGTAAGGGAGTGGCGACCGGGCTCGGGGTCTTGGTCTACACGGTCCCGTGGGTCGGCCTGATCGTGGTGGCCTCCTGGCTCGTGCTGGTCAAGCTGACCAAGACCGCATCGATCTCGTCGCTGGCCGTAGTCGCGGCGTCGATTCCACTGGCGATGTGGCAGGGTGTGACCGGGATGAGCCTGGTCTGGCTGCTGGCCATCGTCGGCTTGGTGGTGTGGCGGCACCGGGCCAACATCCGTCGAGTCTTCACAGGAAGCGAACAGAAAGTGCAAGCGTGAGCATCGAGGTAGCAGTGATACCAGCCGCCGGGCGTGGGACCAGGATGAGACCCGCCACCAGGGTGGTGCCCAAGGCGTTGATAACGGTCGTCGATCGTCCCGCGATCCAGTATGCGGTCGAGGAGGCGGCGCGGGCCGGAGCCAAGGAGGCCATCGTGGTGGTAGATCTCGACGCCGGCCACCTCATCGCCCAGCACTTCACCCTCGACGGCCCTCTCCCCGGGCTGGAGGACATCAGGGTCAGGCCCGTCGTCCAGGAGGAGGCGCTCGGTCTGGGTCACGCGGTCTACGAGGCAGCAGAGATGGTCGCCGATCGGCCCTTCTTCTGTCTTCTCTCCGACAAGATGGTGTGGCCCGGCCATGACGTGCTCACCTCTCTGGTGGAAGGCAGTCGGGACGG
>CAZYCX010000125.1:0-4418 GCA_964645875.1 uncultured Acidimicrobiaceae bacterium
CGGCGCCCAGATCGACCCCATGAGGCGTGATGGCGTGGCCCCGCTCGCTCGCCCAATCGACGACGTCGGCGGCCAACAGGCCGTTGGCACAGCCCACATCGAGAAAGTCGCCGTCGCGATCGATCGCTTCCACGAGAGGAGACCGCTCTGCCACCCATCGATCTCGTCCTCCCGAGAACCCGGACTGGACGATGGGATCGTCGGATCGCAGATACGCCGGCTCCAGCTTCCGGGACCGCTCGACGAACTCCGGGTCAGGCCCGACCACTAGCCGATCAGGGTCTTCTCGATGATGTCGATGGCGTGGTCGATGTGGTCGGTCGTGGTCCTTCGGTTGAGCACGGCAAAGCGGAGCACGAACCTTTCGTCGACGGTGGTGGGGCTGAGGTGGACCTTGCGGTCGGCGTTGACAGCCTCGCGAGCGGCGCGACCCGCGCCGTCGTCGCTGAAGCGGAAGGCGACGATGGAGAGGTCGGGTCTCCATGGCGTCTCGATGCCCTCGATCCCGCTCAGCCGCTCGTAAGCATGCTCCGCCAGGTCGAGACTGGTGTCCAGGGCGTCCCGGAAGGCGGCGACACCGTGGAGGTGCAGCGGCAGCCACACCTGGAGGCCACGGAACGGGCGGCTCAACTCCGGGCCCAGGGAGGCGATGTCCCTGACCCCGTTGTAGGAGTCCTCGTCGAGCAGATAGGCGCCCCGCCCGAGGTGGGCGTCGACCAACGCCTCTTCGTCCCGGACCACCAGGGCGCCCACGCCGAACGGGACCGACAGCCCCTTGTGAGGGTCGAGGGCGATGGAGTCGGCCCTTTCGATGCCCTCCAACGTCGTCCGGCCGCGCTCGGTGAGATAGAAGAACCCTCCGTAGGCGGCGTCGACGTGCAGCCACATGTCGTGGTTGGAGGCCAGGCCGGCCAACGCCGTCAGAGGGTCTACCGTGCCGGTGTCGGTGGTGCCCGCCGAGCCGATCACCAGGAAGGGGTCGAGCCCCTGTGATCGGTCCTCTTGGATCCGAAGCTCGAGTGCCTCGACCGACATGCGCAGGTCGTCGTCCACCTCTATCGCCACCACCTGGTCGTTGCGGAAGCCGGCGAGACGGGCCGCCTTGGCCGCCGAGTGGTGGGTGTGAGGTGTCACGTAGATGACGCCCTTGCCGAAGTCATCGCCCAGCTTGGCGTTGCGGGCGGTGACGATGCCGGTGAAGTTGGCCATCGACCCTCCGGAGAGCAAGAGCCCCGACGAATCGGGGCCCAGGTCGAAGATCGAGCACATCCAGTCGACCACCCCGTGCTCGATCGCCGAGAAGCCGGGCGCAGCCCCGGCGACACCGGTGTACCGATTGAGTCCGGCGGCGAGGAACTCGGCCGCCGCCGCGGTGAACTGACCGGAGTTGGGGATGTAGGACAGGTGCCCGCCGGAGGGGTGGTAGACGCCGCCTTCCCCGGCACGGTCGATGACGTCGATGAGGTCCTCGAGTGGGCGCCCTTCCTCGCCCGGGGGAGCGCGGAAACCGGCCAGGGTCGCGGCATCCATCGGCGGCCCGGCGGCGTCCATCTCTGCGGCGCGTTCGTACCAGTCTTCGAGGTAGGCGAGGACCGCTTCAGCTATCTCCGACCGGGTCTCGGCGTTCGGCTCGAGTGGGTGGTCCATCGCCCGCCAAGGTAATACCGCCGGTGAGCCACTGCGTAGTCGATCTCGCTCCATCTACGATCCCGGTCGATGGCATCCGAATTCCAACGTCTCCGTCTCCTCTGGCCGGATCATCTCGGCTTGGCTAGGGGCAAGTACCTCACTCCGGAGAAGGCAGAGTCGGGCACGGCTCATTGCATCTCCCTGTTCACTCTCGGCTTCGACCGGGAGATGATCCCCCACGAAGGAGGTCACTTCTGGGACGGGCTCCCCGACTGCGACGCCACCTACGACGTGAGCGCCATCCGCACCGGTTGGCAGGAGGGGACCGCAGTGGTGGTGCCCGACATCACCCGTGGCGGACGCCCGGTGCCGCTCGCCCCCCGCAACGTGCTCAAAGAGATCGTCGGACGCTGGGTCGACAAGGGCCTCACCCCGATGGTCGGCATCGAGCTGGAGGCCTATCTGTTCGAGCCCGACGGCGAGGGGGGCTGGCGTCCCATCAGCACTCCTGGCGCCTACGTCTACGGCACCGGCAGCGCAGTCGACCCTTCGGGGACCATCGACGAGATCATGAGCACGGCGGTCACCGCCGGTCTCCGTCTCGAGTCGGTCAACAGCGAGTACGACAACGGCCAGTTCGAGTTGACCCTTCGCTATGACGACGCCCTCACCGCCGCCGACGAGTCCTTCCTCTTCAAGGTGATGGCCAAAGAGGTGGCCGCCCGGAGGGGCATGCTGCTCACGTTCATGGGCAAGCCGATCAACGATCGGGGTGGGTCCGGGTTCCACGTCAACCTCTCCTTCGAGAACGAGGCCGGCAACAACGTGCTGGGGAACGACGATGCCACCGACGGGCTCAGCGACACCGCCCGGTCCGTCGTGGCCGGCATGCTCCACCACCACGTCGGCATGACCGCTCTTCTCGCTCCGACCGTCAACGCCTACAAGCGGCTCCAGCCCGGTTCACTCTGTGGATATTGGGCCAACTGGGGGTACGACCACCGCGGCGTGACGGTGCGGGTCCCTCCCGCCCGTGGGCAGGGCACCCGGTTGGAGCACCGCGTGGGAGACGGGTCGGTGACCCCGCATCAGGGCGTCGCCGCCGTTCTCGCCGCCGCCCTTCTCGGCTACGAGAAGGGATACCAGTTGCCTCCGGTGGAGACTCTCGACTGCATCGAGAGAGCGTCCACCGACGTGGTCACTCCTGCCTCGCTCAAAGAGGCTCTCGACGCCCTCGAAGCCGACACCGACCTGGTCGAGGCCTTCGGGCCGGCCTTCGTCGACGGCTTCGTCACCGTCAAGCGGGGAGAGTGGGACCGCTACCAGAAGTGGACCACCGACTGGGAGATGTCCGAGTACCTGCCTTTCCTCTGATGGGCGCGTTCCTCTTCCCCCGGACCCCCAGCGGCAAGTCTTCGCTGATCCCCCCGCCCCCCTGGCACTACTCGGGGGAGATGATCACCGTCGAATACCGCACCGACCCCGACCGGGTAGCCGTCTTCCTACCCGAGGGGGCGAGTCTCATGGAGGACGATCCCGGAGCCGTCGCCCTGATCTGGGCCGACTGGCAGAGCAGCGGAGACGACTTCGCCGAGATCCTCGACCCGGTGCGCAGCCAGTACAAGGAGTGCTTCGCGGTCATCCGCTGCCGGTGGGAGGGAGAGACCTGGAGTCGTTGCCCCTTCATCTGGGTGGACAAGGACTTCGCCCTGGTCAGGGGATATCACCAGGGCTATCCCAAGAAGATCGGTGACATCTGGATGACCCGACCGGTCACGGTGGGCCGGGCCGGGCCCAGGCTGGAGGAGGGAGGCGGGTTCGGGGCCACGCTGAGCGCGTCCGGTCGTCGCCTCGCCCATGCCCGTATCGAGCTGACCTCGCCGGTCGACTCACCCGGCTTCGTCAACGCCCATCCCATGCTCCACAGCCGCTACTGGCCGGCGATCGAGTCGGACGGGTCGGCCTCGATGGACGAATTGGTCACCATGCGCGGATACGACGGCGAGGTCGCCGACGTATGGGCGGCCACCGCCGAGCTCGAGGTCTTCGAATCTCCCGCCGACGAGCTGTCACTGCTCGAGCCGGAGGAGATCATCGGGGGCTACTACCACCGCGTCGGCGTCTCCTGGAAGGGCGGCACCACGCTCCGGCCGTCCGACTAGCCGACGCTGCCCTCGCCGATCTGGAGGGTCTTGAGGTCGCTGTGGAAGTCCAGGGCGTAATCACCGCCCTCACGGCCGATTCCCGAGATCCGGCACCCCCCGAACGGTGCGGTCAGGTCACGCACCAGGAAGGTGTTGACCCACACGGTGCCGGCCCGGATCGCCGATCCCACCCGGTGTGCCCTCTCCTCCGAGCCGGTGTAGACGATCCCCGACAATCCGTACTCGGTGGAGTTGGCCAGGGCGATCGCCTCCTGCTCGTCGGCGAAGGTCTGGAAGGTGAGCACCGGCCCGAAGATCTCCCGCTGCACCACCTCCGAGTAGTTGTCCTTGGGCTCGATCAGCGTCGGCTCGTACCAGAGCCCGTCTTCCTTCCAGCGCTCACCGCCGCGCACGATGCGATCTCCGTTGTCCCGGGCTCGCTCCACGAACCCCTCGACCCTGGCGAGATGATCGGGGTGGATCATCGGCGAGATCGTCGTGGACGGGTTGCGGCTGTCCCCGAGGACGTGCTTGTCGGTATGGGCGCCGAACAGCTCGAGAAACTCACCGGAGACCGATTCCTCGACGAGGAGCCTCGTCCCGGCGAGACAGACCTGACCGGAGTCGTCGTATTGTCCGGCGGCC
>CAZYCX010000126.1:0-4309 GCA_964645875.1 uncultured Acidimicrobiaceae bacterium
CCGGCTCCAAGCTGCTCAAGGCAGGGACGATGGACGAGTTGGAGTCGGTGGGTGGCGCCACCGACGTGTTCGGCGAGCCCTACTCGGGGCTCGACGAGGGCGAGATCGACCTCCAGCAGTACGACGTGGTCCGCGAGGTCGCCTTCGTGCAGTCGGCATCGATGCTGGTTCGCCGTGACCTCGCCCAGGGCCTGCGCGGCCTCGACCCGCTGCTGCCGCCGGTGGCAGCCGGTCTCGACTTCTCACAGCGGACCAGGCTGGCCGGCGGCAAGGTGATCAGCGTCCCGTCGTCCGAGGTGTATCACCAGGCGCGCTGTGGCCAGCGGGGCAAGGGCTGGCGGGAACAGGCCGGGCGGCTCCGGGCCATGCTCATCGCATACCGACCCCTGACGCTGCTCTGGGTCGTGCCCTACGACCTGCTGGTGTCGGTCTTCGACTCGGTGGCCAGCCTCTTCCTCCTGCGCTGGCAGCCTCTGGTCCGCCACCTCCTCTCGTGGATCTGGAATCTCATCCACCTGTACTCGACGTTGAGGCAACGGCGCCGGCTGCGGTCGATCCGGTCGGAAGGCGACGAGGAGCTCTTCCGCTTCCAGGCGAAAGGCTCGATCCGCCTCCGGACGATCGGGGAAGAGGTGAGTGGGCGGGTCCTGTCGATGTTCGACGACGACCAGGCGCTGGCACGGAGGTCGCGTCGATTGTGGGGCTCCCCGGGCATCTGGGGGGCGGTCGTGGCGGCGGTCATCGCCCTCATCTCGGCTCGGGCGATCGTCTTCACCGGGATGGCAAACTCCGGCTTCTCGTTCCCGTTCGAGCCCGCCACGGTGGCGCTCGAGCGGTGGTTCGCCGGCTGGAACGAAGCCGGGCTCGGCTCCTCCGCCCCGGTGCACCCATCGGTCGGGCTGACCGGCCTGCTCTCGCTGATCTGGTTCGGCGCCGCCGACGCTGCCCGGGCCTTGCTGACCATCGGCACGGCGTTGGTGGGCATCATCGGTGTTGGTCGTCTCGGCGGCCGCATCGGATTGCGCGGCCCGGGTCGCTACCTGGCCGGCCTGGTGGTGATCGCGGGACCGGGGACGGCAGTGCTGGTGGGTCGCGGGTCGTGGCTCGCGTTGGCGGCGGCGGCGTTTCTCCCCTGGGCGGTGCGCGCCACCTTCGTCCATCCCCATGAGTTCGGCCGGAGCCGGCTCACCTACGTCGGCTGGGCGCTGCTGACCGCCCTCGTGGTGGCGTCCTTCTCTCCACTGCTCGCTCTCGTCCCGTTGCTGGTGGTGCTGGTGTGGCGTCTGTTCGGCGGTGACCGGGGCGGGGTCCTTCTCGGCCTGGTCTCTGTGGTCGGGGGTTTGTCCGGAGCCGCTTTCCTGGCAGCCGATGCGCGGTGGGTCTTCGACGGGTCACGAGCCGTCTACGCCCCGGTGGATCAGCTGTGGCCGATCTTGATCCTCGTGGGCGCGGTCCCTCTGCTCCTGGCCGAGGGGCGGATCCGCACGGTGGGCATCACCGGTGGTGTCATCGCATTGACGATGTTGACCGTGGCCCGCGGGCTCGCCCTCGGCCCGGGTCTGCAGGAGGCGGTCCTGATCACGGGGTCTCTAGGTGCTGCACTCGTGGTGGCCGCCGCACTCGACTCGTTCTCCCGCGACCCGGTCCGGCTGGTTGCCGCCGTCGGCGCGGCCGCCATCCTGGTCGTCTCCCTGGGGACGGTTGGCAACGGGAGACTGGGCTTGCCGGACGGCGATCTCAACGAGAGGCTGGCATTCTCGGTGACCCTCGCCGACGATCAGGGTCCGGGCCGCATCCTCTATGCCTCGGTCGATAGGGACTCGATCCCCGGTGAGGCTCGATCCGGGCCCGGGTTCTGGTATCGGCTCCTCGACGGCAAGGGCACCACCCAGGACGAGGTCTGGCTGCCGGAGCGCCAGGAGGGCGACGAGCGTCTCGAGACCGTCCTCGCCGAGATCGGCTCCGGCGCCGAACTCCGACCGGGAGCGGCCCTCGCTCCGTTCGCAATCGATTGGGTGGTGCTGGAAGGCCCCACGTTCGTGCTCGACGAAGCTCTCCGGGCTCAGCTCGACCTGGTCCCCACTCCTCTCGACCCAGATTCCCGGGTCTACGAGAACGGGGAAGCGGCGCCGCTGGCCGGCAACGACGAAGTGACCTGGACCCGATCGGGCACCGGATTCTCCGGGGACCGCACCGACGGCGACGTCTCCATCGCCTTCAATCACGGCGAAGGATGGGAGCCCGACGGCACCCGCGCCGATTGGTCCGTGTCGGTCGACGGGAGCCCGGGCCGGGCCTGGTATTCGCCACAGTCGATCGACTACGTCCCTCCCGGAGCGACGCTGGCCCTCCTGGTCGGGGCGATCGGCATGATCGTCTGGGGGAGGCGTCGACCATGAAGTACCTGGGCGTGGTGGTGATGTTGGTCGCTGCAGTGGCGGCGACATTGCTACCCGCACCCGATCCGGCCGATCCGGGAGCCGTGCCGGCGACGGAGGCGCCACCGGTCGCGATCTGTCCCATCCTCCAGGCAGGGGAGCGTTCCACCAGCGTCTCGGTGCTCTCGTCCGTCAACGGGGAGGGTCGTCTGTCGACCTTCGCCGCCGGGTCCGAGACCGGGGCTCTGGACTTCAGGACCGGCCGGTTGGGAGCCGTCACCATCGCTGCCGCCGACGCCGGGGCGGTCGGCAACGCAGGAGGTCTGGTCGAGATGCCATCGGAGACCACCGCCGCGGCAATCGTCGTCGCCGGGCCCAACTCCCGGGCGGCCGAGTCGTGTGCCGACATCCCCGACGGGCAGATCTTCATATCCGGTGGCTCCACCGCGGGCGGGGAGCTGTTCGCGATCCAGTTGATCAACCCCTACGCCGGAGAGGCGATCGTGAACCTAACCGTCACCACCGACACCGGCCTGGAGTCGAACGACCGGTTCAATTCGGTGGTGGTGCCGCCACTGAGCACGATCACGTTGGACATGAACCAGATCATCCCGGGCCGGGAGACCATCTCGGCGAACATCGAGACCACACGAGGATCGGTTCTCGCCTACGGCCGTCTGACGAGCGATGGGGAGGTGGCTGTATGGCGGGCGGTAGCTCCCGGCGAGAACTGGTGGCTTCCGGTGCCGGAGGGGGCTGCCACCAAGCAGATGGTGATCGCCACGCCCGAAAACTCCGAGATCGAGTACCAGGTCGACCTCTTCGGCCCCGACGGCTATGTCGAGGGCCACGACACCGGGGTCATCGCCCCCAGGGGACGGGTCGTGGTGCCACTGGCCGCGGTGACCGAAGGGGCCGCCGGGGTCAGGGTGATCACCACCGGACCTGTGGTCCCGGCGCTGCGGATCGATTCGCCTGATGGTCTGGCGTGGACGACGGCCAGCCCGGTGGACGCCACGGTGTGGCTCCTGCCCGGCGCCGGCGCTCCGCCGGAGGGCTCGGGGTCGGTGGTGGTCCTCAACACCGGGATCGAGCCGGTGACTGTCTCGATTCGAGCCCTGGGAGAGTCAGGGCCGGTGCGTGAGCTCGAAGTCGACGCCGAGGGCGTCCTGGTCGCCGATCTCGTCGCCGCCGACGGCTACCGCGTCGAGGCCAGCGGCCCGGTGGTGGCGCTGTGGACCTCGGAGTTCGGTGCGAGCCGAAGCGCCGCCATCGGGATCCCCCTCCAGGATGGATGAGGTCTGGGCCCGGGCCGGTCTCGTCGCCGGGGCGCTGGCGGTGGCCGGCGTCGTGGTCCTGATCCAACGCTCCCGGGCGAGACAGACGGTGAGGAGGGTGGCCGCGACCGGTCTGGAGCCGGGCGTCTACCTCTTCACCTCGACCACCTGCTCGAGCTGCATCCGGGCCCGGGAGACACTGGAAGCCGGGTTGGGGGAGGGGCGGTTCCGCGAGCTCGCCTGGGAGGAGGCGTCTCAGACCTTCGAGGAGCTCGGCGTCGATGCGGTCCCGGCGGTGATGGTCGTGGACGGCCGCGGCAGGGGCAGGATCTATCCCGGGCAACCCGACCGGGCGCTGCGGAGACTGAGTTCGGCTTGGATCCTTGATTGAGGTTTTCGCGATCCCTACCGTGGGGCCATGACAGTTAGCTGTACGAGATGCGGTGCCCCCGCCGCCGCGGTAATGACTTTCAACTATTCGGACGGCGCTGTCTGGATGGACGACTTGGCCGACCCGATCGACAAGTACGGATATCTGTTCTGCTCCGACCATGCCGACCGGATGACCCCCCCACACGGCTGGACCCTCACGGATCGGCGCACGGTCACGCGTCTGTTCGCTCCCGTACAAGTCGCCTGATGCCACATCGGGCG
>CAZYCX010000127.1:0-4219 GCA_964645875.1 uncultured Acidimicrobiaceae bacterium
TGATATATGGCGAAGCCGTCGGGTGGTGTCGGCAAGCTCAGTAGCGCCTCGACCTCCGCTGCTCTCGCCCCGAGGATCAGATCGGTGAAGTCGGTGGTCCCGGGCGCATAGGTCTCGTGGTAGACCACCTCGTACCCGTGGGCCTCAGCCTCCTGGACGAACAACGGTCCGAGCTCCTCACCCCAGTCGGTGGCCTCTTGGAAGATGCCCACGTTGAGCGGCCGCTCACCTTCTTCGAGCAGCCCATTGAGCATCTCGAAGACCGTCCCTGCCATGTCGGGCGACTTGGGGAACGGCGAGAAGAAGTACTGGTATCCCTGTTCGTGCAGAGCCTGGGTGGAGGTGGCTGCGCCGAGATAGGGAATGCCGTTTCTCTCTGCCGTTGCCGAGCCCGCGGCGTGGACGGGGGTGGCGAACCCGCCCAGATAGGCGACGATGTCGCTGCCTGCGAGGTCATCCATGATGCTGGTGGTCTGGTTCGGATCAGAGGCGTCGTCCCGAACATCCAATTCGAGTGGGATCGCCTGTCCGTATTCCTCGACGAAGACCCCGCCCGCTTCGTTGATTGCGTCCACCGCATAGATGTAGCCGCGTTCGATTTGGGCGCCGCCACCGGCGAATGGGCCGGTCAGCGGAACAACGGCCCCGATCCTGATCGAGTCCGGCGCGTCCATCATCTCAGCTTCGGTGGTTGTGGTCTCCTCGGGTGTCTCGGCGGTGGTCGGCGTCTCCTCCGGGGGAGGCGCGGTGGTGTCCCCACCTTCGTCGCCGTTGCCGCATGCCGTCAGGACCATGGCCATTACGGCCAGCACTATCAGCAGTGTCCGTTTGGTCATATCTGTTCCTTTCCTTTCGTTGCCGTCGGTTCGGTTGCCTGTGGTCGGTTTCGTCTCGTGACCTTCGCCATCACTCGCTCTGCGGCTTCGGTGAGGCCGCCGGGCATGAGAAGGACGACGATGATGAAGAGCAGTCCGAAGAGAACGACCTGGAACTCGCCGATGCCGGTGGGGAGCATGTCGCGGCCGACGATGAAGAAGATCGACCCGAGTAGCGGTCCGACGATGGTGCCGATCCCCCCGATGAACACGACCAGGATCGCCTCGAAGGTCCATATGACGCTGAAGGCGAAGTTGGGGAAATAGCTGACGCTGAAGTAGGCGAAGGCGCTGCCGGCGAGGGCGGCCAGCGCCGCGCTGATGACGAAAGCGATCATCTTGTGGGCAAAGGCGTTTACCCCGGTGGCCCGGGCCGCCTCCTCGTCCTCGCGGACGGTCATCATCCCGAGCCCCACCTTGCTGTGTTTGAGCCAGACGGTGACGACGATCGTGGCCACCAACACACCGAGGGCCATGAAGAAGGGGCCGGTGAAGTCATAGTTCCGCAGTGCCTCGGCGGGAAGGGACGAGATGCCGGGCCACAGGTTTCCGGCGGTGATGAAGACCGCCACCCCCAGGGCAAGGGTGCCGATGGCGAAGTAGATGTCGCGGAACCGCAACATGGGCACGCCGACGACCCCGGCGGTAACCGCGGTGACGGACACCGCTGCGACCACGGCGAGCGCGAGCGCGGTTCCGCCCAGCCACAGCTCCCTGGTGATCAGAGCCCCCAGACCGAAGAAGGCCGCATGCCCCAGGCTGATCTGGCCGGCGAAGCCTCCGAGGATGTTCCAACTCAGGGCCAGAGCGGCCAGCACCATCGTTTGGATGGTGAGTGTCAGGGTGTGCTGGCTCTCCGAAGTCAGGCCGACGAAGACCACCAGGGCCAGGATCACGGCGGTGGCGATCAGGATCGTGGCCCTAGGCATACGCCCTCCCGAAGAAGCCGTGGGGCCGGAAGCTCAAGATGACCAGGAAGAGCACCAGCGCCACCACCTCCCGGTACTGCCCTCCCAGCCACACGCTCGCCAGGCTCTCGACCAACCCGAGGAAGATGCCGGCGGCGATGATTCCCCGCATACTCCCCAGGCCGGCCAGGACCACGACGATGAGCGCCTTCAGGGTCCAGCCGAGACCGATGTTGGGGCTGATGGCATAACCGAGGCTCACCAGCGAGCCGGCGATCGCGGCCAGGGCGGCGGAGATGGCGAAGGCGACGAGATAGACCCTGCCCACGTTGACACCGGTCAGCGCAGCTCGAGTCCAGTCTTCGGATGTCGCCCGCAGAGCGCGGCCGAATCGGGTGCGGGAGAGCAGCCACTCGAGGGCGAGCGCCGCCACCACCGCGATGATGAGACCCGCCAGCCTGACCAGTGGGATCCTCACCGGCCCGACCGTGAAGGCCTCGAGGGAGTAGGCCGTCGATATCGTCCTCTCGTCGGCGGTGAAGAAGCGAACCGCGAGGGCCTGGAGCACGAGGACCAGCCCAAACGAGATGAGCAGGGAGTTCTTGATCCTGGTGTGGATCTCGGTCTTGGTCACGTGTCTGAACAGCGCGAAGTAGAGGACGACGCCGAATCCGAACATGACGACAAAGACGAGCGGCAACGAGACGAAAGGGTCGAGGCCCCAGACCGTGAAGGCAAAGAAGGAGGCGTAGCCGCCGAGCATGAGCAGCTCGCCGTGGGCGACGTTGAGGACTTTGAGGACTCCGAACGCGAGCGCGAGGCCGAGGGCGACCAACCCGTACATGCCTCCTACGAGGACCCCCGACACGATGCTCTGCAGGATGAGTTCCGTCATAGGCTCAGATACGCCTCCTGAACCCTGGTGTCGGCCTCCAGCTCCGCGCCGGTCCCTTCGGCGACGATGGAGCCCATCTCGAGGATGTATGCGTAGTCGGCCGACTCGAGAGCCATCTCCAGGTGCTGTTCCACCATCAACACCGAGACTCCGCGGTCCCGGATCTCACCGATCACCTCGAAGATCCTCTCGACGACCAGCGGGGCGAGGCCCAGGGAGGGCTCATCGAGGATGAGCAGCTCAGGACGGGCCATCAGGGCCTTTCCTATGGCCAGCATCTGACGCTCCCCGCCGCTCAACGTCCCGGCCGACTGTGTCTTGCGCTCGGCGAGACGGGGGAAGATGTCGTATACCTCTTTGATGGTCTCCGATCGCGCGTCTCGAGCTCGTGGGGTATAGCCGCCGAGCTCGAGGTTCTCCTTGACGGTCAGGGAGGAGAAGGTTGCCCTCTCCTCTGGGATCATCACCAGCCCCCGTTCGACCATCTCATGAGTCGGCGATCCGATCAGGGCGCTGCCCTTGAAGGAGGCCGAGCCTGCCTTGACCGGTAGGAGTCCCATGAGAGCGAGCAGCGTCGTTGTCTTTCCTGCTCCGTTGGGGCCGAGGATGGCCACGATCGAGTCCTCCGGAACCTCGAAGGAGACATCCCACACCACCTGGAGGTCGCCGTAGGCGACTTCCAGGGAGTCAACCGTGAGCATGACGCGCCCCCAGGTATGCCTCGATGACCGCGGGGTCGTTGACTATCTGATCGGGCGTGCCGTCGGCGAGCTTTCTGCCGGCGTCGAGCACCACGACCCGGTCGCACGCGCCTGTGATCGCCTTGATCACGTGCTCGACGACAACGATGGTCACACCCGAATCGCGGATGGCCTTGACCAGGTCGACGGCATCGGGGATCTCTCTCGGTGTGAGCCCGGCCATGAACTCGTCGAGCAGCATGAGGCGCGGGTTGCTGGCCAGTGCCCGCGCCACCTCGAGCCATTTCCTCTCGACGATCGTGAACGATTCGGCGGTGACCCCGGCCTTGTCCGCCAGACCGACCCGGTCCAGCACTGCCGCGGCGGCTGCCGTCGCCTCCTCCCCGCGGCTCGAGCCCTGACCGCCAAAGAGACGTCCGGCGAGCACGTTCTCGAGTGCGGTCAGGTGAGGGAAAGGTCTCACCACCTGGAAGGTCCGGGCGATGCCGAGGTGGGAGATGCGATGGGGGGCCATCCCGGTGATGTCCTCACCTTCGAAGATGACGCTGCCGCCGTCGCTGGCCAGCACCCCGGTGACGACGTTGAATGCGGTCGACTTCCCCGACCCGTTGGGACCGATCAACCCCAGGATCTCACCGGCCGCGACCTCGAAGGAGAGGTTGTCCAGCGCGCGCAGGCCGCCGAAGGTCTTGGAGACGTCTACCAACTCGAGCACGACGCCTCCTGATCCGATCGGGCTCGACCGGATCTGCGCAGCCCGTCGAGATTCGATCTCGTAGCCAGCTCCTCCTCGAGTGGTGGCGATATTATCAAGCTACTTGATACAGGCAAGAGAAAATG
>CAZYCX010000128.1:0-4183 GCA_964645875.1 uncultured Acidimicrobiaceae bacterium
GCCGCACCTCCTCCCCCTTCCCGGCGGCACTCACCAGACGGAGCAGCTCCGCGACCGCACCGGGCCCGAGCGCGGCCACCCAGAACCTGCGCACATAGGGGTCGGACGCCTCGACACCGTCGTTCGAGGGGATGAGCTGCACCGGGACGGTGGGTCGGATCCGGGCGGTGGGTCGAACCGGAGCACCCACATGCCCCACGGCGCTTCTCATCGGAGGACGATTCTGGCCACTTGCAGGTGCTCCGGTTCTCATGCAGAGAACAACTACAAGTATCGTTATCTACCGTCAACCCTCACCAACGAGGGCGCGAAAGGTTTCCTTAGCGGCGGCTAATCGTCCTCGTCCTCGTCGTCCTCCTCCGGAGGTGGCGGCGGTGCTTCCACGCCAATCTGGAGGACGACCTGGGCAGACTCCGAGACGACGGTTCCGGGGCCAGGGTTGGTGTCGACGACACGACCGATCTGACTCTCGTCCTGGACCGGGACCTCTTCGGTGATCAGGCTGAGCAGGACGTTGGTGTTGAAGGAGAACTCTTGCGCCAGTGCCTCCGCCTCCTCGAAGGTCATCCCCCTGAAGTCGGGGAGTGGCCCCGTCGGGGTCTCGCCGTTGGACACCCAGATGGCCACGGTGGTGCCCTGAGGCACCGTGGCTCCGGCTCGGATCCCCTGTCTCACCACGATCCCGGCGGGCTCCGTCGAAGCGATGGCCCGCACGCTCACGTTGAGCTTGGCATCGACGCGCAGGGTTCTGACCGCCTGACGTTCGGTGAGTCCGACCACACTCGGCACCTGGGTCTCGGGCGGCTCGAGATAGTCCTCGATGTTGGGAGGATCGCCGGGGAAGGCGGCTTCGGGCAACCCCTCCATGACCACGGTCATGAACTGGGCCCAGATCGGGGCGGGCACCGACCCGCCGAACACCCGGGAGTAGTTCTGGCCGTTGATGACGAGGTTCTCGAGCGGGATCTGCTCGGCCTCATAGCCGACCCAGACCGCGGTGGAGAATTCGGGGGTGAACCCCACATACCAGGCGTCGAGATAGCTCTGGTGGGTCCCGGTCTTGCCCCCTTGGGGACGTCCGATGTTGGCCCGGGCCGCGGTCCCGGCCTCGGTGGGGACTCGAAGCAGGGGGCGTCGGGCCGCGGCGAACAGGGCAGGGTCGGCCACCTGGGTGATCTCGGGCTCCTTCTCGTAGATCACCTCGCCCTCGTGGTTGACGATGCGAGCGACGATGTAGTCGTCGGCGTGGACCCCGTTGGTGGCGAAGTTGGAGTAGGCGGAGGCCATCTCGAGCGGCGAGACCGCCGAGGCGCCGAGGACGAGCGACAGCACCGGGTCGAGAGCGGCCTGGGTGATCCCCATCCGACGCGCCATCGCCACCACGTTCTCAGGCCCGGTGTCACGGGACACCTGGGCGTAGACCGTGTTCACCGACCGGTAGGTGGCCTCCTCCAGGGTGATCACCCCGGTCGAGCTGCGGTTGGCGTTGTGGACCGTCCAGATGTTCGTCCCGGCGGGCGAGCAGATGAACTCGCATTCGATCTCGAGCGGGCTGGTCCCCGCCCAGCTGTGACCCAGGGTGAAGCCCTGGTCGAGGGCGGCGGCGAGACCGACCGCCTTGAAGGCCGACCCCGGGTTTCTCCGGCCCTGGATCGCCAGGTCGAACTGGCTGAACTCGAAGTCGATGCCCGAGGCCATCACCTTCACCGCACCGGTGTGGTTGTCGACCATGGCGATGGCACCGGTGGGACGACAGGAGTGGGTCTCGGCGTAGCGCTCGTAATACGCCCGGTTCTCCTCGAAGTCGGGGAAGACCTCGCCACACGCGGCGAGGTTGTCCTCATAAGGGGGCAGAGGCAGCCACTGGTTGAGGATCCGGTTGGCCTCCTGCTGGAGTCTCAGGTCGATGGTGGTGTAGATCTGCAGGCCCCCACCCCCCTCACAGACGACGTCGTCGGCGGGGCAGCCGAACACCGCCTGGATCCGCTCCTCGTTGCTGTCGCCGAGGAAGGCGAACTCGGAATCGTTGAGGATCTGGCGCCGTACCTCGGCGACGACGTGGTCGGCGAGACCGCGACGGGGAGGCGTGTCGACCACATCCAGGGGCTGGGCAATGGCTCGTTCGGCTTCGTCCTCGGTGATCCAACCGTTGTCCTCCATCTCCATGATCACCAGGTTGCGGCGGTCGAGGGTGATCTCGGGGCGAGTGCGGGGGTTGTAGAGGGACGGGTTGCGGACCAGGACGGCGAGGGTGGCCGCCTCGTGGATGCGGATGTCCCCCAGCGGCTTGTTGAAGAACTCCTCGGCGGCGGTCTTAACCCCGTATGCCCCGGCGCCGAAGTAGACCGAGTTCATGTAGAACTCGACGATCCTCTCCTTGGAGAAGCGCCGCTCCACCTCGGCGGCGACGAATGCCTCGTTCACCTTGCGTCTGATGCTGATCTCGTTGCCGACGAAGGCGTTCTTCGCCACCTGCTGGGTGATGGTCGACCCGCCCCGGGTCTGGTCGTAGATGAAGTTGTCGAGGGCCGCCGACGCGATCGCCGAGAAGTCGACCCCGTCGTGCTCGAAGAACTGGGAGTCCTCCGCCGCCAGGATGGCGTGGACCATCACCTCGGGCACCTGGCTGTAGGGGATCGGCTCGGAGTTGCGGCCGTTGTGGAGCTCGGCGAGCACCTCGCCCGAGTCGGCGTAGACCCGGCTCACCCGGCTCAGGTCGGGCAGGTTGAGCTCCATCGACCGGGTTTCGGGGATCCACTCCGCGGTGACATCCTCGAACGTCCCGTAGGCCGAATTGGCCCCCAGGAACGCGAACAAGCCCACCCATCCGGAGAGGAGGAGTGAAATCGAGAGGAGAGTGGCCAAGGCGCCGAACCAGCGGCCTCGCCGTTCCCGCGCCTCGATCTGGTGGATGAGGGCTTTCCTGGCCATCTAAGGGTATTGAGACGATCCGGAAGGCTGGGTAGTTCCCGCCTACGATCCCGGACAGTGTCAGGATACAGCCGTCATGAGTGAAACCCGTCGCACCTCGAGCGGTATCGAGGTCGATGTCCTCTACGAGACCCCGGCCGACCCGGAGCGAATCGGAGGGCCGGGCGAGTACCCGTTCACCCGCGGGCCGTACCCCAGCATGTATCGAGGGCGGCTGTGGACCATGCGCCAATACTCGGGGTTCGGCACCGCCCAGGAGACCAACCGGCGGTTCAAGGACCTGCTGGAGGCGGGTCAGACCGGGTTGAGCGTCGCCTTCGACCTCCCCACCCAGATGGGTCTCGACTCCGACCATCCCCTCGCCGCCGGCGAGGTGGGAAAGGTCGGGGTCGCCATCGACTCCATCGAAGACATGCGGCGTCTCTTCGACGGGATCCCCCTCGACGAGGTGTCCACCAGCATGACCATCAACGCCACCGGACCGCTGTTGCTGCTGCTCTACCAGTTGGTCGCCGAGGAGCAGGGGGTCGGCGGCGACCGGATCAGGGGGACGATCCAGAACGACATCTTGAAGGAGTACGTCGCCAGGGGAACCTACATCTATCCGCCGGCACCCTCGATGCGTCTCGTCACCGACGTGTTCGAGTACGCCGACGAGCACATCCCCCAGTGGAACACCATCTCCATCAGCGGCTATCACATCCGCGAGGCAGGGGCCACCGCCGCCCAGGAGCTGGCGTTCACCATCGCCAACGGGCTCGCCTACGTCCAGGCGGCCCGCGACGCCGGGCTCGACGTCGACCGGTTCGCCCCCCGGCTCTCGTTCTTCTGGAACGGCCACAACGACTTCTTCGAGGAGGTGGCCAAGTTCCGCAGCGCACGCCGGATCTGGGCCCGGCACATGCGCGAGGAGGTTGGGGCGACCGATCCGAAGTCGTGGGCGATGCGGTTCCACACCCAGACCGCCGGCTCCACGCTCACCGCACAGCAACCGCTCAACAACGTGGTCAGGACCACCCTCCAGGCACTCGCCGCGGTGCTGGGGGGCACCCAGTCGCTTCACACCAACGCCTACGACGAGGCGTTGGGCCTTCCCACCGACGAGTCGGCGCTGGTGGCGCTGCGGACCCAGCAGGTGATCGCCCACGAGTCGGGTGTCGCCAACACCGTCGACCCTCTCGCCGGGTCGTATTTCGTCGAGAGCCTCACCGACGCCCTCGAGGAGAAGGCCGAAGAGCTCATCGCCACCATC
>CAZYCX010000129.1:0-4093 GCA_964645875.1 uncultured Acidimicrobiaceae bacterium
ACGAGCTCAATCAGATCGTAGATGTAGGGGTCGGTCCCTTCGTTACACGGCTCGATGTTCTGCTGATTGGCCGTAGTGAGGGGGTCGGCAGCCCAAGTCGTGCCGGGATTGGGAGGGCTGGTGTAGTCGGGGTAGCAGTTGTACACGTGGTCGGCCGGCTGCCGGGTATACGGACTTCCCAATGGTGTTGGGGCGGGGTTGGGCGCGTTGCCGCCTCCGCTGACACTACATGCCGGGATGCTGCAAGGCCCCGGATTGTTAGGGGCGAGCACCTGGATCCTGCCGCACCCCTCCTGGGCGGTAAAGCCCTCGTATGGGTAGAAATCTCCACCGTCGGGACATGGGGGTCCATCCGCACGAATAGTCGAACCGGCTCCGCTGACATTGATCACGCCGTTGGTTCCACTGCAGTCCGTGCCGTCGGAGTCGGCAATGATCAAGCCCGGAACCAGGCCGATCGGGGTGCCGAAATCGTCGTAGTCGACCACCGGTGTGGCGACTATCTGCCCGCCACCGTTGGCGCTGATGGCGTTGCAGCGGGTGCGATCGAGAACGATGAGGTTGAGCGGGGGACGGTCGTCGCCCACGATTCGCATCGCCACCGTGTGGACGGTGGTGGTCCCCGAATTGAACCCAAGTACCGAAGCGAAGAGACTGTTTCGCGTCGAGGTCATCTTGACCCCCAACCGCTCGCACGGGTCGCCGTCATCTTCGACGAGTGCCTGTGGGGTTCGGCCAATGATCCGCGATGTCATCAGGTCGTCCGTGTGGTCAACGGGATAAGTCACGGTGATCTCGTACCGGCCCGCGGGAATAGGGCCCAACTCGCGCGGGGTCAGGTCATCGCAGATTCCGCTGAATTCGGTGGCGCAACCTGAGGTGTCGACTGAGTTGAGGTCCGGGGTGTTGACTGCGACGTAGGTGAGGGCCGCTTCACATGCCGCCTGGCTATTGGTTTGGTATGCCTCCAAGATGCCCACTGCGGCGGCGGCGTCGGTCACCTTCTGGTCTGTGCTCCTGTCCAGCCAGATGGCCGCGATATCCACAGCTACTGCGGAAGCGCCAATGAGCAGGAACAGGCTGATCGCCAACATGAAGATGGAGGCGCCACGGTCGGAACGGAATTGCTCTCTCATTCTTCGCGCTCGTATCGGGCCGTGGCCGGAGCGTTGAGGATGATATCGACCGAGAAGAAGGCTGCGCTGATCTGACTATCGCGTTGGGTCACGATCTGCACCCTCAAATCCGACAACCCGTCGTTGTAACACGTGCCGCTCTCAACGGGTTCCGGCACTCCACCAACCTCTTCCTGCCTTAGTCCCGAGCCGGTATGGGCGACGCAGATGTATTGACCGTCCACAGTCGGATCGAGGTTGCCCTGTGCCGCCGCTCGGGCCACGTCTCGAACCGTCTCGAACCAGGTGGCGTCGATATCGCCAGGGAGTGTCGCGGCGTAGCGGCTTGCCTCGCGGGCGGAGTTCTCGATCGAGTTCTTCTGCCCGAAAGCGATTGCCGAGGTGACCACGCCGACGAGCAGCATGACGAGGAGGCTGAAGATGAAAGCCATCTCGACCATGGCCGCGCCTGAATCGCGGGGCGACTTGTTCTGGGCTGACTCCGACCGCTCTTTACTGCGAGTCCCTGACACCCGTCTCAGCATGGGGTTCTCTCTCCTGGCCTACGTTCATCGACGCTGCCCCATGGTGAAAGCCTTCCCGTGCCACTCGACAGCGTACGGGTCGTATCGGCCGTTTCAAGCAGGATCTTGAGATCGGATGTGCGATTGGACGAATTCGAGAGAAGGGTGACGGGGGTGCTACTCGACCTACCAACGGTGCCTTGGCGACCCACCGATCCAACGTTGTGCAACACGTGCTCTCCTAGCTCAACTAGGACAGCCTCCAGGCCCACCTCTCATCCAGGTAATCGCCGGGAGCCATGGGCGGGATGTGGGTCGATAGCCTCAGATAGGACACCAAGCGAGTCGAGGGAGGCTTGATCCGCTCAGGTGAGGATGCCGACTCCGAACATGGCCCCGACGATGGAAACCAAAACGGCGACAACCAATCGGTTCAGGTGTCTGTACAGGGCCGCCTGCTGAGCATCGAGCTTCGTTTCGAGGCTGGCCAATCCGGTTCTCACCTCGGTGCGAAGCTTGGCGAGTTCGGCGCGGAGGTCGGCCTTCGTCACCACCTCGTCGAGGTCGTGGAGCGGGATGGCGCTCATCAGGGTCTCCGCACGTTCAGGTCCGATGACGTCACGGAGACCAGTGTAGAGGTCGAGGCGGGCAGCCTCGGAGATGGCCATGCGTCCAAGATGCCGGATACCTGGCGTGGTTACAAGGGTTCCAGCGGAGCGGCTTCAGCCCGTTTAGCCGCTTTGTGACACCAGACGGTGGTTCTTGAACTTCGCCTTCACGTAGTCTGCGTTCATCATGGCGATGAAGTCACCTGATGATCGTGGTTCTCGGGACGGCGTCGATTTTGAAAGGAAACTCGAACTTGGGAGTTATGAGCAGAGCCGATCCGCCCGTTGCTAAGAGTCGATGTGCTACCCACTGGGCGTCCGTCTGATTCTGACCGCTCGTGCCCTGATACTCAGCGGTAGCCCAAGGCATGAAGAAGACACCAACCATCGTCAGCTGGTTCTGCCCTGCGAACCTCTGGACCAAGGATGAATCGGACCAAAGGGCCAGATCATCGAACCTACCGCTATCGGGAGCTTGCCAAGTGAGCCTGCCGTCTCCGGCTTCCATGACAACTCTTGAGCCCGTCGCCATGTAAACCGCCGTGTAATTGAAGGTGAGTAGGCCTTGGCCCTTTTTCGTTAGCGTTCCCCCTCTGAAGAAAGCCCAACCAGGTGCGGGGAGGCTGTTGCGTATATCAAGGTGTCCAGACGAGCCTTCTATCGTGACATGTCCGTCAAAGACGACATTCCCGATGATCTGGGCGTGTCGCTTGAGGATGAAGTCGGGGCAATCGACATGAACGTTTTCGTTGATGGGGCCAATGTCAGGGTGACCCGTTTCGATTGTGCAGCTGAGGCCTAGATCGCCTGTCCACGTCCTAAAGCCAAAGGGTGTTCCGGGAGCGGGGCCAACCTCATCAATCAAGTTGTAAATGTGAGGCTCTATGGCTCCCGTGCAACCCTCTATGTACTGCTGATCGATCCCGACCAATGCCGGGGACGCCCACAAGACAGACGCCGGGGGGTTCTCATAGTTAGCCCAGCAGTTGTATTCATAGTCGATCTGGGCGCGTGTAATGGGATTCTGACGTTTCGTAGGTGCTGGATCCGGTTGATTGCCTCCACCAGCGGTACAGGCGGGAGGACTGCAGGGAGGTGTTGGGTTGTCCGCCACTACCTCTATTACGCCGCACCCGTCGCCGGGACCCGTGTCAAGCTCGTCTGGGCAACCTGGAGGTCCGTCCGCCTGCAACGAAACGTTAGATCCCTCCATGTTGATCACGGCAGTGGAGCACAATGGCGACGAAGCATCAGAGTCGGCCACGATTCCGCCTGGGAAGACGTTGGGTGGTGTTTCGGAATCCACAACGGCGTCTACGAAGACTCCCGAACCTGGTGCTCCGGTCACGTGAATCGCATCGCAGCCGGTCCGGTCCAGTACAGCGAGGTTCAGCGGCGGACCGTCCGGCGGGGGCAGAAAGCTTCGTGCCACCGAGTGAACGGTGGTAGTTCCCTCGGCGAAGCCGAGAAGCTGAGCAAAGGAACTCGTGTGGGTAGCACTCATCTGCACGCCGACGCGCTCGCATGGTTCCCCGTCGTCGGCGTGCAACGGTTGAGTAGGCGCTCCAAGTTGTGCCGATGTCATCAAGGGGTCGGCGTGTTCGACGGGGTAGGTGACCGTGATCTGAAAGCGACTGCCTGCCGACACGGTCATTTTCTCACCAGGAGTACACGTCGAGGAGAACTCGGTGGCGCAGTCGGAGGTATCGATCGAGCCGATCTCCTGGGCATTCATCGCCACATACTCGAGGGCAGCGACACAGCCTTCCTGCCCCGTCCCTTCGAGCACCGCCAGCGCGCCCGCAGATGCCGCGCTGTCGGTGACCTTTTGATCTGCGCTCCGGTC
>CAZYCX010000130.1:0-4081 GCA_964645875.1 uncultured Acidimicrobiaceae bacterium
GAGTGCCCGCCGGAGGCGAGGAGCACCACCGCCGGAGGGGTGAACTCCTCGAACTGGAGACGGGGCGCCATGAGGTGGCCCTCCATGTGATCCACGCCGACGAAGGGGAGCTGGCGCGCCCACGCAGTTGCCTTGGCGAAGGAGTGCCCCACCAACAGCGCCCCCACCAAGCCCGGCCCGGCCGTTGCCGCCACGCCGTCGAGGTCGGAAGGATGGACACCAGCATCGGTGAGTGCCTTGTGGGTGAGGGAGCGGATCGCCTCGACATGGGCCCGGGCCGCCACCTCCGGCACGACACCGCCAAAGCGGGCATGGAGGTCTACCTGTGAGGAGAGCACGTTGGAGAGGGCCTGGTTGCCCCGAACCACGGCCACCGCGGTCTCGTCGCAGCTGGTCTCGAAGGCGAGGATCATGGGATTCACTGCAGACTCTCCAGGTATCCGGGGCGGTCGATGTCGTGCGCCCACATGATCACGGCGTCGTCGTCTCCGTAGTAGCGAGGACGGACCCCGGCCGGGGCCATCCCGAGCCGGGCGTAGAGACGGCGCGCCCTCTCGTTCCTGGCTCTCACCTCGAGGGTCAGGTGCCTGGCGCCCTTGTCCACGGCGGACTCGATCAGCGAGACCACCAACCGGGTGCCGATCCCCTCCCCTCGGTGCTGCTCGTCGACCAGCAGGTTGGTGATGTGGGCTTCGTCGCCGATGACCATCACCCCACCGAATCCGACGATCCGGTCTCCGGACTCGGCGGCGAGGTAGACCCGGTTGTCGGCGGCCAACTCCTCTCTGAGAGTGGTCTCCGACCAGGGACGCGGCTGGAGGGTCTGCTCCATCTCCGACACCATGCGCAGGTCGTCTGCGACCATGGGTCGGATCACGCTGACTGCTGTCCCCACGGACCCTCCTGTCGCAGCTTCTCCCAGTTGATGGTCACGTCCGGCTCTCTCATGTACAGCGGTCGGATGTCGTCCGGGGAGGGGTAATCGTCGCGCTCATACTTGCCGGCGCCGATCTCGGCGAGAGCCACCGCATATGGATAACGGGGCTTGCCGACCTTGACGTGGTGCATCCCTCGGAAGAACCCTTCCGGCAACTCTGGGGCGTCTCCCACGAGCAGGCTGTCATCGGCCGTCGACAGGAGAGCCGCCTTGAGCTCTTCGGGTTCCATGAGCTCGGTTGCCGACTCCCTCACCACGCCTCCGGGAACCGGCCGGTAGCGGGCGACGGCGAACTCCCCGCGCCGCGCATCGACCACCGCCCAGATCATCCGGTGCCCGGTCCGGGCTTCGAGGGCGAGGGCGTCGACCGACACCGCCGGGACGAGTGGGATGCCGAAGGCGGCCGCCAAACCCTGTGCCGTGGCCAGGCCGACGCGGATACCGGTGTAGAGGCCGGGGCCGATGTCGACCGCGATGGCGTCGAGGTCGTTGGGGGACCAACCCACCTGATCGAAGCAGAAGTCGATGGCCGGGACCAGGAATCCGGCGTGACCCACCCGGTCGATTCGCGACGCGGCGGCGAGAGTGCGGCGATCGTCGACGACCGCCACCGACGAGCCAGGAGTCGCGGTCTCGATGGCGAGCAGCTTCACGACAGCCCTCCCAGGTCGCGCTCTGCCCACGACCCCTCCCCCTTGAACCGGAGCCGCCGCGACTCGTCTTCCAGCACGTCGAACTCGACCTTGAGGTGATCGGCGGGCAGGATCGACTCGACCGCCTCACCCCATTCGACGACGAGGACTCCTCCTTGGGACATCTCCAGCACGTCGAGATCGTCGAACTCGTTCATCGACCCCAGCCGGTAGACGTCGACGTGGATCACGGGCATGAACCCGCTGCGGTACTCCCGGACCAGGACGAACGATGGGCTCACCACCGGCTCGTCCACTCCCAGACCGGTAGCCAGACCCCTGGTGAAGAGGGTCTTGCCGGCACCGAGCCCGCCGGCGAGGACCACCACGTCGCCGGGCCGGAGACTGGAGGCGAGCCGGCTGCCCAGGGCCTCGGTGTCGCTGCTGGTGGGACAGAGGACTTCGATCATCACAGTTCCAGTCTCGGCTGGACCGCTTCGTCCGGCTCGTCGACCGACTCTCTCTCGGTGAGCACCGCCCTGGCGAGCTCGAAGTCATGTTGCATCTGCTCTCTCACCTGTGGTCGTCCCCGCAGCGCTGCCGCCGGGTGAAAGGTCGGGATCAGGGTCGCTCCCAGCCACCAACCGAAGCGCTGGCCCCGCATCCGGGTTATGCCCTTCTCGGTGGGGAGGAGCAGCTTGGTGGCGAAGTTTCCCAGCGTCACCACCACCTCGGGGTGGATCATCCTGATCTGGGAGCGCAGGTATCCCTTGCAGGAGTCGATCTCGTCCGGCTTGGGGTCGCGGTTGCCTGGGGGACGGCACTTGAGGACGTTGGCGATGTAGACCTCGCGTCGCTCGATGCCGATGCCGCCGAGCAGCTCGTCGAGGAGTTGCCCGGCCGCCCCCACGAAGGGCTCACCCTGGAGGTCTTCGTTCTTACCGGGGGCTTCCCCTACCAACATCATCCGTGCCGCAGGATCGCCGACTCCGAACACCACGTTGGTGCGCGTCTCGGCGAGACGGCATGCCGTGCAAATCATGGCCCGGTCGCGCAGTTCGAGGAAGGCGGGTGTAGGCGAGGTCAACGGTCTCTCATTGTGGCAAACGTGGGGCTCAGTCGGAGGACGCCCGGACCGCATTCTCGATGGCTCTGCCCGTAGCTCCAAAGGCAGCCTCGGCGAGGGTATGCACCTCGGCATCGGTGGAACCAACCGACGCCGCGAAAACGACGTCTCCGTCGAAGTCGGTGTGCACCGGGCGCAGGCAGGCGGCGAGGGCGTCGTGGGCTCGCACCACGAGCCGGAAGAGCTGGAGTCGGCTGAGCCGAGCGTCGGTGGCGAGGACGACGAGGGTGGTGTTGGCGAACGCCTCCGGGGTGAGGTTGGGAGGACCCGGTTCCGCCGTTCCGCCGGTCAGTGACTCCCCTTCGAGGGAGAAGACGTCTCCCACTGCGTTGACGACGACCAGGGCCCCGACCGAGGCGTCTCCGGCTGGTTTCACGGCCGTTCCGAGACCACCGGGACGTCGGTACTCGAATCCGCGCCACTTCGAGACGGTGGCGCCCTTGCCGGCGCCGAAGAGACCCGACCTCACCGCATCCGAGGACGCCGCCCGGTAGGCGGCCTCTCCCTCTGCCGGCCCGGGTCGGGCTCCGAAGTCGGGGAACAGGTCGAAGAGCACCGCACCGGGCACTATCGGCACCCTCCCCACCGGGGTCTCGTGACCGCGACCGTCCTCCTCCAAACCGCGAACCACCCCCTCGGCCGCCGCCAGGCCGAAAGCGCTTCCCCCGGTAAGGAGGAACGCCTGGGCCTGTTCCACTCTCATCCCGGGTTGGAGGAGGGCGTACTCCCGGGTGCCGGGAGCGGCTCCCCTGGCCTCGCCGGCGACCACATTCGGTTCGGGCAGCACCACCACGGTGCACCCGGTCATCGCCTCGTCGTCGCTCCAGTGGCCGACCCGGACGCCCGGGATGGCGGTGATGGTGTCGTTCATCGGTATCTCCTCGGTACTCGGGGGCCTATCGAACAGACCACCTCGTAGGAGATGGTCCCCAAGTCCGCGGCCCACTCGTCGGCCGTGATCTCCTCGTCGCCTTGCGCCCCGAGCAGGACCACCTCCTCACCGACGGTGTGATCGTCGTCGCCCACGTCGATGACGATCTGGTCCATGGTCACCATGCCGGCGAGCGGATAGCGCCTTCCCCCGATCAGCGCCGACCCGTCCTGTGTGAGGGCGCGGGGGACGCCGTCGGCGTAGCCGACCGGAGACGTGACGACGTTGGAGTCGACCTCGATGCCTTTGATCCGCCCGTAGCTGGGTCGCTCACCGGCGCGGACTCGCTGCACGTGGGCGATGTGAGTGACCAGACGCATTGCCGGTCTCAATTCGATGTGCCGAGCCGTCTCCGGGCAGGGGTGCAGGCCGTAGGTACCGATGCCGATGCGGCACAGGCTGCGACGAGCCTCCGGGAACAGGACGGCACCGGCGGTGTTGGCGAGATGGGTGAC
>CAZYCX010000131.1:0-2448 GCA_964645875.1 uncultured Acidimicrobiaceae bacterium
GGATCCCGGCCAGCACCGTCGGTCGGGTCTTCTCGATGAGCGAAGCCGCCGCCGGTGGGCTGGTGTCGGCGCCGGCGAAGACCAGCGATGCGGGGGCGAGACCGGCGGTGTAGGGGAGTCCCCAGCAGTTGACATGGAACATGGGGGTCAGCGGCAGTACCACGTCGCCGCGGCGGACGGCGTGGCCGTCGACCATGAGCTCACCCATGGCGTGGAGGACCACGGAACGATGCGAGTAGACCACCGCCTTGGGCTTGCCGGTGGTGCCGCTGGTGTAACAGATCGAAGCGGCGTCGTTCTCGTCGACCTTCGCCGGATCGGCGGGTTCGTGGGCCGCGATCAGCTCTTCGTAGCGGGGGTCGTCGGCGAAGACGGGGTCGATGTCGGCCCCGTCCTCCATGACCACGAATGTTTCCACCGGAAGCCGGTCGCGTAACGGCGCCAGGGCCGGGGTCAGCGAGGCGTCGACGAAGATGGCCCGGTCACCGGCGTGACGCACCACATATTCCACCGTGTCGGGGTGCAGCCGGACGTTGATGGTGTGGAGCACCCGTCCCGAGCATGGCGCCCCGTAGTAGAGCTCCAGATGACGGTGGCCGTTCCAGGCGAAGCTGGCCACCGTGGCTCCGGGAGCTACCCCGAGGGTGTCCAGTGCGGAAGCGAGACGTAACGAGCGGTCACCGATCTCGGCCCAGGTCCGGACGTCGATGCCGGCCGGCTCCACTGAGGTGACGGTCATGTCGGCCCCGATCGACATCGCCCGCTGCAGGATCAGTGGGATGGAGAGCGGGACGTCCTGCATGAGACCTCTCACGGATGACCTCCAACGTGGGCGACGGATCGCAATATATCAGGTACCTTGATATCGTCTCCCAGGGTTCAACAGGAGAGAATGTTGGCATCAGCACTCGAAGAATGGGCCGCGATCGATGTCCACGTCCACATCGAGGTCGGCCCCGACGGTGACGACCATCTCTCTCCCGAGCTGAGGGAGGCGGCCTCCCGGTACTTCAAGGGGGAGGTCCGACTGCCCTCAATCGACCAGGTCGCCGAGTATTACCGGGAGCGTCGGATGAAGGCGGTCGTCTTCGGGGTCGACTCCGCCCTCACCACGGGCCAGCCCAGAATCCCCACCAGCTTCGTGGTCGAGGGGGCCCGGCGACACCATGACGTGTTGATTCCGTTCGCCAGCATCGATCCACGCAGGGGTGCCGACGGAGTCAGCGAGGCCGAGGAGTTGCTCGAGGCCGGTGAGGTGAGGGGCTTTAAGTTCCATCCCAACATCCAGCAATTCGACCCCAACGACCGCGTCGCCTATCCGCTCTACGAGCTGATCGAGTCTCATGGGTCGATCGCCCTCTTCCACACAGGACACAGTGGCATCGGCGCAGGACTCCCCGGTGGTGGCGGCATCCGGCTGAAACACGGCAACCCGATGTTGATCGACGACGTCGCCGTCGACTTCCCCCAGATGAAGATCATCATGGCGCATCCGTCCTTCCCCTGGCAGGACGAAGCTCTCTCGGTGGCGCTCCACAAACCCCAGGTGCACATCGACCTCTCGGGATGGACCCCGAAGCGCTTCCCACCCCAGCTGGTCTCGTACATGAAGGGCCCTCTCAAACGGCAGATGCTCTTCGGCTCGGACTACCCGCTGATCAGCCCGGATCGCTGGATCGAAGACTTTCGCACCCTGGAGGTCGACGAGACGGTGGAGAGGATGATCCTCAGAGACAACGCCATCGCCCTACTCGGCCTGGAGGAGAGATGAGATTGCCGGCTGGTTTCATCCCGGACGTTGTCCTGCAACCCGGCGGATTCGATCTAGGTTTCATGACGTCATGACCCATCAGCGTGTCACCACGGGACCACGCACCAGCTATCTGGTCGCTCGGCTCGATCGGTTGGTTCGCTCCCAGTTGGCCGACGTCCTCGAGCCTTTCGAACTATCGGTTCCCCAGTACACGCTGTTGAGCGTGCTCGAGCACCGGCCGGGTCTCTCCAACGCCCAGCTGGCGCGGCGCTCCTACATCACCGCGCAAGCGATGCACCAAGTGGTGAACGGGCTCGAAGAGCGGGGGCTCATCGCGCGGCGGGTGTCGCCCGATCACGGTCGGATCCAGCTCACCGAGCTCACCGACGAGGGGCTGGCGATACTCAAGTCCTGCGACGAGGAAGTGACCCGTCTCGAGGAGCGGATCTTCGGCTCGCTGGGGGAGGAGGGCGAGGACCGGCTCCGGAGTCTTCTACAGGCCGCGATCGACTTCGACTCGACGGAGGGTTGATTGCGCCGAAGTGGCGAGGAACGGACCCAGACCACCTTCTCGTCCTCGAAATGAATCAGGACTTCCCGGCTTCGGCCTCAACGTCTTCCGACTCGTCTCTGTCGTCCTTCCCGCGCTCGAGATAGGTGATCAGCTTCGGATCTGGCTGTCGAGGCGGCCTTGG
>CAZYCX010000131.1:2548-4076 GCA_964645875.1 uncultured Acidimicrobiaceae bacterium
AACGCCCATTGCAGTCGACGGGACTTCAGGTCCACTGCCTCGCCCACGGTGTACCCAGCTCCTGGGCCACCTTCTTCAGCTGCGGCCAGCGTCGATTCTTGATTCCCCTCAAACGTCTACGGCTGGCTCGAGCTCGGGAAACATAGGGAAGTGCTTCACGTTCTGTGTCAACAGGTCGGCACCGTGGACTTCGGCCGTGGCGGCGATCAGGTAGTCGATAGGGGAGATGCTTTCATGGCTGCGTCTGTATGTCCTCGCCCACTCGCCCGCGCGCGTCGCGACATCGACCGAGGCTTCGATGTTGTTCATCGAAGCGAGAAGTCCTCGGATCTCGGAGCGCTCGTTCGACCGCATGCCTGCCAGCAGCTCGAACCGTGTCAGAACCGAACATGCGGCCTGTCCGGTAGCCGAGGCCTCGAGCAGGAGCGTCGTGGCGGCTTGGTTCCCCTTCAAGTGCTCGATGAGCACGTCGGTGTCGAAGAGCTTCATTTGCTCAGGCGTTGCAGCGGGGCTTCCTGTCGCCAGTGAAGTACGTCATCGAGTTCGGCATCATCGCGGTCGGACCAGATCCCGGATGTGGCCTCGATGGCTTGCTCGGGCGATGCCGAGGCCCGGGTGATGTCCAGGGCTTCGTCCAGAATCATCCGGATGAGCTCTGACTTAGAAACGCCGTCCTCTTTGGCACGGCGATCGAGTCGCCTCTGCTGCTCGTCTGTTAGGAATATGTTGGTCCTCTGCATACACCGCGAGTATACACCGGCCTCGCTCGAGATAGGTGATGAGCTTCGGAATCTGGCTGTCGAGGCGGCCCCGGCAGTGGCTGCATGAGCGGTCTGGAACTGCGCGGGACCTCGACGGAGCATCATCGAACGATCGTGGGTCTGATTGAGTCGGGCTCTCTCGACTGGCGCGCACTGAAAGTGGTTGCGGGCCAACGTCGAGCCGAGCAGCTGACTCCAACCCTGCCGTCCTGACCTGGTGGCCCTTGACACCGCTCGGGGCGGTGCTCGAGGCTCCTGGGCGGTTGTCCTCCGGTCTGTGACCCCGCCATCGGTCGGCGCCCCCCGAACACGATCCACCCGGGTCGAATAGACTCACGAGGCGTCCGCTGTCCTGATGCAGAACAACCCTGCGCCCATCGACGATTCATTAAGAGGTCCACACCCGGGGTCGGACCGGGTCGACGACGGGGAGACAAGACACCCCTGGAGACGTCACAGCTCCTTCGTCGTTGGCATGATCGGGGTGCTGGCAGTTCTCGGGTTTCTCGAAGCCGTCGCCAGGCTGGGGGTGCTGCCCGAGCGCTGGTTTCCTCCGGTGACCAGGGTTCTCGCCACCCTCGTCGACATGGTCCCCGACTCCGCGCTCTGGCTCGAGATCGGTCGGACCTTGCAGGGCTGGGCCGTGGGTCTGGGGATCGCCGCACTGCTCGCGATCCCCTTGGGCATGGTGATCGGGTCGTTCGAGCCGGTGTACCGGTCGCTTCGGGCGGTGATCGAGTTCCTCCGTCCCATTCCTTCGGTCGCGC
>CAZYCX010000132.1:0-4064 GCA_964645875.1 uncultured Acidimicrobiaceae bacterium
GCCTTCTGTGTGCCCCAGGGCCGGATATCCGGCCCTGGTGCATTAGGAACGGGTTCGACGCGTGGCGCGTTCGATCTCGCGCTGGTGCTCGCGGTCGCGGAGGGTCTGGCGTTTGTCCACGGTGGTCTTCCCCCGGGCCAGGGCGAGCTCGACTTTGGCGTTGCCGTCCTTGAAGTAGACCTGGAGCGGCACCAGGGTGAGCCCTTTTTCCGCCAGCCCACCGCCGATGCGGTCGATCTCGCGTCGGTGCAGCAGCAGCTTTCTCATCCGCTCCGGGTCGTGACCCCCCTCGTGGGCATAGTCGTAGGGGGCGATGTGGGCACCGACGAGAAAGGCCTCCCCACCGCGGATGTCGCCGTAGGAGTCCTTCAACTCCATCTTCCCCGCACGAAGCGACTTCACCTCCGAGCCGAGGAGGACGAGGCCGGCCTCGTAGGTGTCGATGATGGTGTAGTTCCTCCGGGCCTTCCGGTTGGTGGCGACGACCTTCACCCCGGATTTTGGGGAGGTCACTGTTAGAACCCGGCGGGAATGTCTGGTCCGGTGCCCTCGGCGTCGCGCAGGTACTTGCTCAGTCCCAGCATCGAGCCGATCACACCGGCGGCGGCGCCGAAGATCATGAACAACAGGCCCCACCTGAAGAAGAACTCCTGGCTGACGTCGAGCCGGAAGAGGGCGAAGGTCTCCCCGGCCTGGGCCAGGTTGTTGGCCCCGAGCCACACCGTGAACACGGCCAGAGACGCCCCCACCAGCCCTTCGATCATCCCTTCCAGCAGGAAGGGCACCCGTATGAACCAGTTGGACGCCCCCACCAGCTTCATGATCGAGACCTCGTCACGGCGAGCGTAGATGGCGAGGCGGATCGTGTTGGCGATGAGCACCACGGCAGCCACACCGAGGACGATCGCCATGCCCAACCCGAGGACGTTGAGCACGTTGGAGAGGCTCTGCAACTGTTCGATCGACTCGGCCGCGGTCGCCACCTGGCGCACGGTGCCGGTGCGCTGCTCGAGACGGAAGCGAACCGACGAGTGGAGTTCGATGTCGTTGAGCTCGATCCGGATCGATGCGGGCAGGATCGTCGGGTCGATGTCGAGTAGCTCCTGCTGCCCGGCGAACAGCTCCTGATACTCCTCCCAGGCC
The DNA here is from genome assembly GCA_964645875.1 of uncultured Acidimicrobiaceae bacterium. Classification (GTDB taxonomy): domain Bacteria; phylum Actinomycetota; class Acidimicrobiia; order Spongiisociales; family ZC4RG35; genus JANQRA01. The sequence continues at coordinate 1,144 of CAZYCX010000132.1, forward strand.
ATGGTCTTGTCGAAGTAGAAGGCGCTCCTGGTCTCCTCCCACCCTTCGATCTCGGTGAGGAGCTGGTCGTGGGCACCGATCGGCACACCGCTCTGCCCTTCATCGTTGAGGAAGGCGATGACGTGGACCCCTTCCTGCCAGGCGAGGGTGTTGATGCGGAGGATCTCGTTGACCACCAGCGCCCCCAGGGCGAGGGTCAGCGATATGAACACGGCGAGGATGGCACCGGCGACGATGAGGACGTTTCGCCGCAGCGAGATCATCGCCTCCTTGAGGAGGAACAAGACCCGGCTCACTCCCGCGCCCCCTCGTATCCACCGCTCTCGTCGTCACGGACGAGTTTGCCGCCTTCGAGGGCGACGACCCGTCGCTTCATGGCGTCGACGATGGCATGGTCGTGGGTGGCCATGACGATGGTGGTGCCGGTCCTGTTGATGCGGTCGAGCAGTTTCATGATCCCGACCGAGGTCTTGGGGTCGAGGTTCCCTGTGGGCTCGTCACACAGCATGATCGGGGGACGGTTCACGAAAGAGCGCGCCACGGAGACACGTTGCTGCTCTCCACCGGAGAGTTGTCTCGGATAGCGCTCGGCCTTGTCGGCGAGACCCACCAGCTCGAGGACCTGGTCGACCTGGGGGCCGATCACCGATTGCGGCCGCCCCAGCACCTCGAGGGCGAAGGCGACGTTCTCTCGCACCGTCTTGTTGGGCAACAGCTTGTAGTCCTGGAAAACCGTGCCCACCGACCGGCGCAGGAAGGGGATCTTCCACTTGGGCAGGGTGGTGATGTCCTTGCCCGCGACCCAGATCTTGCCCCGGGTGACCGGCTCCTCGCGCAGCATGAGCCGGATGAGGGTCGACTTGCCGGACCCCGATGCGCCAACGAGGAAGACGAACTCGCCCTTCTGGATGTCGAGCGACACGTCGTTGGCGGCCACGGTGCCGCCGTCATAGACCTTGGTGACCTTATCGAGTCTGAGCATGGGGATCGGGGAGAAGTCTGACAGCCTGTGGCCGTCGAGCAGGGCAATGCCGGACGGTAACGGCGGTGTGACGTTTAGCTGGAATCGATGCCCGCCTCGTGTTTGGACCTGCGCCACCGCAGGTAAGCCTCGACGAACCCGCGCAGGTCCCCGTCGAGGACACCCTGGACATTGCCCACCTCATGGTCGGTGCGCAGGTCTTTGACCATCTGATAGGGCTGGACGACATAGCTGCGCACCTGTCGTCCCCAGGCGGCCTCCCCCTTCTCCCCCCTGATCTCGGCGAGATGCTCTTCCCGCTCCAGACGTGCCCGTTCCGCCAGACGTGCCTTCAGCATCGCCATGGCCCGGGCTTTGTTCTGCAACTGACTGCGCTCGTTCTGGCACTGGACCACGATCCCGGAGGGGAGGTGGGTGATGCGGACCGCCGAGTCGGTGGTGTTGACGTGCTGGCCCCCGGCACCCTGGGAGCGGTAGGTGTCGATACGCAGCTCTTCTTCGTTGATCTCGACGTCGGCGTCCTCTCCGAGATCGGGGATGACGTCGACTCCGGCGAAGCTGGTGTGACGACGGGCGTTGGCGTCGAACGGGCTGATTCTCACCAGGCGGTGGACGCCCCGCTCGGACTCGAGAGTCCCGTAGGCGTGGTCGCCTTTGACGGTCATCGTCACCGACTTGACTCCCGCCTCCTCGCCCTCGGTCACCTCTTCCACCCGCACCGAGAAACCGGCGTCGCTGAGGAAGCGCTGATACATCCGGGCCATCATCTCCGCCCAGTCCTGGGCGTCGACTCCCCCGGCTCCGGCGTGGACACTGAGGATGGCATCGGCCTCGTCGTATTCGTCGAAGAACAGCGACTCCATCTCCAGGTCGTCGAGACCGGAAGCCGCCTCCCGGAGCAGACCGAGTGCTTCCTGGCGCGAGGCGGCGTCGTCGGCCTCCGCTGCCAGCTCGAGGAGGACCTCGGCGTCTTCGATCTGCCGGCTCAGGCTGTCGACCCTGTCGAACAGCCCTTCGTAGCGGGAGAGCCGCTGGCTGACCACACGGGCCCTATCCGGGTGGTCCCAGAGGTCGGGTGAGGAGGCCTCCTCGCGCAGTTCGTCGAGCTCGGCCCCCTTGCCCTCGAGGTCGAGGAACACCCGCGCCTCGGCGAGCCGCTTGCGCAGCTCGGATGCAAACGAGACGGGATCGTGAATGTCCACCGTGGAGTCAGCTTATGGTCCGGACAGGGTCAAGGCGCGGTTCAGGCGGCGGCGCCGTGGCAGCGCTTGTACTTCTTCCCGCTGCCGCAGGGACAGGGGTCGTTTCGGCCCACCTTGTCCGAGGTCACGGGCCCCTTGGGAGCCTTGCCTCCGGTCGGATTGGCCTGAACTCGCTGGGGTTGGGTCTTGGGCTGGGCCACCTCGACGTGGAAGAGGTAACGGACCGAGTCACGCTTGATGGACTCGACCATGTCCATGAACATCTCGTACCCCTCACGCCGGTACTCGCTGAGGGGATCTCGCTGACCCATCGCCCTCAGGCCGATCCCCGCCCGGAGGTAGTCCATCTCGGACAGGTGCTCCCGCCACTTGTTGTCGATGACAGAGAGCATGACCGACTTCTCGACGCGGGGCATCACCTCCTTGCCCAACTCCGATTCCCTCTCCTCGTAACGGGTGAGTGCCTCGTCGACCGCGAAGTCGATCACCTCGTCGATGCCGTAGGAGCCTTCGAACTGGGAGACGTCGATCTTCGTCGGGTAGAACTGCTCGAGGTCGCGCTTGAGATCGTCCCAGTCCCAGTCGCCCTGAGGGATTCCCTCGAAGTGCATCTCCACGACACCGGAGACGGCGTCTTCGATCCAGTCGTCGATCAGGTCTTCGGAGGCGGTGCCCTCGAGGATGGTCTTCCTCCACGCGTAGACGCTCTCGCGCTGGGTGTTCATCACCTCGTCGTA
>CAZYCX010000133.1:0-3986 GCA_964645875.1 uncultured Acidimicrobiaceae bacterium
TCGTGGCACATCCACCAGAAGCGGGTGGCGGCGTAGCACGACTCGCCGGGGGTGACCGGCTTGTCGGGGCCGACGATCAGCGTGGTGGTGGTGGTCGGCGGGATCGTGGTGGTGGTGGTCGGAGCCTGGGTGGTCTTGGGAGTAGGAGACTGGGTGGTCGGCGAGCTCTTCGGTGCCGCTGTGGTCGTCGGTGCCGCGGTGGTCGTGGTGGTGGTCGTGGCGGTGCTCCCCTTCTTCATGAACACCACGGTGACGTAGAGCACCCCGGAGGCGGTGTCGGCACCGATGCCCACGTAGTTGTAGTCGCCGAGGATGTTGGCCCGGTGACCGGAAGAGCTCATGAACTTGTCGTGGAGGCTGGAGACGCTCCCGCCGCGTCCCACGTTCTCACCGAGCTTCGACCATCCGCTTCCGGCAGCGGCCTGCAGTTCGGCACTGGTGGAGTGGTAGATCTCGCCGGCGGCGATCATGTCCGCGGTGTGCTTGCGGGCGTGCGACTGGAGCCCTCCGTCCATCTTCACCGGAGGAAGCCCCGCGGAGCTTCGGCTGGAGTTGATCTTGGAGAGGAATGACTGCTCGGACCCGGAGTCGGCGCCTGCCGACGAACCGAGACCGAAGGTGGCCAGTGCGACCACCAGGAGGATGTATAGCCAACGGGTCTTTCCCAGCATGTAGGGGAATATCGACCACGGAGAGTGGTTTCTTTAGTGGTCGTGGGCCGAGGCGCGATACTCGGAGAGACCTTCAGATGCCGAACATCAACTCCCGGAGGTTGATGACCGTGCCCTCGTAGGTGTCGGGATCGATCCGGATCGACCCCAGGCGGAGGCCCGACATCCCCTCACCGACGTTTGTCATGACGCGGAGCGTCTCATCTTCGACCTGGAGGATCCCGAGCCCGAGACAACCTCCCATGCTGTCTTGCACCCCGACCAGCACCTGGTCGAGACGACCCAGGTTCAGACCCACGGGGAGTGTGGGGGCGAACACCGTGGGGCGCACCTTCCATCGTTCCAGGGGAGGGCGCAACGCCTTGGCGAAGGCCTCGGTCCGGCGACGGGCCCGATCGTCGGGACCGAGCGGTACGAGAGAGGGGTCGGTGGGAGCGGTCACCACTTCGACGTCGAGGAACCGGCGCAGCATCCCCACCACCGGCTCCATCTCCTCGCCGCGTTGGAGTGCGATGACGAGATCGGGACGGCACAGCTCCGCCTTGTGGTATTTGAGGGTCTCGCCGGATACGCCTGAGGCTATGGCGGTGGTGTCGACCACGATGACGTCACCGAGGTGGCGAGCCCGTTCGACCATGACCGCAGTCGCCACCACCTGTTGGAGCACGAGTCGGGAGGAGGTGATCGCCCCGACGAAGTGGAGAGCGTCCGGTTCGTGGGCGTTGTCCAGGTCGGACTCCGACTCGAAGACCTTCAATCCGACACAGGCGGGAGGGCCCACCGTCGAGATGCCGATGTCGGCGTCGACGAGGACCGGTCGATGCCCGGCGGCGAGAGCGTGATAGACCGCATCCATCGCCATCGTGGTCTTGCCGGTGTCCAGCCCACCGATGAGCATGGTGATGCCGGGAGCCGCCGCCTGACGGGCGAGGGCGTCGTGTGCTGGGTCGGCCATGCGCGCAATATAGGTACTCCGTCGGGTTGGGCCTTCGACCGGCCGGGCAGGTAGCGTCGCCAGCGATGTCTCTACCGATCAGTTTTCTCTCCGACTTCGGACACGACGACGAGTTCGTCGGCGTGGTACACGGCGTGCTGGCCAAGCTCGCCCCAGCCTCCCGGGTCATCGACGTCGGACATGGTTTCCCCCGCGGCAACGTGAAGGCGGCGGCCCTGGCCCTGACCCGTGCCGTGCAGTATCTGCCCGAAGGTGTCTGCGTTGCGGTGGTCGACCCGGGGGTGGGCACCGATCGCAAGGCGATCGCCGCCGAGACGCGGTGGGGGGTGTTCGTCGGCCCGGACAATGGCCTCCTCTCGCCGGCGGTGGCCATGGTCGGGGGCGCCACCAAGATCGTGTCGATCGAGAACCCGGAGGCGATGATTCCCTCTCCCGGCGAGACCTTTCACGGACGCGACGTGTTCGCCCCCGCCGCGGCCGTGTTGGCCTCTGGTGAGGCGGAGATCGACGAGCTGGGGCCGGAAGTGTCCGGTGAGGAGATAATGCCGTTGCTGCTGCCCCTCACCGAGGTGGAAGGCTCGACGGTGTCAGGCGAGGCCTGGTGGGTGGACACCTTCGGCAATGTCCAGACGAACATCGCCCCGGACGACGTCGTGGCACTGGGCATCAGCCCCGGAGACTCGGTGACTGTGAAAGTGGGCTCGACCCTCCACTCCATGCCGTGGGTCACCTCCTACGGAGACGTCGAGGAGGGCGAGACCCTCATCCACGTCGACTCGGTGGGGCTGCTCGCCCTGGCGGTTCGGGCGGGGCGGGCCGACGAGGAGCTCAATCTCGCCGAGGGGGTGGCGGTGACCCTCACGTCGAATAGAGCAGCCACAGCTGGATGACGCCGGCGATGGCGATGATGGCCAGCAAGGCGAGGATGACGACGGCGGTGGCGGGTCGCACCACCCGATCGTATGCCTCCCCCACCCCATTTCCCCATTCTGTGCGGGTTTGTGACGCGGCACGCGCCACAAACCCGCACAGAACGGTGAGAGAGGGGGATCCCAGAAAAATGTCGAGGCCCCCGAATGGTGACGGGGGCCCCGACTACATGAAGGAGGGTTCTCCACCGTGGGGCGGGCTGGGAGGCTATCCGTTCACATCTTGGGAACGTGCCCTAGATGTGAGGGGAGGAACCACTCCTTCCTGCATGCACCGCGCGTATCGGCCACGGAGAGTGAGATCTTGAGAAGTTTATCCGTAAAATTCTTGACCAGGGAAGGCTGTCATCTCTGCGACGAGGCGAGACCGGTCCTGGAGAAGGTCGCCAAGAGCATGAACGTGAGCATCCACGAGGTCGATATCGACGGTGACGACGAGCTCACCAAGCTCTACGGGCTCAGGGTCCCGGTCGTCCTCGGAACCCACGACCGGGTTCTCGCCGAAGGGGTCATCGACGACCGCAAGCTGCTGAAAGACGCCCTGCAGAGAGAGGTCGACCTGTAGGCCGTCTAGCCGGAGTGCGCGGCTGAGGCCTCGGCGTCCTCTGGGGCCTCCTCGCCCTCGTCGGGCGCCTCCTCGCCGTCCTCGGGCGTCTCACCGTCTTCCGGGGTCTCTCCTTCGTCACCGTCGCCCGCGTCCACGAGACCACAGTCGGCCAGGGTCTCGTCCGCGTCGGCTCCACCGAAGCGGACCCGCTCGAAGGCGACCACGGCGCGCAGCTGCTCATCGGTGAGGGCGCCGTGTCCCGGCATGCCTTGGTTGACCGGCTTGTTGGTGTCCCCGTAGGTGTCGCCATAAGTGGATGTCCACCCAGTCGATCCCAAGAGGACCCACTCGACGTGGTCCTCACAGGCTCCGAAGGTGGTGAGCACACCGGTCATCGCCGGGAAGCTCCCCGCCCCCTGACCGTCGGCGCCATGACAGCCTGCACAGGTCGAGGCCGCGGTCACCGCCCCCGCGTAGAGATCTGCTCCCAGGGCGATGAAGTCGGTTGCGCCCGGGCCCACTCCTCCGCCGGTGAACTCGGAGCCATCGCAGTTGACGATCTCGCCGGAGATGATGTCGACCCTCAACTCGGTGCCTTCGCCACACGCACCCGTGGCGGAGCCCCCCAGCGCGAACAGGGCGAAGAGCGGGGCGACCAGGAGCAGTCCCACCAGCCAGCGAGGGATGTCGAAGTTGGTCCGCTCCCTGATCCCGGCGGTGGGAACGGTGACCACCTCGGGCAGGTGTGCCGCCTCTGCCGCGCTGACCTCGGCCGGGACAGGGGCCCGCGTGGGAGCTTTGGCGGCGGCAGGGGACTCCGCCGGCTCCGGGGTCTCGATGACCGGCTCGGGAGCCCCCGGCTCCTCCGCGGCCTCCGGCTCCTC
>CAZYCX010000134.1:0-3841 GCA_964645875.1 uncultured Acidimicrobiaceae bacterium
GCCCAAGGAGCGCTCGGTGTCGGTGGGCCGTTACCGCGTCACCGTGTCCAAGCGGGCCGGGGCGGCCCTGCCGGCGGCCTGAACCTTTCGGGGACGGCCGGTAGGATCCTTCCTCCATGCCTACCGGCCAACCCGATTTCGGTCTCTCCCCCCAGGAGAGAAGCGTTCATATGAATCCCTCGGACGTCGAGACCTACGCCGATCGCGTCATCCGTGAAGCGATGGAGTCCGGTGAGTTCGCCGACCTGCCCGGGCAGGGCAAGCCCATACCCGGGGCCGGAACCGTCGACGACGAGATGTGGTGGATCCGCTCCTGGATCGAGCGCAACCGCCGGCCCGACCAGGACGACGATCAGGAGCCGAGCAAGCCCTCGTAGAGGGTCAGGTTCTCTTCGTCGAAACAGACGAAGACGACCGTGTTCAGCTTCGAGCGGTCACCTACCCAGCGGCGCACGGTCTCGACTGCAATCTCGGCCGCCGGCCTCTTGGGGAACCCGTACACGCCGGTGGAGATGTTCGGGAAGGCAATACTCTCGCAGTCGTTCTCCACTGCGAGATCGAGACTCCGCGTATAGCAAGAGCCGAGCAGTCGGTGAGCCTCCCCTTCGTCGTGGTCGGCCCAGATCGGCCCCACCGTGTGGACGATGATGCGCGCCGGGAGGTCGCCGGCACCGGTAACCATGGCGTCGCCGGTGTCTAGCGTGCCGTGGGCGGCCACCCACCGACGGCACTCGTCGAGGATCGTCGGGCCTGCGGCACGATGGATGGCTCCATCGACACCGCCGCCGCCGGCCAAGCGTCTGTTGGCCGCGTTTACGATGGCATCGACGGGAATCGTCGTGATGTCGCCGCCTGTGACTGAGATGCTGGTCATTGCGATGGGGACATGCGCCACCGGCACCGATCATCGGAATTAGCCGACGGGCTGGTGATCGATGTCCCGTTCGAACTGACTGCGCTCGGCACCGCCGGTGAGACTCTCGTGAGCTTCGAAGCTGACCCTGCCGCATGTCTCGCAGACAGTCCGCTCGATGCCTGCGTTGAGCACCGTGACGACATCATGGTGCTCGCAACGAGCGCGCGTGGATCTCTTATTCCTGGTGAACATCTGGAAGCCTCCCGGGCGATCTGTGTCTGGTCGCTCATTGTGGCCCGTGTCTCGGCTCTCGAACATGATTCGCTCGACTCACTGTCTGTGCCCATCGCCCACGAACGATGAGCGGGTCGAAAACACGACATCGGAGAAGTCTGGTGGCTGCTGCTATCGGCGACTATCTTGTCTCGATAGGATCGATCCTGTTGGGAGGCAGGTTGAAGCACAGGCGGAGTTTTGGGATCTGCATGCACAGATCCACGATCACCACGATCACTGCGGGACTGGCACGCGAAGTGTGCGAGAACTGCGCCCATGTCAGTGTCAGGTTCGTCGAGTCGGCCATCCAACCCCATCCGGGGCCCGACTCTGGTGCCGACGAGCCTTCACCCCTGGAGGGACCGAGCATCGACGATCTCGACGAGAAGCAGGTCTTCGAGGCGATGGTCTCGTTCGAAACCTCGACTCGTCGGCTCGTCTGCAGACTGTGCTCGCAACCGGCGGCGTTCCTCATTCCGGATGGCCTGACCTGCGAGGAACACGCCTGGCAGGCGGCGGCGGCCCTCGACTGGGAGTCCCTCGACCCCTGGGTCCCGATCCGTATCGACAATTCCAGGGCCTGAACCACGCTCCCGGTCTGGGCGCGGGATGCCCCGGTCCTCGCTGCCTCCACTAAGTTTCGGGCCATGAAACAGATTCAGCACTGGGTGGCAGGCTCGTACACCCAGGGGTCGTCCGGTCGGTCCGGCCCGGTGTACAACCCGGCAACCGGTGAGCAGACCGGTGAGGTGGCTTTCGCCTCGTCGGACGACGTCGACGCCGCGGTCGAGACGGCGCGTGAGGCGTTCGAGTCGTGGCGGTATTCCTCGCTGACGCAGCGCCAGAACATCATGTTCGCCTTTCGGGAGATGGTGGCGGCTCGTCGCCGTGAGATCGCCGAGGTGCTCACGTCCGAGCACGGCAAGACCATCGATGACGCCATTGGGGAGGTGCAGCGCGGTCTCGAGGTGATCGAGTTCGCCTGTAACATCGCCCATCTCTTGAAGGGGGACTTCTCCGAGCAGGTGTCGTCGGGGGTCGACACCTACACCATCCGCCAACCCCTCGGGGTGGTGGCGGGGATCACCCCGTTCAACTTCCCTGCCATGGTCCCTATGTGGATGTATCCGATTGCTATCGCCTGTGGCAACACCTTCGTCCTCAAGCCCTCGGAGAAGGATCCGTCCACGTCTCAACTGGCTGCGGAGATGCTGGCCGAGGCGGGACTGCCCGACGGGGTCTTCAATGTGGTGCACGGGGACAAGGAGGCGGTCGACTCTCTCATCACCCACCCGGACGTGGCCGCGATCTCGTTCGTGGGTTCGACCCCGATCGCCCGTCACATCTACGAGACCGGCACTCGCCACGGCAAGCGGGTGCAGGCTCTGGGCGGAGCCAAGAACCACATGATCGTGCTTCCCGACGCCGACATCGACCTCGCCGCCGATGCCGCGGTCAGTGCCGGCTACGGGTCGGCGGGGGAGAGGTGTATGGCCATCTCGGCGGTGGTCGCGGTCGGCGAAGCCGGAGACCGGCTCATCGAAGGGGTTCAGGGCCGCATCGAGAAGCTGACCGTGGGCCCGGGCGACCAGCCCGGCGTGGAGATGGGCCCCCTGGTGACCAAGGATCATCTGGAGCGGGTGCGAGGTTATGTCGATGCCGGCGAGTCCGAAGGTGCGCTGTTGATCGCCGACGGGCGCGACTTCGTCGTCGACGGCCACGAAGACGGTTTCTTTCTCGGCCCCACCTTGTTCGACCAGGTAACACCGGAGATGTCGATCTACACCGACGAGATCTTCGGGCCGGTGCTGTCCACAGTCCGCATGGACCACTTCGAGGACGCCATCGAACTGATCAACTCCAACCCCTATGGAAACGGCACCGCAGTGTTCACCAACGACGGCGGGGCGGCGCGAAAGTTCCAACAGGAGATCCAGGTGGGCATGGTCGGGATCAATGTTCCCATCCCCGTCCCGCTCTCGTTCTACAGCTTCGGGGGGTGGAAGAACTCCATATTCGGCTCACACGCCATCTACGGCCCCGAAGGGGTCCACTTCTACACCCGACAGAAGGTGGTCATCTCCCGCTGGGCCGATCCCATCCACCGCGGCGTCGACCTCGGCTTCCCCACCCACGGGTAGTTGTGACCCTTCTGTGCGGGTCTACCGACACTCAGTGTCCATAGACCCTCACAGAACGGTTGTTGGCGGTCTAGTTGGTGGTCCTCCCCGGGGCCTCGGTGTCGGCGGTGGTGGTGATCTCCTCGTAGTCGGTGGCGAGACCACGCTCTTCGGGTGTCCCCGGGATGAGGTTGTCGAGCAGGAGACCGAGCACCGCCGCGGTGGCGATGCCGGAGGACCCGATCGAGACGATGATGTCCGAGAGCCAGCCGATGCCCAGGAAGTTGAACTCCTCCACCGCTCCGAAGTAGTGGGGGAAGACGAAACCGGCGAAGAGCACGAAGCCGACGATCAGCAGGTTCCGCTGTGAGTCCATGTCCGCCCGCCGCAGCAGCGAGAGCCCGATGGCGGCGATGAGCCCGAAAAGGGCCAGGTAGGCGCCGCCTACGATGGGCAGCGGGATCGTGGCCACGACGGCACCGAACTTGGCGATCAGACCCAGGACCACCAGGGCTCCAGCGCCGAGGATCACCACGTAGCGGCTGGCCACCCGGGTCAGCCCGACCAGACCGATGTTCTCCGAGTAGGA
>CAZYCX010000135.1:0-3831 GCA_964645875.1 uncultured Acidimicrobiaceae bacterium
CTGCCCAACTGGTGCGCTGGGTGGGACGGCACGGCGCGGTGACCGAAGAGCCGGCGAGCGAGCAGCGGGAGACGGTCACCTGGTTCGCCGACCTCTCGAACTTCTCGCATCTGACCCATGAGATCACCGAGCGGGAGCGGGCCGGCCCCGAGCTCATCGGCCGCCTTCTCGACCAGGTGTTTGGGACGATCATCGACACGGTGACGCTCCACGGAGGCGATGTGTTGGAGTTCGCCGGCGACTCGGTGTTGGCCACCTGGGAGGTCGACACTTCCGGGCCCGGCGCGGCTGTGGCGCGTGCCGCGGCTTGTGGCCGCGACGTCCTCGGGTTGGAACTGCCCGCCGTATACGCCGAGCTGCCGCCACTCGAATTGCGGGTCGGCATCGGAGCCGGGACCGGTGTCGTGATGGCAGTGGGTGGCGTCGACCGGCGTTGGCACTTCTTCATGGGAGGGCCCCCGGTGGCCCAGATGGGAAGGGCCAGCGATGTGGCGAGACCGGGTGAGGTGGTTCTCTCCCCCGAAGCGGCCGCCGCGGCAGGGAGCTCGGTTGGAGGGCGGATCGACGGGGAGGGATACCTCCGGCTCACCGAGGTCCACGGTGTCGAGGCTCCGCAACGAGAGCCGGCCCCCGAGATCACGCCGGCCATCGCCGACCGGCTTCGTCGGTTCCTGTCCCCGCCTGTCCTGCGCCGCATCGACGCGGGGCAGAGCGAGTGGCTCGCGGAGTTCCGCCAGGTGACCTCGCTCTTCGTCAACCTCCCTTTTCTCGACCCTTCGTCGACCACCTCGATGGACGCCCTTCAGGACATCGTCGCCGGAACCCAGACCACCCTCCAGAAGTACGAGGGCACCTTGAACCGGATCATCAACGACGACAAGGGGATCACGCTGTTCGCCGCATTCGGTCTCCCTCCATTCGCCCACGAGGAAGACGCCTATCTGGCGGTGCAGGCGGCGGAGGAGATACAGGCTGCCATCACCGAGATGAAGCTCGAGTACGGCATCGGCATCGCCACCGGACGTGCCTTCTGCGGTGCTTATGGGAGCCCGGCCAGACGGGAGTACACCACCCTGGGCCAGGAGGTGAATCTGGCGGCGAGGCTGATGAAGAGTGCGAGATTCGAGATCTTTTGCGACCAGGCAACGGTGAGAGCGGCGCGACGAATCGAGTTTCATCCCCTCGAGCCCAGGCGTCTGCATGGCTGGGACGAACCCGTCCCCGTGTTCCGCCCGCTCTGGGAGAAGACCGGGGCGCTGCTGGAGCCACGCGAGACCGCCGAGCTGCTGGGGAGGGACAGTGAGCAGCTCCAACTGACCGCTTGGCTGGGGGCGTTGGTCAGGGCGCGTAGCTCGGCGGTCGTGGTGGTGGAAGGTGAGGCGGGCATCGGGAAGTCGGCCCTGGGAGACCATCTCATCCACACCGCCAGGGCCTTCGACGTCCAGATCCTCACCGGAGCTGCCATACCCGTGGCCCAGTCGACGTACCAGGCCTGGCAGAACGTGATCAGCCAGGTGCTGGGGCTCACCGAGGTGCGATCGCTGAAGCGACGCCAGGAGATCGTCAGGGAACATCTCTCCAATTGGCCCCAGTTCGCCGAATGGGAAGCGTTGCTCAACTCGGTACTCGACGTTCAGTTCCCCGAGACCGCTTCGACGCGGGGCATGTCGGGGACCAACCGGCGCGATTCCACGGTCGAATTGCTGGTCGCCATCCTCGGAGAGGCGGCTACCCGGTCGCCTCTGCTCATAGTCCTCGATGACATTCACTGGTTCGACTCGGCCTCCTGGGCGCTGACCCTGGCCGCGGCGAGGAAGGTGAGCCCGATGCTCCTGATCCTCCTCACCCGGCCCATGCCGGAGCGGCCCGACCAGATGGAGGAGTTGGCCGACCTCGGAACATCTGCCCGACTCATCCTCAAACCGCTGGGCGAGGAGGAGACATTGAGATTGGCCAGGGAGAAGCTCGGAGCCCGAGAGCTCGATGCTGACCTGGCCAGGGTCATCGTGGAAGCCTCTGAAGGAGTCCCATTCTTCGTCGAGGAACTGGCACTCTCGCTGCGTGACACCGGCGCCGTCAACGTCGAGAGAGGGCGAGTGAGACTGAACCGCCCAGCAGACGAGGTGGGAGTTCCCCACAGCCTGAGCAGTGTCGTCTTGAGCCGGATCGACGGTCTCGCCCCCCAACTCCAGCTCACGTTGAAGGTGGCCAGCGTCATCGGGAGGAGCTTTGACTCCCTCGCCCTCCACGCGGTGCACCCCGACCCACCCGATATCCATGAGCTGGAGAGTCAGCTCGCCGATCTCACGGACCTGGACCTCATCTACGAATCGTCTCCGGGCTCGTTCGATTTCAGACATGCCCTCACCCGGGAGACCGCATACAACCTGCTGCTCTTCGACCAGCGACGAAGGACCCACCTGAGCGTGGCCAACTACCTCGAAACGATGCCCGACGAACCGGGCGAGCCCCTGTATGCGCTTCTCGCCTATCACTGGGATCGTGGCGAAGATCGACACAAGGCCCTCGCCTATTACGAGAAGACGGGGGCGAGTGCCCTCCGAAAAGGCGCCAACCGGGAGGCCATCGAGGCCCACACCCGATCTCTGGAGCTGACCCAACAGCACCCGGACGACTTCTCAGATGTCACCAGGCTGCGTCAGAGCCAGTGGCAGTTCGAGATCGGCCAGGCCCACGAAGCCTTGGGCAACTTCGACGACGCCGAGAAGAGTCTCTATCGAGCCCTCGAGCTCACCGGGGTCCATGTTCCCGCCGGCGTGGTTGGCCGGGTCGGCCGCCTCCTGTGGGAGGTGGCCAAGCAGGTGGCCCACATAGTCCTGCCGGGTGCGGTCCGAACCCCGGGAGACGGTGAAGAGAGGGTCCGGCTCGGCCAGGCGGCGCGCATCGCCGCCTTGATCGGGGAGATCTACTACTTCACCGTCAATCTCTCCGGATTCCCCGTGCTCAACCTGGTCGCGATCAACCTCGGGGAGAGGTCCGGTGAGCCCTTGGTGGCGGGTTTGGCGTACAGCAACCTCGGCTACCTGGTGGGCACGGCGCGGATGCGACGGCTCTCCGATCGCTACTTCCGCATGTCGCGCCAGGCGGAGAACCTGGAGAGCCGCGACCGGTGGACGCCGACCCCATATGTGCTCGAGTTGGAGGAGATGAGGCCCGGACACTTGATCGCAGCGGGTCTGGCGGAGAGCGTCCTGGCCTTGACCTTCGACGAGTGGAGCCGTGCCCGGGAGATCGTCACCGATGCCCTGGAACGCTGTGACCGGCTCGGTGACAAGTACTCGGCGGGGATCGCGTTGGCCGTCCGGGGCTTCGTCAGCTATTGCTCCGGTGACATCGAGGAGGCACACCGCGACTACAACCAACTGCTCACGTCTGCCCGGCAAAGAGCCAACCGGGAGCATGAAGCGTGGGCGACCTCCTTCGTGATCCCGCTGCTCCTCGCCCAAGATCGGCTCGACGAGGCCAGGGAGATGGCGAGTGCGGCTCACGCCATCGTCGACGACGCCGACACGCTCACCGTGCCCGTCATCCATGGGACCCATTCCCAGGTCGAATTGCGACAGGGCCAGCTGGTGGAGGCGCGAGCCAGTGCCGAGCGGGCCCTGGAGACCATCGGGGGCACCCCCATCTTCATCTACCTGGCCGGCTTCGCCGGTCTGCTCGACTCACTCCTGGAGTTGTGGGGGTTGGAAGGCGACCGCGATTCCGGCGATGCCCGCGAGCTCTCCAAACTGAGCGCCGAGGGTCTACGCAAAATGCGCCGCTTCGCCCGGGTGCTGCCTTTTGCCCGGCCAAAGTACTGGCTGTTCA
>CAZYCX010000136.1:0-3759 GCA_964645875.1 uncultured Acidimicrobiaceae bacterium
GTGTTCGGCGCCATCCACACGGGTGACCCGACCCCCGACCTGATCGCGATCCGCTATCTGGAGGCCCTCCAGGGCATCGCCGATGGCCAGGCGACCAAGATCTTCCTTCCCCTCGACACTCAGGGGGTCCTGGGATCGGTGGCCGCCATCGCCGAGCTGTTCCAGGAGAGCCAGGAGGATGCGGCGACCGGTGCGCGCCGGCCGACCGGCCCGCAGCCCCGCCGCGACCACGAGTAACCGCTGACGAAGGGGGCCCTCGGGGTCCCCTCCGTCGCTTCCACCCCACCGTTTTCGCGCACCGAATGGCGCGTTTTCAGCGCCGTTGATGCGCGAAAACGGGGAGGGGTCAGCCGCCGACGCGGTCCATCCCCGCCAGGACCTGCTCAACCTCGGACGGCGCCCAGGGTGGGTAGAAAACCATGGTGTAGAGGTCGCAGCGCTCCCCCGGCTCCTCGAACCAGCCCGCCACCCAGGTCCCGTCGGGATGGGGGCCCACCACCGCAGGAGTGCCGTCGATGCTGACCTCTCCCTTCTCGGTCGGCCAGTCGACCGCCGGAAGTGTGCCCCGGACGATGGCGATGGCCACGGTGTCGTCGGACCGGGGGATGAACGTGGTGTGGCTCCCGGCCACCGAGGTCCAAACGTCGGGATCGAGCTCGGAGGACTCCAGCTCGCCCTGACCGACGCCCGGGGGGAGAAACTCGAGGTCGTATGGAGCGCGCGGGCACTCCGGAGGCGGTGTGGTCGTAGTAGGGACCGAAGTGGTGGAGGTAGTGGTGGGAGCCGGCGTGGTGGCGGTCGTCGCCTCGTCCGTTCCCCCCGTACACGCCACGAGCACGAGCACCAGGACCGACGCCAGCACCCGCCCCATCAACGAATCGCCCTCAGGTAGCCATCACGGGAGCCGAGATAGATGGTCCCGTTCCAGATCGCCGGTGTCGCCTCGATACAGGACTCACCCAGCGAGACGGTCCAGATTCGCTCCGGTGACCTCGGGTTGTCGAGCGAGTAACCGCGCACATCCCCCGCACACGTGGCCACCACCAGGGTGTCGTCCACCACGGCCGGCGACGACCACGAGTGCCACCCAACGGTGCCATCACGCCAGACGATCTCACCCGTGGCGGCGTCGACGGC
This sequence comes from uncultured Acidimicrobiaceae bacterium, assembly GCA_964645875.1. Taxonomy (GTDB): domain Bacteria; phylum Actinomycetota; class Acidimicrobiia; order Spongiisociales; family ZC4RG35; genus JANQRA01. Next base: position 1,138 of record CAZYCX010000136.1, read on the forward strand.
GATAAGCGAGCCGAGATGGGTGTTGGTGTAGAGGAGGCCATCGTGCAGGGCGGGGGTGGCCCACGTGCCCGAGTCCTCGCCACCCGAAGAGGAGAGGTCCACGCCCCAGACCAGGGGGTCTCCGTCGGTGTACGGATCCAGTTTGATCAACTGGCCGATCTCCCTGGTGCGATCGATGTTCGCCTGTGTCCTGTGCCCCGCGCCGACCTGCCAGGGTTTGACGTTGACCGAGACGTAGAGCATGCCCTCCTCGTCGATGACGATGGTGGCGTCGGCGTCCCCGCCGGCCCAATAGTCGAAAACGATGGGAGCATTGCCGTTTCGTATGTCGGACACGTCGAGACCCACCACCCGGCCTCCCGAGTTGCTGAAGTAGACACGGTCCTCATAGGCGGCTGTGGAGCTCTCGATGGAGACATTGGGGCCAGTCAAGGCGATGAATTCGGAGTCGTAGCCGGGCATCGCCAGCAACCGTCTCGGTTCGACGGTCACCCTCCCGTCGGCGTCGTACCCCCGGTTCAGCTCGTAGGCGAAGAACCAGCTGTTCTCTCCGCCCTGGTACATGATGTCGTCGATGATGAGCGGGGCGGCGTCCCAGTCGACGTGCCACGTTCCGTCGACGTCGCGGGCATCGAGCGACCAGAGCTCGGTGGGCTCATCACGGTCCAGCGCGATGATCCGGAGCTTGTTGTCCCGGGAGCCCGAGTAGAGCAATGGGAACCCGTCGGGGTCGAGGGTCTCTGATCCCTTCACGTGGCCACCGGTCGTGAACCTGGGCCTCAGGGCCTCACCGGTCTCGGCATCGACGAAGTGGATCGCCCGGTCGAAAGCGCCGACGATCACCTCGGTCTTGCCGTCGGGACGCTCCCAGACGATGGGTTGTCCGGTCCAGCCGATGCCACACCAGACGGAGGTCACGCCGAAGTTGCTCGACTCGCTGCACATCCCGCTTCCGGGATAGGTCCAGGCAACCTGGGGCGAGTCGGAGATGGGACCGGTGCCGTAGTAGGTCCTGGTGGGGTTGCCCCGGAAGGAGGTCAGACCCTCGACGGAGCCCCACGGTTGGGAGACGGTCCATCCCGGCACCGTGCCCGGGGGCCTACTCCGATCGTCGATCGTCGAGGTCGTGGTGACCGGATCGCCATTGGCGTCGGTCGGCGCCGGGCCATCGACCGCGCCGTTCTCGCCGGGAGTCGTCGTGACCGTGGTGTCCGGTGCGGCCATGTCTCTCCCGGCGTCACGGGGTCCGACGATGAGGAAGGCGACGAAGCCGAGCATCGCTCCGAAGGCGATGACGAGGAAGATCGGTCCTGACTTCTCCTGCATCACAGTCCTAACGGCCCGGCCCGCATTCCGGTTCGCCGGTGAGCACGGGTTGACCCGGATTCTCGATGAACGCCGGTATCAGGCACGCTTCGATCCTCCCGTCGGGATGGACGACCGCCCGGGCGACCGCGGTGGTCGACCCCGCCACAGAGTGTCGCGGCCATACGAAATTACCGAGACCCCAGAAGACCGCGGCGCCGTCGACCATCTCGAGTGGTTGCATGCGATGGGCGTGATGGCCGAAGATCACGTCGGCCCCCGCCGCGATCATTGCCTCCGCCCGTTCGATGTCGTCGGGTCGCGGTTGGGTGTCGAGCTCGACCCCCCAGTGGATGGAGACCACCACGATGTCGGCGCGGGCGGCAGCCGCCTCGACGGCGGCGACCATGGAGGGGATGTCGTCGCCGTCTCGCATCCCCGGGTGCCCCTCGGCGGCCAGCCACCCCGGGTGGGGAACGACGCCCCCGAACCCGAGCACGGCAACGCTCCATCCGTTCAGCTCGTAGATGGCCGGCTCACCCGCCTCGTCTACGTCCGCCCCCGCTCCGATCGGGGCAACGCCCGCCTCGATCAGCCGGGCCCGACCGTCGACCAGGGCGTCCCTGCCGTAGTCACCGCTGTGGTTGTTGCCCAGGTTCGCCACTTCGACCCCGGCCCGGGCCAGCGAGGCCAGCGACTCGACCGGGCAGCGGAAGACGAACTCCTTCGGCTCGGCCACCCCCAGGTCCGACGGGGCACACTCGAGGTTGATCACGGTCAGGTCGTCCTGATGGAAGATCCCGTCGAGACCTTCCCACGCGTAGTCATAGCCGTTGGCGTCGAAAGCGGGGATGTAACCGGGATCCAGGTTGACGTCTCCGGTCCCCTGGATGACCAAGGTCCCCTTGGGAGGGATGGTGGTCGTCGTCGAGGTCGACGTGGATGTGGTCGAAGTACTGGAAGTGGACGGGGCGCTCGACGACGTGGTGGTCGAATCGCCCAGGACGGCGAGTGTCGCCTCTGGGACCTCGGCGGTGCCCACGTTGATCAGTGCGAGCACCACGCCGGCCGCCAGCAGCACACCCGCGACCAAACCAACGATCCTGAGGGAAAACGAAGCCACCGAGGGACGAAGAGTAAACCCGACTTGCACCTACGGAGAGGAGCCCTGATACCCGATACGGCGGGGCACCGGCCCCGCCACTCAGAGAATCTGCGACAAGAAGAGCTTGGTGCGGTCTTCCTGGGGGTCGGTGAAGAAGTGCTCCGGAGTGCCCACCTCGACGATCTGGCCGTCGGACATGAACACCACCCGGT
>CAZYCX010000137.1:0-3618 GCA_964645875.1 uncultured Acidimicrobiaceae bacterium
AGAGGCCCGCTCGCGAGCGGGCCTCTCTTCAGCGGGTGCACTTCGTGGGCTACGGGCCGAGCACGTCTGTTGTGAGGACGTGGACGATTCCGTTGCTGGCGGAGATGTTGGCCGCCTGCACGCCGGCCGCGGCGAGCTCGCCTCTGGTCAGGGTCTCACCGAGCAGCGTGTCGTACCTGGGAGCAGCGAGCACAGAAGGGCCGGTGCGACGCCCGTCGATGACGTGGTAGAGCAGGATGTCGGTCAGGGCATCCTCGGGAGGCTCTGAAGTGTTGCGATCGCTTCAGCCTCAGATGCGACACCGAGAGTGTTGATGAAAGCCTGATCGGTCGGGGCGAACACCGTGTATTGCTCATTGTCACCGAGCGCGGTCAGAACGGCGGGATCGGCGGCTAGCACCGCGGCCAGCAGGACGTCGAAGTTGCCACCAGGGTTCGAGACCACGATCTCGACGATGGTGGAGTCGCCAGGCTTGGCGCCTTCGGCCTGCGGGGCGCGGGCGAGTGCCGGGATGGCCAACGCCAGGGCCAGGGTGGCTGAAAGTGCAGCCACGATTACTTTTCTCATGTGAAGGCTCCTTGTTGCTTCGGGTTACGCCCTTAGTTCGGAGGCCAGGCCGGATCCGGATGACATCGCGACCGGATTCAACGTGATGGTGGACGACTACCCGACGTAGCGCGGGACCAGGACCTCATCGAAGCATCTTGCAGCGTCAGCTCGTTTCGCTCTGCTTCTCGTGGTCGCTCGAGATTCCGAGGGTGGCGAGGAGGTCCTCGTGCAATTGGAGCCAAACGCTCTGATAGGAGTCGACGCTGCTAGTCACGTAGGAAGTCTCGCCGGCGAGTGCCTGCTCGAGGGCGAACGAGAAACGGGGTTCGTAGACCCCGAATCTCTCCAGCAGACCCGCTAGTTCTGCATAGATCCATTGTGTCCCCATGTGGATGCTGACCAACTGTGACAACACTGCCGCGTCGTACTCGGGGTCGCGGTGACTGTTGAGCATGCGGGTATTGCGGACGGGTCGCATCTCCCAGTCGTAGCCGACGCTCAAGAGTGCGGCGTGGAGTCGCATGAACGACCGATAACAGCTGTACACCTGATCGCGGACGCCCGACTCTTCGACCTCTGAACTGGTCAACTCGTGCTCGGTTGCCCGGCCACGTGGGGTCAGGCTCCAACCTCCGAAGGGCCCCGGATCGTGCTCGACGAGCCCGCGGCTGCGCAGACGCCTCAGTACCTCGGTGACCTTTTCGCTGTGCATGCCGATGGCACGGGCCAGTCTGTCCTCCCCAGCCATCCCCAGACAGCGGAGCCCGTGGAGGACGATGAGGGCCGGTTGGAAGCGGAACAGCTCAGTCACCGACAATGATCCAGACCAGCCTGTTCCCGAGGGGCTTGTTGCCGCGCCCGCGGAAGAGAAGGTCGATGCCATGAAGACGAGCCTATCTCAGTGGCGTCAGATCACATACCGGTTGAGGAAACACTCCAGTCGCTCCTGGGTGTAATGCTCCGACCGGCGCGGACTTTCCACAGTGAGACGAGCCGCCTTATACTTGGGCGGCCCGCGAACCCCCTAGGGGTGTAGCTCTAATTGGTTAGAGCGCCGGTCTCCAAAACCGGAGGTTGGGGGTTCGAGTCCCTCCACCCCTGCCACAATCGGTACAGGATTGATTGAATCATGAGCAACAGGCAGATGCGCCGCCTCCAGGAAGCGGAGGAGAGGCGCCGCAAGAGAGAAAAAGAGCAAGACGGTCAGAGCAGGACGCAGCGCAAGGCTGCGGCCATACAGAGCCGCGCCCCGGAGACGGCCGAGCGCAGGTCGCTGCCCGCCCGGGTGAGGGACTACCTCCACGAGGTCCGGGTTGAGATGCGCAAGGTGACCTGGCCCACCAGGGAGCAGATGATCGCGTTCACGACGGTCACGGTGATCACGTCGGTGGTCCTCACCGGGGTGATCTTCGGATTCGATGTGGTGGCCAAGGAGTTCATCCTCTGGATGGTGGAGCAGAGAGCCTGATGGCTGAGATAGCCGAGACCGAGACCGTGGAAGTCGAAGAGACCGTCGAGCCTGCTGCCGACGAGTCCACCGACAGCGTCGAAGGACAGGTCGAAGACTCGACGGAGGAGTCGGTGGACGAGGTCGCCGAGGAAACGGTGGAGGACGTCGAGGAGACCGTGGAAGAGACTGCCGACGAGGTCGTCGAGGTTCCCCGGCCTACCAGCCCCTACGACCTGCCCGGCGATTGGTACGTCATCCACTCCTACTCGGGCTATGAGAACAAGGTGAAAGCCAACCTCGAGACCCGTATCCAGTCGATGCACATGGAAGACCGCATCTTCGAGGTTCACATACCCATGGAGGACGTCGTGGAGTTCAAGGGCGGCAAGAAGGTCACCGTCCCCAAGAAGGTCTTCCCTGGCTACATCCTCGTCCGCATGACCCTCGACGACGACTCCTGGTACGCGGTCCGGAACACGCCCGGTGTCACTGGGTTCGTGGCCGGTAACGCCCAGAAGCCGACTCCCCTGTCGCGACGTGAGGTTGAGCGTTTCCTCGGCGTCCAGGAGGAAGAGGAGAAGGGCAAGCCACGCTTCAAGCCGGAATGGGACGTCGGCGAGCAGGTCCGCGTCGTCACCGGGCCGTTCGCGGACTTCAACGGTGTGATCGAAGAGCTCAACGTCGACCAGCAGAAAGTTGTCGTCTTGGTCAACATCTTCGGCCGCGACACCCCGGTCGAGCTCGGGTTCGAAGACATCCAGAAGAACTAGGCCACCAAGACTCGGGATATCAAATGGGTAGAAAAAAACTCGTCACCACACTGAAGATGCAGCTGCCCGCCGGGCAGGCTACGCCCGCCCCGCCGGTGGGCACCGTTCTCGGGCCCCATGGCGTGAATCTCATGGAGTTCGTCAAGGCGTACAACGACGCCACGTCGAACAACCGGGGTCAGATCATCCCGGTCGAGATCTCGATCTATGAGGACCGCTCGTTCACCTTCGTCACCAAGACCCCGCCGGCGGCGGCGCTGCTTCGACAGGCGGCCCGGGTCGACAAGGGCTCCGGTGAGCCCAACAAGGAAAAGGTGGGCCGGGTCACCCGGAATCAGATCAAGGAGATCGCCGAGATCAAGATGCCCGACCTCAACGCCATCGACATCGAGGGCGCCATGAAGGTCGTCGAGGGAACCGCCCGTTCCATGGGCATCGTCGTCGACGGCTGACATCGAGACCGTTCTGTGCGGGTTTGTGGCGTGCCACGCGCAACAGACCCGCACAGAACGGAAGAAACCAACGGTGGGAGGCCGTGAGGCCGCCTGGACCACGAGGAGAGACACATGGCACATGGAAGGAAGTACCGGGAAGCGGCCTCCAGCTACGACAAGGAGCACCGCTACAGCGCCCGTGAGGCGTTCGACCTGGTGAAGACGCTGGCGCCGGCCAAGTTCGACGAGACCGTCGAGGTGGTCTACACCCTCGGCATCGACGCCAAGAAGGCGGACCAGCTGGTGCGGGGCACCGTCTCCCTGCCGCATGGGACCGGCAAAGACGTCAAGGTCGCCGTGTTCTGCTCCCCCGACAAGGAGGCAGAGGCCAAGGAGGCCGGCGCCGACATCGTCG
>CAZYCX010000138.1:0-3590 GCA_964645875.1 uncultured Acidimicrobiaceae bacterium
CCACCGGGTACTCCCGGATGTCGATGCGCGATCCGTCCTGGGCCGAGCCGGCCCAGACGATGAGCGCTCCGACCTGTTCCCGGTCGACGTCGTAGTCGATGGTGAAGTCGAAGCCGCCCCAACCGGTGCCGTTGTTGGTCATGGCGATGCCCTCTTCGATGATCAGCCCGCTGGCGTCGGTGAGGGCATACTGGAAGGTGGCCTCGAAGACGGCGGCGAACCCGGTGACCCGCAGCGGGTTGCCACCCGGACCCCGGTACACCGGCGTCTCGACGGAGATGGCGGCGGCGAACTCGAGGTAGTCCCAGATCCCCACCGGTCGGCTGACCAGGCTCCCATCCCCCGTCTGGATCGAAACCGGCTCTCCTTCCTGACGGAAGAGCACCTCGGCGACGCTGTCGAACCGGGAGAGCGTGAACACCACTTGGGCCGCCCGCTGAGCCACTACGGCGGAATCGTCGGTGGCATCGAACTCGGCGGACAGGTCGACGGTGGCGATGTCCTGGTCGATGGTGAGCCCGAGCAGTCGCACTCCGGCAGGGATGGCCGTCGATATCGAAGGGACGCTCTGACGCTCGGCGGTTGTCGGACCGGCGAGAAGCTGCATCATCGCTGCCCTGGCCACGGCCACGGTCCGATCGACCTGACGTGCCATCGGGAACACGAACGGTCCGGTGCGGTTGGGATGGCCCTCCTCGTCGAGGTAGAAGTACGGCGCCACCACCATCGTCCCGGTCGTGGCCGGGCCCACCGTGGTGGTGGTGACCGGCGCGACCGTCGTGGTCGTGGCCTGTGCGACCGTCGTGGTGGTGGCCTGGGGCTGAGTGGTGGTTGTCACCGGAGCCACGGTGGTAGTGGTCGCCGGTGCGGTGGTGGCCGTCGGCGGGGGCAGTGTCGTGGTGTCCGGCTGCTGTCCTCCCGGGTCGGCAGTGCTGGTGCCACAGGCCACCAGGGCCAGTGTCGCCAGGACGGTGACGATGCGGCGCATCGTGGTTCCTTTCTCGTGTACGTGACTCCGCCGGCCCTTAGACGTTGGAGGCCCACGATTTGGGTGACACCGAGATAAAAAATCGAGACGGGAAAGCCAGCCGGCTCAGTCGTAGACGACCTCGTACAACCTGACCGGTTCGTCGAATCCCTTGAGCGCCATCGGGCCACAGTCGGCGAACACGATCCCCTTGCCGATCGAGAGCTCCTTGACTGCGCTCGAGGCCAGGATCTGGCCGGCGTCGGCATGACCACATATACGCGACGCCAGGTTCACCGAGGCGCCGAACATGTCATCGCTCCGATCCACCGGCTCGCCGGCGCTGATCCCGATCCGAACCCGGGCTCCGTCGGCCGGAGCCTCGGTCGAACCGGCGAACTCCCGTTGAATTCGCATGGCGCTGCTCACCGCCCGGCTCACGTAGGTGAACGAGGACATGATGCCGTCGCCGGTGTGCTTGATGGCCCGCCCTCCTCCCTCCGAGAGCGCAGCGTTGACTATTCGATCGTGGAACTCGATGACCTCCATCACCGCCTCATCGCCGAGACGCGAGCTGACGTCGGTGGAGCCTTCGAGATCGGTGAACATGATCGCCCGTAGGCCGGAGTCGATGGCCGAATCGGGCCCGTCGGTACGGGCCTCGTAGGGGACATGAGGTTCCCATTCGCCCATGAACTGGCTCACCGTGGGACGATCGACCTCGATCACCTTGTGCGGCACCAGCCCATGGGAGGCCCGGTGAACCTCGACGGCAGCCTCCTCGGAGGGAGCCTCGACCAGGCAGAAGGCGTGGCCCTCCGGTGGGTTGAACCAGTAGGTGAGGAACTCGACGCCGTAATCGTCCTGGATGTCGAGATCTCGCTGGTGAACGGTCTTGATGTCCTCCTCAGTGGCGTCTCCGAGATCCTCGTGAACGTCCATGTAGATCGGCATACGTAGACATCCTAAGGAGTGCGTCCAAACGAGACCGCCCAACCCGACTACATGCCCGGACTCAACCTGCCAATGAGCCTCCGAAGATCTGCCAGGCCAGCACGCTCTTCGCCACCAGACTGAGAACCAGGATCAACACCGCCTGAGCGACGTGGAGGATCGACAGGCCGAGATTCCAATGCGCAGGCCCCTCAGGCGGTCGCTGGTCACTCCGGTGGCGGTGGATTCTGCCGGATCGATGGTCATGCTCCGTCTCTCGTCGAATCATGCCAGCCAGACTCGAACCAGCCCCCGGGAACGGATTGGGTCCCAATCCGAGAGCAACCCGACTAGCAGTCCCAATCCAGGACTAGTCGTGGTGCCGTGTGCTCTCTCCGTCCCCTCCGGGGTGGGGTATGTTGAGCCCTCGAGGTGATAGCCATGTGGCACTGGAACGGGATGGGTGTCTGGGGGTGGTTGATGATGGTCGCATTCTGGATCATCGTCATCGCACTGGTCATCTGGATGGTGCGTTCGACCGGCGGGTCGACCCGCAGCGACGAGAACCAGGCACTGCGGATACTCGACGAGCGCTTCGCCCGAGGCGAGATCGAACAGGACGAGTACCAGGAGCGACGCAAGATCCTCGAGAACCACGACTGAGCGGCTGAAGACTCTTTCCTGACTCGCTGCTGAGGAAAGCCTCGCTGATGGGCCGCCCGAAGGTCTGACAGGAGGAGGTTGGTGTGACCGAGGTCAGCCCGAATCACAGCTTCTCGTGGCGCTGCCTTCGAAGTCGGGGACTGTACGGGCCTCGGCTTCTGAACGGGTCTCGGCGGGCCCGTTCTCGGAGATGTCGTCGAGGAGCCACTCCATCTCGGAGATCTCGCGTCGCTGGGCTTCGATGATCTCCACCGCCAGATCGCACACCCGGACGTCGTCGATTTCGGATCTCTCACTGGTGAGGATGGCAATCGAGTGGTGCGGGATCATCGCGCTCATGTACGACCGGTCCTGCACCGTCTCCTGGCTCCGGATCAGCCACACGGCACCGACCAGCACGAGCGCACTGGCGACGAAGATCCCGAGGTTCACCTTGCGGTTGCGGTACATGCCGAGCATGAAGCTGAGCATGATCCCCGCCATCGCCGCGCCCATGACAAAGGCCATGTAGAAGCGGGTTTCGCTCCATCTGACATGATCGAGCGAGAAAGTGTGGACATACATGAGCACGAACATGGCCGCCATCGAGGTGGCGATCATGGCGGCGAACCGCCAGTAGCTCGGATGATTATCGCCGGTTGCGCTGTCCCGTTCGGTCGTGTCTGATGATGGGTCGGTCATCCTCGACCTTTACCCATGCCCGGGGCCTACAAACGGTCGGCGGTACCGCGACTGCTCGAGTCGATGACCTGCCTCACATATGGACGCTTGCTGCCGGGCGGTTCGTCCGACGATGAGACGCAGGGTCCGCCTACGAAGCTCGTGCGCCAGCTCGGCGAGAGAGGACGACGGTCTGCTTGACGGGTTCGAAGCCGACTCTGAGGTAGAGACCCCTCGCTGCTGGGTTGTCCGGTCTGAAGACGATCTTGATGCGCTCTGCGCCGGCCTCGGCGAGAAGGTCGATGCCGGCGGTGAGTAGGTGGCGGGCAAGTCCTCGTCGCTGGTGATCGTCTTCGGTGCGCATGGG
>CAZYCX010000139.1:0-3508 GCA_964645875.1 uncultured Acidimicrobiaceae bacterium
AAGCCAGCCTCGACCGCTGCTCTCAACTCGCCGAGCCGCGCACTCTGAGCGATGCCAGCAGAAACCTGTCGACCGCGGCAACCCGATCCCGGAGTAGGATTCGCCTCGGAGATGGCCGATCGGGTCCTCATGTTCGACAAGGGCCGCATCCTGGAGCAGGGGCCACCGGACAAGATCTTCAAGGATCCCGACCACGAGAGAACCAAGGCCTTCCTCAGGGCCGTTCTCAGCCACTGACGAACCGAAGGGGCATTCCATGCCGGATGTGCCGTTGCCTTTCACACGGGAGGAGTACGCCAGCCGCCTGGCCAAGGTGCGCTCGGCCATGGACTCCGCCGGCCTAGAGGTCCTGGTCGCCACCGACCCGTCAAACATGGCTTGGCTCACCGGGTATGACGGCTGGTCGTTCTACACCCATCAGGCGGTGATCGTCATCCACGACGACGAGCCCATCTGGTGGGGCCGCCTCATGGACTCCCATGGAGCCATGCGCACCGTCTACATGGAGGAGTCGAGCATCGTCGGCTACCCCGACGACTTCGTCCAATCGACCGAGATCCACCCCCACCAGCATCTGGCCGAGATGCTGAAGGTCAACGAACTCGGCTCGGCCCGGATCGGGGTCGAACTCGACAACTACTACTACTCCGCAGCCGCCCACGATCACCTGACCGCCGGGCTCCCCGAGGCCACCTTCCTCGATGCCACCGGGTTGGTCAACTGGCAGCGGGCGGTCAAGTCGGAACAGGAACTGGAGTACATGCGGGCCGCGGCACGCATCGTCGAGAGTGCGCACGACACCATCCTCGCCATGATCGAGCCGGGACTGCCCAAGAACGAGTTGGTCGCCGAGGTATACCGGACCTCGATCCGAGGGGTCGACGGCTACGGCGGCGACTACCCGGCGATCGTGCCCCTGCTCCCCACCGGCGCGGACGCCTCAGCCCCCCATCTGACCTGGGACGACAGACCCTTCGAGAACAATGCAGGCACGTTCTTCGAGCTGGCAGGTTGTGTCCGCCGCTACCACGTCCCGCTATGCCGCTCCGTCTATCTGGGCAACCCGCCCCAGGAGATGCTGGATGCAGAGAAGGCGCTGGTCGAGGGGCTCGAGGCAGGACTGGAGGCGGCCCAGCCCGGAAACCGCGCTTCCGATGTGGCCGCCGCCCTCTACTCGTCTCTCGACAGGGCGGGCATCACGCGCGAGGGCCGTTGTGGGTACCCGATCGGGCTCAGCTATCCCCCCGACTGGGGTGAGCGCACCATCTCCATCCGGCTCACCGACCACACCGTCCTCGAGCCCGGGATGACGTTCCATTTCATGCCCGGCCTGTGGATGAAGAACTGGGGCCTCGAGATCACCGAGTCGCTCCTCATCAAGGAGTCGGGCCCGGCAGAGACCCTGGCCAACTACCCGCGACAACTGTTCGTGAAGCCATGACCGCTCTCCACTGGCCCACGCTCGACGACATCCGTCAGGCCGCCAACCGCATCGAAGGGGCCGCCAACCGGACCCCGATGGTCCCATCGTTCGGCCTCGGCGGTGCCAGGGACGCCGAGGTCCGGCTCAAGCTGGAGACGAGCCAGCCCACCCGCGCCTTCAAGGTGCGCGGGGCGGCCAACGTCATCCTCAGCTACGAGCACATCGACCCAGCCAAGGGCGTGGTGGCCTACTCCACCGGCAACCACGGACGGGCGGTGGCCTACGTGGCGGCGTCACTCGGCCTGCCCGCGACGGTGTACATCTCACACAACACCACCGGCGACAAACGAGACTCGCTGGCTGCAATCGGAGCCACCGTCCGTCTGGTCGGCGAGTCCCAGGACGAAGCTGCCCACCTGGCCCGTTCCCTCGAGCTCGAGGGTTCCCTCCTCGTCGACCCGATCAACGACCCGCTCACCACGGCAGGGCAGGGGACGATCGGGCTCGAGATCGTCGAGGACTGGCCCGACGTCGACCTCTTCGGCGATCACGTCGCCCTGGTCGCCACCGGTGCCATGATCGACGTCACAACCATCCTCCGACTGGTCGATGAGCACCGCGGCGGCGGCGCCCGGATGCTGGGGCGGGGCTCGTGAGCCCTCTCCGCGACTCGGCGATGCTGATCCTCGGTGATCTGGTCGGGTTTCCCACGGTCACCTCGGAGTCCAATCTCGATCTGATCGAATACGCAGCTGCCAACCTCGAGCCGCACACATCGGACCTGAGGCTCATTCACGACGAGCACCGGCAGAAAGCCAATCTCTTCGCCACCATCGGGCCGGTCATCGACGGAGGCGTCGTGCTCTCCGGGCACACCGACGTCGTCCCCGCCGACGAATCCGACTGGACCGGGGCCCCATTCGACGCCATGCGGCGCGATCAGAAGATCTACGGGAGGGGCACGGCCGACATGAAAGGATTCATCGCCTGTGCCCTGGCAATGGCACCCACATTCGCCGAGATGCCGTTGACCCGCCCCATCCACATCGCCCTCACCTTCGACGAGGAAGTGGGATGTCGCGGGGTCCGCGCGCTGATCGACGACCTCCTGTCGCGCGGTCCCAAGCCGTCGGTCGCCATCGTCGGCGAGCCCACCGAGATGAGCATCGTCACCGCCCACAAGGGCTGTTACGAGTACACCACCATCATTACGGGAGTCGAGGGCCATGGCTCCCAACCCGAGCTGGGGGTGAACGCGGTCCATCACGCGGCGCGCTTCATCGGTCGTCTCATGGAGCTGGGTGACGAGATGAAGGAGCGGGCGAGCGAGTCGAGCCCATACGACCCCCCTCACACCACGATCAGCACCGGGACCATCTCGGGCGGGTCGGCCCGCAACGTGCTCGCCGGCCAGTGTGTCGTCGAATGGGAGATGCGACCCGTCAATCGCGCCGACGCCAGATTCGCCCTCGCCGAGATCGAAGCACTGGAAGAGGATCTGCGCGCCGCCATGGGACCTGACGCGTCGTTGGTGACCGTACCCGAAGGAGAGGTCGACGGTCTCGAAGACGACCCGTCGTCACCAGCGGTTCAGATGATGCGCGAGCTGCTGGGCAAAGACGAGACCAGCACGGTCCCCTTCGGTACCGAGGCCGGGATATACCAGATGGCTGGTATATCCGCCGTCGTGTGCGGTCCGGGAGCGATCGAAGTCGCCCATCAACCCGATGAATACATAGACCTCGAGCAGCTCGAGGCCTGCCTCGACATGATGAAAGGATTAGGTGAGAGATCCGATACCTGAGGAGAAAAAGTGACCCGCGATCTGAGAGGAAGCCCCTGGTCACCCTGCTCGCCGCGCTGCTCCTGGCCGTGCCCGCTTGCACCGGGGACGATCCCGCACCGCGCGGTGTATTCATCGGCCGGAAAAGCCCCGCTCGTCGGTCTCGGTTCGACCCCCGCCCCATGAGTGGCATCCACAGGGAAGTCAGCCTCTCGCCAGACTCAGCAATCCCGATTCGGGGTCTTCAGCCACCGCCTCGTGGATCGCCACCGCCACCGCGACCAAGGGCACGGCCAGGAAGG
>CAZYCX010000140.1:0-3334 GCA_964645875.1 uncultured Acidimicrobiaceae bacterium
CATTTCACGAGACTCATCGAACTGGCCGTTCATCGCATAGAGGTGGGCCAGGACCGGTAGTACGGCGGCGTTTCTCTTACCTCGCCAGAAGGACAACACCTCACACTCTTCGATGCAGTGGGGCACCGGTTTCGACCCGATTTCGAGGGCAGTTGCGAGCATGCGACGAGCGCCAAGCTGCTCTCGGCCACTATCGGATTGATCGGCGTGTCCCAGTCCCCGGCGGACTATTTCTTCCATCTCCGCGATTCGACCCCGTCGTCTCGAAACCTCTCCGAGCAGGAAGAGGGCCTGAGCCATTCCGGCTTCATCTCCTGTCGCCTCGTAGTCGGTTAGGGCGGTTGTGGCCAGGTCGACAATCTCTTCGAGGGTCATCGGATCCGGCCCGGTGGCGAAACGGACGCGAACCCTCTCCAGCTCGAGGACAAGCCGTCTATCGGAGGGTTCCAACTCTCTGGCCAGTAGGTCCGATAACACCGTTTCGGCTTGGTGGTGTCGGCCCATCACCTGGTGTGCCTCGGCGAGTCGAAAGTTGACCTCCCACTGTGAGGGATGCTCGGGGGGCAGGAGTCTTCTGGCGCGGCCGAGGAGGGTCTCGGCTCCAGTGGCATCTAGTCGAGTGGCGAAGACGCGGAGTCCGGCCCTGGCCAATTTCTCTCCGGCCCGAACAGCGAGCCGCTGAGTGTGCTCGTCGATAAACCCCAACTCACGCCGGTACTCGTGTGCGCGTTCGAGATGATGTCCGACAGTCTCTTCGGAGTCTCTGCCAGCGCCAGCCTCGGCCTCCAGCCAGTCCGCGGCCCGCTCGTGCAGCTCCGCGCGTGTCTGCATGGTCATGCTGCGGTAGGCGGCCTGCCGGATGAGAACGTGCCGGAAGCCGCACTCCCCCTGCTCTGTAATTCCACGAACCATCAGGTCCCTGCGTTCCAGCGTTCGAAGGTGCCTTGAGACATGTGGGCGCGCCGGCTGGGGCAACAGGGAGACGAGAGCAGCCACCGGGAATCGATGGCCCAACACCGATGCGAACCGGACCAGGTCACGCTCGGCCGGACCGAGCCGGTCGATCCGGGCGGCGAGAAGCGCTTGCACCGTGGCCGGGATGGAGAAGTCGCCTTCCTCCCCGATGTTGACCACGAGCTGTTCGACGAACAACGGGTTTCCCTGGGCTGTTTCCAGGACCCGGGTCAGAACCTCGTCGGGCACCATCCTGCCGGCGAGGCGGTCAGCAGCCAGGCGTCTGCTCTCCGCCGCGTCCAGTAGGCCGAGAAAAAGGGTGGAGGTGCAATCACCCTGCACCCAGTCGGCATGCTCCTCGAGGAGTTCGGGCCGAGCCAGGCATACGAGGAACAGAGGCACCTGGAGGGTCTCGGTGAGGTATTCGACGAGATCGAGGAAAGTGGGTCTAGCCCAGTGGAGATCCTCCAGGATCATTACCACCGGGCGGTCTTCGGCCAACACCTCGAAGAAACGGCGGATCATAGGAAACAGGACCCCCGGAGACCCCTCCCGCTCCGTCGACCCGGTGACGGCCATCACGTGTCTGGCTATCTCGTCGGCGTCCTCCTCACCCTGCAACAGGTCGAGAAGCGCCCCGGTCTCGATCGGTCCTGCGGCGGCTTCAACGACCTCCCGAAACGGCGAGAAGGTGTGCCCTTCCCCATAGGCGGGGCAGTGGCCGGTGAGCACACGAGCCTCGGATTCGATCAACGAAGCCAGTTCCCGGGCGAGTCGGGACTTGCCGATGCCGGGCTCACCCAGCGTGGTGAGTCGGAGCGGCTTGCCCTCTGCGACCACCCGCTCATATGCCGCCCGGAGCTCGCCCAGTTCGGCTTCTCGGCCGACTAGGGGTGCTCTCAAGGTGAGCGGAAGTGCGGGAACCCTCGACGCGAGATCAAGCACCCTCCACGCGGCGCGGTCTTGACCGTCGTCGAGGTCGACCTTGCGAGGCTCACTCAAGACCGCCTTCCCGACGAGCAATCGTGTCGCCTGGCCCATCAGGATCTCGCCTATCTGCGCCGCTCGGTAAAGCTGGGTCGCTCCCCTGACGGGGGCGCCCGATGGGCTGACCGTGCTCTCCCCCACGATCACCTCACCGGTATCGACTCCGGCGCGCGCCCTCAACCGGAAACCAGATTCACTCAGCTCGGTGTTGGTCGCAGCCAGCAGATGACGAAGGTCAACAGCGGCTCGTACGGCCCGAAGGGCGTCGTCCTCATCCGCAGTCGGCAAACCAAAAATCCCAACCAGCGTATAGCCCACGGTTCCTTCGACACTGCCGCCATGGCCTGTAACCACCGAAGCGGCTTTCCGGAAGAACCTCTCCAGAACTCTGTGTGAGACCTCGGCGTCAGGTCCATCTCCCCTGTCGGTCTCCGTGGAGACGTCGACGGCCAGTACGGTCACGAACCTGCGTTCCTCCGGTATCCAGCCCTCATCGGATGCAGGCTCCAACGGGGTCACCACCTCCGGATCCAGCGTGGGGTCCTGGCGGAGTATCAGCTCTTCGAGTTCCTGCAAGGAGGGGCCGGGGTCGAGTCCCATCTGCTCGAGAAGCGTGGAGCGGAGAGCGGCGTAGACCCGAAGCGCGTCGGCCTGACGACCGGAGCGATAAAGCGCCACCATGAGGAGTGAGTGGACACCCTCCCGCAGCGGGTGCTCGGCGGCCAGGCGCTCCAATTCCGCTACCACCTCATGGTGGCGGCCTAGCACAAGATCCGTCTCGATCCGCTTCTCCACGGCCGTGAGGCGGAGCTCCTCCAACTCGACGATTTCGGATTGAGCGAAGGGCTCGTAGCGGAAGTCGACCAACGCGGGGCCGCGCCACAACGTGAGAGCACGGCGTAACAACTCCGCTGCGTTTGCGGGAGCAGCATCCGAGGCTTCAGCGATCATGCGGCGAAACCGGCTGGAGTCGATCTGCTCTGGTGCCAGATCGAGCAGGTAGCCGGGAGGGCGGGTGAGAAGGATTTCGGGTCGCTCACCGCTGGCCCGTTGTGGCTCCAGACATCCCCGAAGTTTGTGGACGAGACCCTGCAAGGCAGTGTCCACGGTGGGAGGTGGAGACTCACCCCACAGCTCGTCGATGAGCCGATCAGTAGAAACAACCTCGCCTGCGCTCAGCACCAGCATGCCGAGCAGGGATCGGGCGCGACCTTTGGGCAGCGGCACCGACGCATCGCCGTCGATGACCTCGGTCGATCCCAGGATGCGAACCTCCACTCAGGTCCTCCTCTCATTGCACCGTACCAAGCGGATTCAAGACCCGCCGGAGAGGGTTTCCTTAGCGAATCGTTAGTGCCATGTTCCAGGATTGGCGGAGACATCGAGGAGGACA
>CAZYCX010000141.1:0-3295 GCA_964645875.1 uncultured Acidimicrobiaceae bacterium
TGATGCGCGAAAACGGTGGTTTGCAGTTACCTCCACCTGATGGGGGTACCCTCGCCGGGATGTCGCGGCGAGAGACGAGATGCGTCTGATCATCGTCGGCCTGGGTAGGGCCGGCGGAGCGATGGCGCTGGCGGCGCACACTGCCGGCCACGAGGTCGTCGGCGTCCTCAGCCGGCGACCCGCGGAACGGTGGGAAGCCCTCGATTGGGACTCCCCGCTCCCGGAGGCCGACGTCGCCCTGATCGCGGTGCGCGACGAGGCCATAGCCGAGGTCGCCACCCGCATCGCTCCACACGTGTCCGAGGTGGGGGTGGTCGCACATCTCTCCGGCTTCACACCCGTGCTCGTGCTCCGTGAGATCCAGGAGCGCGGCACTGCTGTCGGTGGGTTCCATCCCCTCCAGTCGCTACCCGACCCCGAGACCGGCGCCAGGGCCCTTGCCGGGTCGTTCGTGGGCATCGATGGAGATCCACTGGCGGTCGACGTCCTCACTCACCTCGCCAGCTCCTTGGGGATGGAGTCGTTCCGTCTCGATGACACCGCCCGCCCTGCCTATCACGCCGCGGCCGCCGCGGCCGCCAACTTCGTGGTTACGTCTCTGGCGGTCTCGGGGGACTTGTTCGAGTCGGCGAGCATCGACCCGAGAGTGTCCAGACCCCTGGTGGAGCGTGCGGTGGCCAACGTCTTCGACAAGGGTGCCGCCTCCTCGTTGACGGGGCCGATCGCCCGGGGCGACATAGAGACCGTCATCGGTCACCTCGAGGCCGCCCACCAGGTCTCTTCCCATGTCGGTCGCCAGTTCCGGCTGATCGCCGAGGCCACGGCGATTCGCGCCGGTCGGGAGGAGGATCTGCACCGGTGGAAGTGACCCGGACCTTCGCCGAGACCAGGTCGCACTATCAGGGCAAGGTCGGGTTGCTGCCCACGTTGGGATACTTCCACGAGGGTCATCTCCGTCTCATGGACATGCTGCGCCAACAGTGCGACACGCTGGTGGTGTCTCTCTTCGTCAATCCGACCCAGTTCAACGAGACCGACGACTACGAGGCCTATCCCCGCGACGAGCAGCGCGATGCCACGCTCGCCCTGGAGCATTCGGTCGACGTGCTCTTCGCGCCGGAGGAGGCGGAGGTGTATCCCGGTGAGGCAGTGACGACGGTAGAGGTCATCGGAGTCACAGATGAGATGGAGGGACGGCACCGGTCGGGCCACTTCGTCGGGGTGGCCACCGTCGTCGCCAAACTGTTTGCCGGGCTACGTCCCGACGTGTCGATGTTCGGTCGCAAGGACGCCCAGCAGGTGGCGGTCCTCAAGGCGATGGTCCGTGACCTCAGGTTTCCGATCGAGGTCGTCGAAGCCCCGGTGGTGCGTGAGCCCGATGGTCTGGCGCTCTCGAGCCGCAACGTGCGTCTCACCAACGACGACCGTCGAGCCGCCCTCGCCATCTCGCGTGGGCTGTTCCAGGCGTCGGAGCAAGTCGATGCGGGGGAGCGTCGAGCCGACCGCCTGGAGTCGACCGTGGCGCGGTCGATGAAGGGGCTCGACGTCGACTACGTGAAGCTGGCCTCCCAGGAGACGATGAAACCGATCGAGACCCTCGACCGGCCCGCGGTACTGGCGGTTGCGGCCCGGGTTGGCTCGGTTCGTCTCATCGACAACGTCGCCTTCGACATGGCCGGCGGAGAGCCGGTCCCCGACCGGGGAGTTCTGCTGGATGAGCCGAGTGAGTTGACGGCTCTGCCAACATCGTGACCTCCCTATGACCGACCACGACGAGACCGGCCACGACAGATTGATCGACGCCCGGCGCGCCAAGCACGAAGCGGTGCTCGACGCCGGCGGCTATCCGCATCGTTTCGTCCGGTCCGCCCTGGCCGCACAACTCCAGGAGCGGTACCCGGATCTCGGAGCGGGCGCCGAGACGGAGGACCGGGTCATGGTGGCCGGCCGTCTGATGCTGCACCGCTCTTTCGGCAAGCTCCAGTTCGGCACCCTCCACGATTCCAGTGGGTCGATCCAGCTGTTCGTCGAGCGCGGCTTCGCCGGTGATGAGCTCGCCGAGCGGTTCGCGGAGTTGGACCTGGGCGACTGGATAGGTGCCGGTGGCGTGGTCATGACCACGAAACGTGGGGAGCTGAGCGTGAAGGTCGATAGCCTGACGCTCCTCCAGAAGGCTCTGCGCCCGCTTCCCGACAAGTGGCATGGCCTGGTCGATGTGGAGACTCGGAGCCGACAGCGCTACCTCGACCTGATGGTCAACCCCGAGGCGCGCCAGACCGCCTCGACCAGGGCCCGGGTGGTCTCGGACCTGCGGCGCGAGTTCGAGTCGCGGGGGTTCATCGAGGTGGAGACCCCGGTCCTGCTCACCCAGGCCACCGGAGCCCTGGCCCGTCCCTTCGTCACCTATCACAACGCCCTCGACATCCACCTCCAGCTACGGATCGCCACTGAGCTCTATCTGAAGAGGCTGGTGGTGGGGGGCATGGAAAGGGTCTTCGAGATCGGCAGGATCTTCCGCAACGAGGGGATCGATGCGACCCACAATCCCGAATTCACGATGTTGGAGGCCTATCAGGCCTTCGCCGACTACAGGGACATCATGGACATGGTCGAGGAGATCTTGGCCGCGGTGGCCGCGTCGGCGCTCGGGTCCAGGACCACCACCTATCAGGGACGTGAGCTCTCGTTCACGACACCCTTCCGCAGAGTGAGGCTGGTCGATCTGGTCTCCGAGTTCGTCGGCGACTCCGTCTCCCTCGACACCGATCCCAAGCGGCTGGCATCGCTTCTCTCCGAACGTGCGGTCCCCGTCGATGAGGGATGGAGCCGGGGGAAGATGATGTTCGAGCTCTACGAGTTGGCTCACAAGGAGGTCTGGGAGCCCACGTTCGTCATGGACTTCCCGACGGAGGTCTCGCCCCTTTCACGGAGGAGCCCCGAAGACCCCCGGGTCACCGAGAGGTTCGAGTTGGTGATCGCGGGCTCGGAGTACTGCAACGCCTTTTCCGAGCTGAACGACGCCGACGACCAGAGAGAGAGGTTCGAGGAACAGGCGGCGGCCAGGGCTGGCGGTGACGAGGAAGCCCACGTCATCGATCACGACTACATCCAGGCTCTCGAGTTCGGGCTGCCCCCGACCGGTGGTCTCGGCATCGGCGTCGATCGCCTGGTCATGCTGCTCACGGATCAGGCTCACAT
This sequence comes from uncultured Acidimicrobiaceae bacterium, assembly GCA_964645875.1. Taxonomy (GTDB): domain Bacteria; phylum Actinomycetota; class Acidimicrobiia; order Spongiisociales; family ZC4RG35; genus JANQRA01. The sequence continues at coordinate 3,199 of CAZYCX010000141.1, forward strand.
CCGGGAAGTGATCCTCTTCCCGACCATGCGCCCGACCTCGTCGTAGAACCCGTCTTCCAGTCCGATTTTCGCGCAGCAGATGGCGCGTTCTCGGCGC
>CAZYCX010000142.1:0-3242 GCA_964645875.1 uncultured Acidimicrobiaceae bacterium
CGCACCTTCAAGTTCTTCAGGGACGAGATCTACCAGTTCTTGAAGTCTCATCCCGCAGTGGCCGCCGAGGATGAGATCAGCGATGGTCGGACGACCTCACGACAGCCAGGATCAGATTCATAGGCACGATCAGACGTCTGCCGTCGACGTCGCTCATGTCGACGTGGTCCTCGGCGACCACGGTCAACTTGCCGATCACCATGTCACCACCGGGCAAAGCCAGCCGCACAACGGAGCCGGAGGCGAAATGCTCGTGGAGCAACGCCCGAAAGGACTCGGCGCCGCCTGGAAACGTCTTTGTGGCCTCGCCGCCGGGGAGCAGCGACCAGCGGGCGGTGTCCAGTCTGATGTCGGCGGTCTGTCCCGGGCCCTCGACGGTGGCGAAGTCCTCGCCTGCCCAGGCGACGGCGCCGCCGAAGCTGTGGCCTCCGAACTCGACCGAGACCCGATCGCCCCGGTTGACCAACTCCTTCGCCTGATCCGACAGCGTGAGCCGGCGACGTCGATGGACCTCGGTGAGACGCTCGTCCTCGGCGGCCTCTTCGTTCCAGTCCCGGCCCGCTCCCTGACGGAGCTCGGAGCCGAGATTCGGGTCTGGTTGTCGTCCGTATTCCATAGTTTTTCGCGCTCTCGACATCGACCGGTGAACACGAGATAGGTTGCCGATTCGTGACCTCGTCACCCTCGACCACTCAGAGGGAAGCGGGCTCCCTTGAGCCGGCACGCCGGCGAATCGTTCGACGGCTCTCGGCCTCTCACGTGATCATTGCCATTGTCGTCATCCTGGCGTTCGTGCTCAACCTCCTCGTGCTCCACGACCGTGACTCGACGACGTTGGTGGCGGTGGCCGCTCAACCGATCGCCGCGGGCTCGGATGTCGACGCGACCAGCCTGCGACTGGTCCCCGTGGACAGCGGGTTCGAAGCCTTGCCCGGTTTGGTCACCGAAGCCGACCTCGCCCGGTTGGACGGCTGGGTCACCTCGCGTGCGATCCCCGAGGGTGGTCTGATCGAAAAGGCCGTGGTGATGGAGCCGGGGTCGTCGTCCGGGATGCGTTCGATGAGTCTCCCCGTGTCGATCGAGCATGCCGCCGGGGGCACTCTCGTGGGGGGTGATCGGGTAGACGTCATTGCCGTCTTCGACGGCACGGCGCGATTCGTGGCCAGCGACCTCGAGGTTATCTCCGTGGCAGCGGGCTCATCCGGCATCGGAGCCGTTTCCTCCTACCACGTGGTGGTGTCGGTCGGAGCCGACGAGGCGCTGGCCCTCGCCCAGGCGCTCGATGCCGGGTCGGTCGAGATCGTGCGCTCAACGGGAGCCGAGCCCATCGTCGAGGGGTCCGAAGATGGGCCCTGACATCGCCCTGGCCGCTTCGACGCGGGAGTGGCCCGATCGGCTCCATCGCTTTCTCCTCGACCATGGTGGTGGCCGCATCGTCGACCGGGTGATGGGGCCCGATCAGGCGGCGAGCGTCCAGTTCGACGTCCTCCTCATCGACGACGTCTGCTCCTTCCTGACCCCCCGTCTGGTCACCTTGCTGAAACAGGCCGGAGCCGAGGTCATCGGCGTCTACATGCCCGAAGACGGCCCCGACGCCAAGCGTCGACTGCTCGAATGTGGGATCTCCGATGTCATCGAGACCGAGGCCACACCGGAGGAGTTTCTCGCCAAGATCGGGACGACGCTCTCCTACCGGACGAACCAGAGGCCACCCGAAGGTTCGAGGACATCGGCTGGATTCCGCATCGCAGTCACCGGTCCCTGTGAAGGCGTCGGGGTGACGGAGATCTCCATCGCACTGGCCCGGTCCGTTGCGTCCGACTTGGTCACCGTGCTCATCGACTTGGACCCCCGATGGCCGTCGGTGGCACAGCGACTCGACCTTCCTCTCCATCCCAACATCCGCACCGCCCTCGACTACGCACTGCACCGCACCGACCGTCTGGAGGAGGCGATGCACCGTCTCGGAGAGCTGAGACTCATCGGAGGCAGGGCCGACGGCGGTCACGGGCCGGAACTGAACCGGGCCGACTCTCTAATGCTCCTCGACGCCCTGGAGACCACCGCCCGGGTCGTGGTGGCAGACCTCGGTCCCATCACCGAGTCGACCTCCGCACTGCTGCGCGAGTTCGACACGGTCATCGTGGTCGGGGTGGGAACCCCCGTCGGCGTGGCGCGGCTGATCAAGACGGCCAATGGCCTGTCGAGCTCGCTGCCGGGAGGATCGGTGTTGACGGTGGTCAACAAGATCCAACGCGGGGGATATCGCCGGTCGGAGATCGTCACCGAGATCGGCCGATCTCTACCCGGGTTGCCGGTGGTCACACTCCCCTACGAGATCGCGGTGGAGAGGGCCGCCTGGGACGGCACCATTCCTGCCGGCGGACGGTATGGCAAGGCAGTCGAGGCGATGTCCGCAGTCGTGGTGAGGACCCTGACTTGACGGTCGACGTCTACGAGAGCCTCCGCCGCCAGGCCCTGGCCAGGATCGACGGCACCGGGCTCGACCCCGCCGATCAGGTCGACGAGGTGCGCGACCTGCTCGAGGCGACGGTCGAGGAGTACCAACAGAAGGCCCACCTCGGCGGTGGTCGCTCCCTCGCCGACCCGTCCGCCACCGTTGATCGTCTGGTCAGGTCGGTCACCGGCAAAGGCCCGCTGGCCCAGCTCCTGGAGCGGGAGGACGTCGAGGAGATCTTCGTGGAGGGGGACAAGATCACCTACCTGGAAGCCGGTGGCGCCCTCAGGTCGTCGTCGTTGCCCAGCACCGAGGCCGAGAACCGTCAGGCGATCGAGCATCTCATCGCGGCCACCGACCGCCGACTCGACGCCTCGAACCCGGTCGCCCAGGCGAGGATCCTCGACGGAACCGCCCGGCTCACCGCGGTGATCCCACCGGTCGGTGACCGGCTCTCGGCGACGATCCGCCGCTACGCACTGCGCCGCCAAACGCTCGACTCGCTGGTTTCGCTCGACTCGATCAGCAAGGCGGCGGCGAGCTTCCTCTCGGTGGCCATGGCCGCCAACGTCTCGGTCATCGTCTCCGGGCCTCCCGGTGCCGGCAAGACCTCGTTTCTCTCGGCGTTGATCAACGCCGTCCCCATCGAGCACTGCGTCCGGGCGTGCGAAGAGGTCCGCGAGCTGCACGTGCCGCTGATCCATGGGTCCTATTACGAAGCCCGTCCCGCCTCACTGGACGGCTCAGGCGAGATCACCCTCAGGGATCTGGTGAAGGTGACCCT
>CAZYCX010000143.1:0-3196 GCA_964645875.1 uncultured Acidimicrobiaceae bacterium
AAACCGAGCTAGCCGGCCGAGCGGCGTTGCGCCTCGGCCACCGCGATGGCGGTCATGTTGACCACGTCGGTCACCGAGGCGTCGCGCTGGAGAACATGGACTGCCTTCGATAGCCCGCTGAGGATGGGACCGATGACCTCCGCTCCTCCGAGGCGGTTGAGCAGCTTGTAGGAAGCGTTGGCCGCGGTCAGGTTGGGGAACACCAGCACGTTCGCCGCTCGACCGAGGGAGCCGTCGGGGCTGCGCGAGACCATCAACTCGGGCACGACCGCGGAGTCGGCCTGCATCTCCCCATCGGCGGCGATGTCGGGACGGGCGGCCCGGAAGATCTCCAGGCCCCGTCTGACCCGGGCCGGCTCCTCGCCTCCCGCCGAGCCGAAGTCGGAGTAGCTGATGAAAGCCACCCGGGGCTCCCGGTCGAACTCCTCCTCGGCCGTCTTGGCGGCGGCCAGGGCGATCTCGGCTAGTTGCTCGGCGGTGGGTTGGATGTTGACTGCGCAGTCCGTGAGGAAGTAGGAGCGACCTCCAACCACGACGATGTAGAGCGAGGACACGATCGAACGTCCCTCCTCCACCTTCAGCACCTGGAGGGCCGGTCTGATCGTCTCGGGGTAGAAGGTGTTCAACCCTCCCAGGACAGCATCCGCAGCTCCCTCCCGGACCATGAGACAGGCGTACATATTTGGGTCGCGCACCTGACGTTCGGCGTCGTGGAGCGACAGGCCACGATCGCGGCGCAACTCCTCGAGCGCCATGGCGTAGCGCTTGCGGTCGGAGCCCTCGTCGGCGGGGTCGACGACCTCCATACTGTCGAGGGAGATCCCCGCACCCTCTGCGAGGGAGGCGATCTCACCGGCAGGGCCGATGAGGACCGGGCTGCCGATTCCTTCGTCCTTGACGCGCCGCGCTGCCCTGATGATGCGAAGGTCGTTGGCGTGTGGGTAGGCCACCCGCTTGGGTTGTTCCATCGCCCGGGTGGTGATGGCATTGATCAGCCCGTAGGAGGCGTTGAACCGCGATCGGAGCTCGTCTTTGTAAGCCGTCATGTCCTCGATGTGAGCGCGTGCCAGCCCCTCGTCCATCGCCGCTTCAGCCACCGCCGGGGCGACGGTCCACAAGACCCGCGGGTCGAATGGCTTGGGAATGAGGTAGTCGGGGCCGAAGGCGAGATGCTCGAGGTCGTAGGCGCGCAGCACCGAGTCGGGGACCGGCTCACGCGCCAGCTCGGCGAGAGCACGCGCCGCAGCCACTTTCATCTTCTCCGACACGCCGCGCGAGCGCACGTCCAGAGCGCCACGGAAGATGAACGGGAACCCCAGGACGTTGTTGACCTGGTTCGGATAGTCGGAACGACCGGTGGCGATGATCACGTCTTCGCGGGCCGCCTTCGCGTCGGGATAGGTGATCTCGGGGTCCGGATTGGCCAGGGCGAAGACGATCGGGGTGTCGGCCATCGACTGGACCATCTCCTTGCTGATGATCCCGGCAACCGAGACGCCTATGACGGCGTCAGCTCCTTCCATTGCGTCTTCCAGGGTCCGGGCGTCGGTGTCGACCGCGAACTCCTGCTTGACCTCGGTCAGATCGTCGCGTTCCGAGTGGATCACGCCCCGCTGGTCGGTCATCAGGAGGTTGGCCGGGTCGACTCCCAACTCGATGAAGAACCGGGCACAGGCCACACCGGCAGCGCCCGCCCCAGAGACGACGACTCTGGTCTTCGAGATGTCACGACCGGTGATCTCGAGGGCATTGATGAAAGCAGCACCGCCGATGATCGCCGTCCCGTGCTGGTCGTCGTGGAACACCGGGATGTCGAGGCGATCCCGGAGCGTCGACTCGATGTAGAAGCACTCGGGCGCCTTGATGTCCTCGAGGTTGATGCCGCCCACCGTCGGAGCCAGCATCTCGCAGAACCTGATGATGTCGTCGGGATCGGAGGCGTCGATCTCGAGGTCGAAGACGTCGATGTCGGCGAACCGCTTGAAGAGCACCGCCTTGCCCTCCATGACCGGTTTACCGGCCAAAGCGCCGATGTTGCCGAGGCCGAGGACTGCACTCCCGTTGGAGACCACCGCCACCAGGTTGCCCCGGTTGGTGTAGCGGAACGCGGCGTCCGGATCGTCGGCGATCGCCAAACAGGGGTCGGCCACCCCCGGGGTGTAGGCCAGGCTCAGATCGGACTGGGTGGCAGTCGGCTTGGTGGCCCGGATCTCGAGCTTTCCCGGGCGGGGCTTCTCGTGATATTCGAGGGCTTCGGAGAACTTCGGCTTGGCGGACATGGCCTAGAACCTTATCCCCTCATCGCCTCCCCATCGTTTTCGGGCATCGAATGGCGCGTTTCCAGCGCATCCGATGCGCGAAAACCGATGCAGGGTTTCGGTTTCAGGGGGTTCCTGCGACAATTGGAGGTGTGATCGAGACGGATCTTCCGATAATCTCCGACAACGGATACAAGGTGATGAGCGGGTGGCGCGTGGGGCAGGCGCCCGACGACACGACCACCAAGTCGGGTCTGCTCGTGCCGATCGGCACCAAGGACGGCAACGACGCCCTCGCCCTCCTCGACGTGCTGACTGGACAGCGCTTCTGGGCGGTTCCCACCGGCGCCTGGCGGTTCATCTGGCCACCCACCGGCAAGCCGGTCATTGCAGTCCGCGAGTCGCAGATCATCGCGGAGGAGGAGGTCGATCACGTCGGTGACGAGGGTCAGTACCTCTGAGCCGCATCAATCCCGTCGCATCTCCTTCTCCCCTCCGCCATCATTGCTCGCCCCGAGCCGAGGGAACCCCATGACCTCCGAGCGCCAGACACGCGCCCAACGCCGCCTCACGGCCACGATCACCGACCTCGAGGTCGCAGTCCAGCGCGCGTTCCTCATCGGCGTCCAACTCCCGGAGTCGGCGACGGAGATCGAGGAGCGATCACTCGACGAGCTCGCCCTCCTCACCGACACCGCGGGTGCCGACCCGGTAGACCGCGAGCTGGTCAAGCGAGACCGGCTCGACCCGGGGACGTTCATCGGGTCTGGAAAGGCCCAGGACTTGGCCGCGCTCACCACCGCCCTCGACATCGACGTCGTCATCTTCGACCAGGGTCTGACGCCGGCCCAGCAGCGCAACCTGCAGGGGATCTTCCACTGCGACGTCGTCGACCGGGAGGCGCTGATCCTCGACATCTTCGCCCAGCACGCCACCTC
>CAZYCX010000144.1:0-3178 GCA_964645875.1 uncultured Acidimicrobiaceae bacterium
ACGAGCGATGATCTCGACCTCCCGCCTCCTCATGACCTCCATCTGATCCCATGCTTTCCATCTACAGAAACATGTTCAAGATCCCGGACCTCCGGGCGAAGATCCTCTTCACCCTGGCGATGTTCGCGGTCTACCGTCTCGGCGCCGCCATCCCGGTGCCCGGCATCGATCTCGATGCCGTTCGTCTGTTCCAGAGCCAGCAGCAGGCAGGTGGGATCTACGGTCTGATCAATCTCTTCTCGGGTGGTGCTCTCGAGCAGTTTTCGGTGTTCGCCCTGGGGATCATCCCCTACATCACCGCGGCCATCATCATGCAGCTCCTCCAGGTGGTGATCCCGAAGCTGCGGACGCTGCAGGAGGAGGGGGAGTCGGGTCGCAAGGTGATCACCCAGTGGACCCGGTATCTGACGGTGATCCTGGCCCTGATCCAGTCCACCGGTTTCACCTTCCTGTTCCACTCCGGTCAGTTCACCGGTGGCATCGACCTGATTCCGAACTACACCCCGGGACGGGTCATCCTGATCGTGCTCACCATGACCGCCGGGACCGCCATGGTCATGTGGCTCGGCGAGCTCATCACCCAACGCGGTGTGGGCAACGGGATGTCGCTGATCATCTTCGTGGCCATCTTGAGCCAGTTCCCGTCGGTGTTCGTCAGCATCTACGGCCAGACCGCGGCAGTCGGCTTCGTCGAGAGGTTCATCGTCATCGTGGCCATCTTCCTGGCCATGATCGCCGCCATCATCTACGTCGACCAGGGCCAGCGACGGATCCCGATCCAGTTCGCCAAGCGGGTCCGGGGACGCCGGGTAATGGGAGGCCAGTCGACCTACATCCCGCTCAAGGTGAACACCGCGGGGGTGATCCCGGTGATCTTCGCCACCTCGGTGCTGCTGATCCCATCTCTGATCATCACCGCCATCCCCTCCGACGCGGCCTGGATCCAGACGGTGTTCCGCTGGATCGACGACAACCTGGGCGCCGGGGCCCAGGCGGTGAGTTGGTGGTACATCTTCATCCTGTTCGCCCTGATCGTCTTCTTCACCTACTTCTACACGGCGATCCAGTTCGACCCGGAGCAGCAGTCGGAGATGATCCAGCGTCAGGGTGGGTTCATCCCCGGGGTGCGTCCCGGACGCCAGACCACCAAGCACCTGGCCCACATCCTCAATCGGATCACCCTGCCCGGCTCGATCTTCCTGGCCACCATCTCGGTGATGCCCGCCATCGCCGGTGCCATCTGGAACATCCAGATCGCCTTCTCCGGGGTGTCGATCCTGATCGTGGTCGGGGTTGCGTTAGAGACCATGAAGCAGATCGAGAGCCAGCTGACGATGCGCAACTACGAGGGCATCCTGACATGAAAGCCACCGCCATCCCGCGAACCCAGGGTTCCAGGCCCCGCTCAGCGAAGTCAAGCGCCCTGAGTTGGAGCCGAACGCCGTGAAACTGCTCTTCATCGGGCCGCCCGGTGCAGGGAAGGGGACCCAGGCGGGGCGGGTGGCGGAGCGTCTCGGCATCCCCCACGTATCCACCGGGGACATGTTCCGGGACCACGTGTCCCGGGGCACCGAGTTGGGCCAGAGGGTCGACGCCATCATGAAGGCCGGCGACTACGTGCCCGACGAGGTCACCGTGGCCATGCTCTCGGAGCGCATCTCCCAAGACGACGCCGACGATGGGTTCATCCTCGACGGGTTTCCTCGCACCGAGGCCCAGGTCGCGTCGCTGGACGGCTTGCTCGGCGAGGATGGCCTCGACCGGGTCGTGGTGTTCGAGGTCGACGAGGACGAGCTGACCGAGCGTCTCCTCGACCGCGGCCGCCCCGACGACACCGAGGAGACGATCCGCATTCGATTCCGGATCTACCTCGACCAAACCCAGCCCCTGATCGATGTGTACGACGAGCGCGGTATCACCGTCTTCGTCGACGGAATCGGAGAGGTCGAGGAAGTCACCGATCGGATACTGGAAGAGCTCGACACGTCATCGTGATCACCATCAAGAGCCGACGCGAGTTCGCCAAGATGCAGAAGGCGGGAGCGGCGGTCGCCGCAGTCCACAGGGCGGTCCGGGACGCCGCCGGCCCCGGGGTCTCCCTCCTCGAATTGGAGGAGATCGGAAGCCGGATCATCGCCGAGCATGGTTGCACTTCGTCGTTCCTCAACTATCTCGGCACCTACCCGGCGACGCTGTGTCTCTCGCCAAACGACGTGATCGTCCACGGGATCCCCAACGACTACCGGCTGCGGGAGGGAGACATCCTCTCGGTGGACGCCGGGGCGGTCTTCGAGGGGTTCCACGGAGACGCCGCCTTCACCATGGGAATCGGCGACATCTCCGCCGAGGCGCAACATCTCATCGACATCACCGAGGAGGGGATGTGGGCGGGGATCCGCCAGGTGCGCAAGGGCAACCGACTCGGGGACATCGGCGCCGCCGTCTCCGCCGTGGGCGAGGCCCACGGCTACGGGATCGTCGAGGAATACGTCGGCCACGGGATAGGACGCGAGATGCACGAGGAGCCGCAGGTTCCCAACTACGGCAAGGAAGGCACCGGTCTCAAGCTGAAGACCGGGATGGCGCTGTGCGTCGAGCCGATGTTCAACATGGGAGGGCGGGAGACCAAGGTGGATGGCGACGGCTGGACGGTCCGCACCAAGGACGGATCGTTGTCCGCTCACTGGGAGCACACGGTGGCCCTCACCCCCGACGGGCCGATGGTGTTCACTGCCAGCGCCGAGCCCATATCGGTAGACGAGGCAGTCGAATCCCTGGCCTGAGATCGCCCTCACCGTTCTCGCGCATCAAACGGCGCGTTTCCAGCGCGGCCGATGCGCGAAAACCGATGGGGGGTCGGCATGTGAGGGCACGTGCCGGTCGACTTGAGCAAGGTCCCGGGCCTGGTTATCATTTGGAGGTCTTTGTCGCTCTTTCTGTGGCCGAAAGGCGGCTTTTAGCCAGGGCACCGTCGCCCGCAACCACTCTGAACGCTCCGGTTGCGACTGACTGTGGCCTGGCACTGCACGCGTCCGCGTGCACCGATGAGAATTGGAGAACACGATGAAGGTGAGACCTTCCACAAAGAAAATGTGTGAGAAGTGTCGGGTCATCCGGCGTCGTGGCCGCGTTTGGGTTATCTGTTCGAACCCGAGACACAAGCAACGACAGGGTTGAT
>CAZYCX010000145.1:0-3164 GCA_964645875.1 uncultured Acidimicrobiaceae bacterium
TAACGGTCGACGTCACCCATCACCGGGTCCATCGAGGCGATGGTGGCGATGGTGTCTGCCACGAGGCTGTCGGCCATGGCGATGGGCAGCCCCTGGAGGTTGTAGAACGACGGGGCGCGGGTATGCATGCGGTACGGCCGCGCCTGGCCGTCGGAGACCAGATAACACCCCAGCTCGCCACGGGGTGACTCGACGGCGACGTAGGTCTCCCCTTCGGGGACCTTGAAGCCTTCGGTGAACAGCTTGAAGTGATGGATCAACGCCTCCATCGACTCGTCGATACGGGCGCGCGGCGGAGGCGTGATCTTGCGATCATCGATGCGATAGTCGCCCTTGGGCATGGTGTCCATGACCTGCTCGACGATCTTGAGCGACTCTTTGATCTCCTCGACCCGCATCCGGTAGCGGTCGTAGACGTCTCCGTTGGTGCCCACCGGCACGTCGAACTCGTACTGGTCGATTCCCGAATACGGGAACACCTTGCGAAGGTCCCAATCCACACCTGTGGCCCGCAGCAGGGGGCCGGTGATCGAATAGGCGACGGCCTCCTCCGGCGAGATGACACCCACTCCCCTGGTACGCGCCACCCAGATCGGATTCTCCTGTAGCAGGTCGTCGTATTGCCGGAGCCGCTTGGGGAGATCGTCGAGAATGGCGGCGACATCGTCCTTCCAACCCGGCGGCAGGTCGACGGCCACCCCTCCGGGCCGGATGTAGTTGTGGTTCATGCGGAGCCCGGTCGTCTTCTCGAAGAAGGCGAGGATCGACTCGCGTTCCCGGAAGCCGTAGATCATCATCGAGAGCGCCCCGACATCCAGGCCGTTGGTGGCGAGGGCGACGAGGTGAGAGGAGACCCGGTTCAGTTCGGTCATCAGCACCCGGATCGCCTGCGCCCGTGGTGGGACCTCGACATCTGCCAGGCGCTCGACAGCCAGTGAGTAGGCGAGCTCACAATGGAGAGGGGCGAGGTAGTCCATTCGGGTGACGTTGGTGGGGCCCTGGGCGTAGTTGAGTTGCTCGGCTGTCTTCTCCATTCCCGTGTGGAGGTATCCGATGATCGGCTTGGTACGCCGGATCACCTCGCCTTCGAGCTCCAGTTGAAGACGGAGCACACCGTGGGTCGAGGGATGCTGGGGACCCATGTTGATCACCGAGCGCTCGTCGTCGGCGACCTCGTCGTCGAAGAGGTAGTCATCGGAGACCACCCGGCCGAACTGGTCGTTGAGCCTGGCCTCCGACTCCTCGAGGTCGATCTCCTGAGCCCCCTCGTCGGTCGGATGGAACCCGGGCTCCTCGGTGCCGGCGACCCAGATGTCGAGGGCATCCGGCGGTGGGTTCGAGGGGGTTCCTCCCCCCTCGGGTTTCACTGTCTTCTCGTCGACCATGTCAATCCACCTGATGTGACGCCTTGAACTGGACCGGGACCGATCCCACCCCGTAGTCCTTGCGGAGGGGATATCCCTCCCAATCGTCCGGCATGAGTATGCGAGTGAGATCGGGGTGACCCTCGAATCGGATCCCGAACATGTCGTACGCCTCGCGCTCGGCGTACCCGGCACCCGGCCAGATCGGGGTCAACGAGGCGACGGTCGGATCTTCCCTCCCGGCGGTGGTGATCATGCGCAGACGCAGCCGGTGGCGCATCGAGACCAGGCAGGCCACCACCTCGTAGCGCTCCGGCCGTTGACGGAGCCAGTCGACGGCGGTGACGTCGGAGCAGACCTCGAAACCGGCTTCCTTGGCGGCGCGGGCGAAAGCCTCCCATTCGTCGTGGGGGACCCGGGCCACGTCCTGGCCGTGGGACTCCTCCCAGGAGACCGACCCGAAGGCGGTGGCCAGCTCGTCGAGGACGGGGTGGTTCATACCTTGATCTCCCCGGACATGATCTTGTCGTGGAGGGTGAGGATCCCATGCATGAGGCTCTGCGGTCCCGGGGGGCATCCGGGAACGTAGATGTCGACCGGGACCACCTGGTCGACACCCTGAACCAGGGCGTAGTTGTTGAACATCCCGCCGGTGCTGGCACAGGCACCCATCGAGATCACCCACTTCGGGTCGGGCATCTGGTCATAGACCTGGCGGAGGACCGGAGCCATCTTCTGGCTCACCCGGCCGGCGACGATCATGAGGTCGGCCTGCCGGGGCGAGGCCCGGAAGACTTCCATCCCGAACCGGGCCAGGTCGAAGTGGGCCGCACCCGTGGCCATCATCTCGATGGCGCAACAGGCGAGACCGAATGTTGCGGGGAACATGGAGCGGGTGCGGGCCCAGTTGGCCGCCTTCTCCACCGTCGTCATCAGGAGATTGCCGGGAGCGGTGGTGGCCATGGCTCAGGCTGCCTCCTGGACTTCCTCACGCAGGTAGCGGGCCCTCCGGTGGACGTTCCAATCGAGGGCTCCGCGCTTCCAGACGTAGATGAGGGTTTCGAAGACGAAGAAGGTGAATATGAGGATGGCAGCGATGCCGTACCAGCCAAGAGAGACCCAGATCGAAGCCCAGGCGAACAGGAAGATGATCTCCACATCGAAGATGACGAAGAGCATCGCCACCAGGTAGAACTTGACCGGGAATCGCTGCGAGGGCTCGACCTCGGGGATGATGCCGCACTCGTAGGGCTCCAGCTTCTCAGGGGTGGGCCGGTGGGGGCTGAACATGGATGACACCACCAACGAGACGGCGACGAAGCCACCGGCCAGCAGCAGCATCACCAGGATGGGCGCGTAGTCGGCCAAGGTCACGGATCCGAGAATAGGGGCTGTGCCCGCCACTTCCGTAATCAGATCGCGCTCTCCGTCCTAGAGTCGACGCGATGACTCCACGCCTCGATGTCACCTCCGTCCGCTCCCGCTTTCCCGCCCTCTCCCGCGACGAGAACGGCCATCCCGCCGCCTATCTCGACGGGCCGGGAGGGACCCAGGTGCCCACCACCGTCATCGAGGCAGTGTCCAGGACAATGCGGGACGGGGTCAGCAACCTCGGTGGGGGATTCGGCCCATCCAACGACGCGGCCACCATCAGCGACGCCGCGCGCTTGGCCATGGCCCGGTTTTTCAACTGCTCGCCCGACGAGGTCGTTTTCGGGCAGAACATGACCAGCCTCACGTTCGCCATGAGTCGGGCACTGGCCCGCACCTGGGACTCCGGCGACTCGATCGTGCTCACCA
>CAZYCX010000146.1:0-3097 GCA_964645875.1 uncultured Acidimicrobiaceae bacterium
CGTCGACCTCATCGGGGAGTTTGACAGTAGTCCTCTTCACGTATGCCAGCATACCCTGCTGTGTTTCTTCCGCCAAGGGGTTGACCCCTCAAATGCTCACTCGGTAGGTGCCGCTATGCGCCAGTTGGCCTAAAGGGCGTGGCTAGCGCAGAACTGTGATATGAGTGATATCTGCCTGTCTAGCTGACCTCGGCAGGCCCACCATCCTCCGTCTCGCTCGAATTCACACCCACCAACTGCCGGATACCGATATGCTGGACGCCAGCAACCAGATGGGGTGCATGCGCAGGACTGCTTGAACTCATAGTTCCCGGGACTGTCATTCGACGGTGCCGGTCTCTCTTTCTCGAGGAGCATCCGCATGCCTGCCATCCATCTCAACAATCTGTCCTATCGCTACACCACTGCCGTCGACATCCTCGTCGACGCCACCATTCACCTCGGCTCCGGTTGGACCGGTGTGGTCGGGGCCAACGGAGCCGGGAAGACCACCCTTCTCAACCTGATAGCCGGCCAGTTGGCTCCAAGCGAGGGCTCGGTGTCGGTCGACCCCGTCGAAGCGCTGGTGATTCTCTGCGAGCAGACCGTCGACCACCCGACACCGGACATCGAGAGACTCGCCGAATCCTGGGAGGGACTCGACTCCTCCCTCAGAGGACGGCTCGATCTCCAGGTCGACCAGGTCCAGCGGTGGGCCACCCTGTCGCCCGGGGAGAGGAAGCGCTGGCAAGTGGGCGCCGCGCTGAGCCGGGAACCAGATGTGCTGCTGCTCGATGAGCCAACCAACCACCTCGACGCCGACGCGCGCGACCTGTTGATCGCCGCCCTGGTCCGATTCCCCGGTATCGGGTTGGTGGTCTCCCACGATCGATCTCTCCTCGAGAAACTGACTGCCCACACCTTGCGCATCGACCGCGGCGAAGTGAGCTTGTGGAACGGGGCCTACGCTGCCGCCTCGGAAGGGTGGAGAGCCGTCGAGACAGCGGCCAGAGCCCAACACGAGCGGCTGAAAGCCGAAGCGAGGAAGGCCGAGCGCCACCTCATCGAATTGCGGCAGGTCAACGAGCGAAAACGAGCCCAGTTCAAGAAACGGAACAACACGGCCTCGTTCAAGGACATCGACAGTCGGTCTGCTGCCAGACAGGCAAAGCACATGGAGGGAGACAAGGCAGCGGGCAGGGCGCTCGCCACGGCAGCTCATGCCAGCCAGCGGGCGTCAGAGAGCGTCGCCGCCGTCAAGATGCGCAAGACGGTGGGCGGCGAAATCTCGTTCGACTTCGAACCTGCACCACGACGTCTCCTCGCCTCGCATCTCGGACCCCTGACTGTCAACGGGACCACGATCGTCGAGCATCTCGACATCGGCGTCGAACGGACCGACCGGATATGGCTGCGAGGACGCAACGGAGCTGGCAAGACGACCCTACTGCGCGCGCTGGTCGACGACGCCGATCTCGCTTCCGAAAAGCTGCTGTTCCTCGAACAGGAGACGACACCAGAACAGGTCGACCGAGTGATGAGCGAGATGCAGTCACTCCAACCTCAACAGCGAGGCGACGTGCTTGCCATAGTCGCCCTCCTCGGAGTCGACCCTCAGGTGCTCCTCGCCTCCCGAAGCCCGTCACCAGGAGAAGCGCGCAAACTGGCCATGGCGCTTGGCCTAGGCCGCTCCGCCTGGTTGGTGGCTCTCGATGAACCGACCAACCACCTCGATCTCCCCTCCATCGAACGGCTCCAGCGAGCCCTCGCTTCATACCCGGGTGCCCTCCTCGTCGTGTCACACGACGAGGAATTCGCAAATGCCTTGAATCTGGATCCCTTCGATCTGCCGTGATCAGGCACAGGCTGCGAGCAGCTGCTCACAGGTCGAGATCGAACCGGCTCGATGCCTTCGGGAGGCCTCTACGAGCCGCGCCCGCACGCACGGCGGCCGATGACGAAGCCCACCGAGATGACACGGCGTTCCCATAGGTAGATCGTCTCACTCTCCGGCCAAGGCCCCCCTAGAAACAGTTGATGAGTGCTGATCCGCCCCCGAGCACAAGTGCCGATCTGCTCGGTGCCCAACTCGGCGCGTTATCGCTCGGGATTTGGTGATCGGTGCGGTCTCCATGACAGGAGGTGGCTAGAACGCGAGTAGGTAGCCGGCGGCGGCTGCACCGAAGCTGAGGGGTCCGACGAGGATCAGATTCCAGGTTGCGTACCTCCACGCCCGATCCTCGATGAGCTGGGCCATTTCGTAGGTGAAGGTCGAGAAGGTAGTGAAGGCTCCGAGGAATCCGGCACCGCCCCAGATGAGCCACAAGTCTGGCAGCCGACCGGCGAGGCCGAGACCGACGAGAACTCCGAGGAAGAACGACCCTGAAACGTTGACCACCAGGGTGCTCAGTGGGAATGGGCTCCGCTGCCGTGAGGCAATGACTCCCTCGAGGTGGTAGCGGGCGAGGGCTCCGAGACCACCCCCGATGGCGAGACCGAGGATGGTCACTCCTCGGAACCCTCATCTGCCTGGTATTTGCGGATTTCCACCCGCTCTACCGTTACCAGACCTTCCCGGACCATCTCGTCAGCCACCTCAAGAAACCGGTCGACCCTGGCGGCGGTATCCACCAGTTCGATCACGATTGGAAGGTCCTCGGACAGGCGAAGAATTCGGGCGGTGTGAACCACCGAGCTTGCTCCGAAACCTTCGATTCCCCGTAGAACAGTCGCTCCGGCCAGGCCCATCTCCCGAGCCCGATGCACCAGCGCCTCGTAAAGGGGTCGTCCTTCCCAATGGTCGGACTCCCCGACGAAGATCCTGACCAATTTGGCCTCGCCTTCGAGTCTCATCCTGTCTCCTTCCTTCGTGGGATTCTCAACCGTCCCAGCCACATCCCGTACACACCCGCCATCTGACCGATAACAAGGGTGGCAATCCAATAAGCGGCCGCCAGTCCGAGCCGCTGAGCTTCGACGAGCTGTACCCCTTCCAAGGCCATGGTGGAGAAGGTGGTGTAGGAACCGAGCAGACCGATACCCAAGAAGGTCCGCAGGTGACCAGAGTGGGCCACCCGCTCGATCAGGATCACCCCGACCACACCGAGAGCGAACGCGC
>CAZYCX010000147.1:0-3078 GCA_964645875.1 uncultured Acidimicrobiaceae bacterium
CCTAGGGTCACAGTCGCCTGGTCTGGTTCGCGGGGGTGGGAGGGCCTTGGCCGCTGGGGGTTTGCTGTTCGCGGTAGCGACGGTATTGCACCCCTCCCAAGAGACCCCGGTCACCATTCTCGAGACCGAAGCGAGGCTGGTCGGATCACACGCTGTTTACGTAATCTCCTACGTGCTGATCCTTCTTGGTCTTCCGGCGCTTTACGGCGCCGCATGGCGACGTCTGGGGCGGTGGGGATTGGCCGGCTTCTTGGTGGCTTTCGCCGGCACCGTTTTGCTTGCGGTTTCTGGCCAGTTCGGTTTCATCGCCCCGGTCCTGGCCGCCGAGGCACCCGCAACCCTCGACGCGATCATCGTCTATCTGCCCGTTGTGGTTTTCAACGGGTTCGCAGCCGTTGGTTTCATCGCCGGGTATGTGATGTTGGGCATCTCTATCGCTACATCGAGAGTCTTCCCCCGATGGTCAGGAATCCTTATCGCAGTGGGCGCACCGGTTCACTTGGTGGGGTTCGGTGTCGCACAACTCGCCTCACCGGCGCTCTGGTTCGTGGCCGTCCTCGGCAGCCTGGCCCTCGGCTCGGGGCTTGCGTGGTGTGGTTATCGGATGTGGGCCGAACCGGGGCTCTGACACGCCGGATACAGACCCCCGTCAGGATCGGTTCTGGGCTTGGCTTCCAGCGCACAACGCTCGCCCGGTGCCGACATCGACTTCGTCACCCACGCATTCCGGCAGTTCTGAGCCGTACGCCGAAGCGCCGATAGCGCACACTCTCCAGTCGGAGCGTTACATTCCGAGATCAGGGAATATGGTCGCCGGGTGATCGAGCCGATCCTCTTGACGGAAGTGAGTCTCCCGGATGGGCATCCGCGGGCCGGCGAGCGCTGTCCTGTTTTCGGATTCATCGTCTGGCACCCGGATGGTCCGGTTCTGGTCGACACCGGCGTGGGGCGAGAGCACGATGAGGTCGAGCAGGTCTTTCGTCCCAGACACAAGCCCATCGAGGACGCACTAGCGCGCCGGGGCATCGAGCTGGGTGACGTGACGGTGGTGATCAACTCCCACCTGCATTTCGACCACTGCGGGAACAACCGGCTGTTCGCCGGCGTGCCGATGGTCGTGCAGCGCACCGAATACGAGTTCGTCCACCAGCCCGGCTACACCATCTCCGACTGGGTCGATTTCCCAGACGCGCGGTGGGAGCTCGTCTCGGGGGAGACGGAGGTCCTGTCCGGAGTCCGGGTCCTCCCTACGCCTGGGCACACTCCGGGTCACCAGTCGGTGGTGGTCGAGACCGAGGACACCGTGTCGGTGATCGCCGCCCAGGCCCTTTATGACCCGTCTGAGCTCGAAGCGGAGGAGTCGGCCGAGCCGCTTCCCCGAGAGGAAGCGGAGGCGACCTCAGACTCCGCCCGCGCTATCAAGTCGCTCCGGCCGATGGCCGTCTACTTCAGCCACGATCCCGGTGTTTGGACTTCGGAGGACTAAAAGCGTCGCTCGTTCAGTGCCGCTATGCCCTCTTCGGTGCCGGGGGCGTTATGCGTCCAGAACCAGTGCTATGGGTGAATCCGGCGGGCGAACCCTTCGTAATCTCTGGCCACCCCATCTTGGTCGACTTCGATGATCCAACCCTGGGCGGATCCGGCGGCCCGGTATTCGTAACGGTCGAGACCGTCTCGGGGTTGGAGACGTATGTAGATCTGTTCAAGGGCCTCCACCTCGAGATGGGGGACCCCGACCCAGGCCGCACGGATCTCTGCTGTCTCTCCCACCGAGAGTGCCAGCCGGCGGATGACGAAGGTGTTCGTGAACGGAGTGGCGGCGATGTCGACGTCAAGACACCCCTGGAGCTCGGAGGACGGGACCCCATCCCGAAGCCAGTTCCCCTCGCCGTCGGCCTCAAGGAGCAGCGTTCGCTCGCCCGCGTCGTCGACAACAGCCAATTGAGCAACACGGGTTCGCCACCCCCGGTCGAGCTCGACCCGGAAGGTGACCGCCCACGCCTCGCCTCTATCCACCGCCACTTCGTGGCCCTCTACCCGGATCGGGTCCCCCGTGTCGAGACGAACCAGGCCCAGGCCCTCGTCGATGTCCAGGCGCGACCACGCGTACGTCAGCACCAGGTCATGGTATGGGCTGGAAACGCCTGAAGAGAGTCCCCCTGCTCCTCCGCTTCAAGCAGGCCAGATCGCGGCAAACAGCGTCCCCCGACAAGCCAGCCGGACATCTCGCTCGGCCTTGTCCACCCCCGCACCCGAGGCGCCGTTCTCGGGCGGCCTCAGATATATGTGTGATAGTGCCCGAAAACGTTGTTGCGGGGCGCCTACGTGTTTGAGGCCGATTCCCACTGCTGACGGATGCGTTGGATGCTTCTTGTGTGTAACAGGTCGTGACGAACTATTCGGCGGAGAGCTTTACGCACTGACCATTCCTCAACCTCTCCGGCGGGTGCTCTGCGGCTTCTCCTGATATGCCTCTGCACCCTTGCCCGATCCGCTGACGATCGCAGATGTGCCAGGCACTCGATGCTGTCGCTTCGCACCGACGGGAGATAATCCTGCCAGTCATCCTCTGAGGTCACGGTTTCTCTCTGAGCTTCATACCCAATCATGGCCAGGTAGTAGTGGGATTCTGCGTTCGCCATGTGGGCGAGAGTTCCAGCGACGGTCCGCCAGTCGGCCCAATCCGCGAACCGTCGGTACGGCGGTTCCCAACTCAGGAAAGCGTCAGGCACGTTGTTCAGCAATCCAAAGAGGTCGTCATGGGTGGCCCGGAGCAGCGCCATCGCCAGGTCGATCTCCCCAATAGTGGCTGTCTTGCGGTCGTGGCCGAACAGCGGCTCATGGCCGGAGACCTCCTCTATCACCTCGAGCCTTTGGTCGTGGACTTGTTGACCAGGCAGTTGATGGTCGGCCATCCACTGCCGGTGGGCCTCCAGCTTTCTTGGCACCCGATCGAGGACTTCCTTCTTCGTGGGCCCCCAGGTGGCGAAGCCAAGGTGATCCAAACTCCAGGCTTGAACACCTGGCTCTGCGTCACTGCCCGACACCAACCAGACGTTCATCGCCAAACAGGCTAGA
>CAZYCX010000148.1:0-2909 GCA_964645875.1 uncultured Acidimicrobiaceae bacterium
GCGGCGTCCTCGGCCCGGTCGGCTTCGACCAGGCAGAAGATCTTCCCCGCCTCCTCGTCGACCCAGTAACGCTTGTAGCTCACCCCGTAGGCACCCTGGGTCTCCAGGTCCTTTTGGTGGGCGCCGGCCACGTCGGCCGCCGACACCCCACCTTCGATCGTGTGCACGTCCATGTAGAGCGGCACCATCTTTCCCTTCCGTCGTCGATCCCTCGCACCGAGGGCTTCATCTCAACGTACGGCGGCTCTCTTCTTCACACATCGGTGGAATTCCCCATATCGAAGATCAGAGAGCGGTGTGGAAGGGATAGGGATCGAGGACGGATACCTCGACGATGCGATCGACAGTCAGGCCGTTCGCCCGGGCGGTCAACCGAATCGCCTCCGGATTGGGGGCGTCGTAGATGCAGAAGGAGGTCCGCCGGTCGGATGACACGTAGGAATGGACCCAGGTCACACTGCGATCGGAGTTGCAGGCGATGATGGATTCCAGCTTCCGTCTCCCCTTCGGGCCGGGAAGCACGTCGAGGCCCTCGAGGAAGGATCGCTCTACCAGGTAGCGGGGCAGGGGGGCTCCTTCACCGCGCCAAAGCTATGGTGCGAGGGGGCTGCCCACATCGGGCGTTGTCCCTACTTTGAGGACTTGAAAGCCGTCCAGCCCTCCGCGATGGCCATCGCCGCGGCCTTGCCTCGACTGGAGACACCGAGCTTGGAGAGCACCGATGAGACGTGGTGCCCCACGGTCTTCTCCGAGATGTAGAGGTTCTCGGCGATGACGGCATTGGACTGCCCTGTACTGAGCAATGCCAGCACCTCCATCTCCCGATTGGTGAGACCAGCCGGGTTCTCGACGGTGTCGGCCCGAGGGCCCCGGGGCACTCGGGCCACGCCCCGTCGCTGCAGCTCCTGTCGCAATCCCCTTGCCACGCCGTGGGCGCCGAGCCCGGCCAACTCGGTGAATATCGCAGCGAGATCGCCCAATGGGACCATGGCTCGGGTGATCAGGGCCTCGATCGGATATCCACCCTTCGCCCACTTGGCTGATGCTTGCTCCGGGTGCCCGCTCAGCTCCAGCCCGGCCCGGCCCACGGGCTCCCACTCGGGTAGTTCGACGCCGAGGCGGTGCGCCCAGAAAGTGAGCTCGGCCTGCCCGAAACGGTCTCTGGCCATGACCGGTGAGAGTCGCAATCGCTGATAACGCTCGATGGTCTCGTCGAGTGGGATCACGCCGAGCCATGCCGCCTCCATGGCCAGAACACAGCCCATCACATGCATGTGATGATCGGCGAAGTTCTCCAGCTCCCGGAACACCTCCTCGATCAGCCCCAACGCCCCTGGATCGCCACGTCGCATCCTGAGACGAGCCGCCACGACGCGTTTCTCGATGTCGGTTTGCTGGCAGGTCTTCTGTCCCAACACGACTTCGAGATCGCGGTCGGCGTCGTCGAAACGGGCCGAGGCGACATTGATCCAGGCCATAGTGCTCACCGCGGCGATGTACCAGGCGTCCAACTCGTGTGAGGCGGAGTAATCCTGGAGCTGGGAGAACCAGCGCCGGGCCTCGTGCAGATCGCCGGAGTAGAGCGCTATGACTCCCAGATTGTTGATCGCCTTGGCCGTGAACTCGGTGCCGTCGGCGGCGATGCCGAGCCGAACCGCCCCTTCGACCTCGTCGATGCCCGACCGGTCACCGAGGAACCAGCGGGCGGTCCCGGCGTTGGTCGCCGCGTATACTTCGGCACCGACAGAGCCCGTGTCCCGGGCGATGGCCACGGCCTCTTCTCCCACCTCGACAGCTCGTTGCCAGTTGCCCTCGACGACCTCGACCCAGGAGAGCACACCCAGAGCAAGGGCGAGCTCGGGGGTGGGTGGTCTCTCTCTCAGCGCTTTCGCCGCCGCCTCGGCCTCGGTCCGTGTCGGTACCAGATCGTTCTTTCGTGCCTCGAAGAAGGCAACCCATGCCCGAGCCCGCCCGAGGTCTTCTGGGGAGTCGACGAGATCGAGACGCTGTCTGGCCAGTCGAACCGCGGTGTCGAAGACGTTGATCGTGCTGTGCTCCCGTGCCGCCTGTAGCAAGGTCTCGCTCAGGGTCTCGGCATCCATGCCCGCGGCATGCTCCAGGGCGTTGACGTAGTGGAATGCCGCTTCACGATGGGCACCGGACGAAGCGGCGTCCCGGGCTGCCTGCAGCGAATAGTCACCCGCCTTATCCGGGTCAGCGGCCCCGATGGCGTGGTAGGCGAGCCGGGCGGTGTCGGGGGAGGCGTTGGCCCGTGCTTCCAACGACTCGAGAAGTCGCCGGTGCAGCCTCTGGCTGGTCGCCGGAGGTATCGATGAGATCAAGCTCTGGCGGATCAACTCGTGACGACACTCGATCCGGCCCCTGTTCGTGGCGAGCAGCCTCCGCTGAAAACCAAGGTCGGTGTGTGTCCCCCGGGTGTCGCCGAGCTCGGCGATGTGCTCGAAAGCCACACCATCCGGGCTCAAGGCAACGGTCCTGATGAACTCCAAAGTGTCGTCGGGAAGACGACCCGCGTTGGCGAGCACCGCGTTCTGGATGTTAGGAGGCAGATCGGTCTCAGGATTCCTGGTTATCTCCTCGACAAAGAAAGGATTGCCCAGGGTTGCGGCATGCACCGCTTCGGCGTCCATGCCCAACGCTCCGATCAATCGGGAGACGCCGGCCACGCTGAGCGGTGCGAGATCGATGCGAGTGGCCACGGAGCCCAGATCGGCGATCACCAAGCGCAGAGACGAGTTGAAGTCGAGCTCCTCGGGGCGATAGGTGACGATCAGGCGGCTTCCGGTCGGGCCGACCCTCCGTCCCAGGTACCGAACCAGCCCGAGGGTGGCCTCGTCGGCCCAGTGCAGGTCCTCGATGACGAGCACGACCTTCTCGTTCTTGATCAG
>CAZYCX010000149.1:0-2852 GCA_964645875.1 uncultured Acidimicrobiaceae bacterium
CTCGTTGCGAACGAGGTGCTCTGCCAGGCTGAGCTACAGCCCCTTGTGGGGACGGCGAATTGTATCGGTCACCACGATTCAGGTCAGATCCGGATTGGCACCTTGCAGAGACAAATCAGTCGAAGGTCTGGCTGAGCACCCGGGTCTTCCAGTCGACGGGGCCCGGCTTGCCGAAGAGGTAACCCTGGCCAAACTCGACACCGAGGTCGAGGAGCCGGCGTCTTTCCATGTCCGTCTCGATTGCCTCGGCGATGACCATGATCCCCAGGTCTCGCGCCATGGCGGTGAGGCCCCGGATCAGAGCATTGTTCCGCCTCACGTTCTCATCGGCGACCAGGTGCCGGTCGAGCTTGATGATCTCGGGGTCGAGACGGAGGATGTGCCACATGTCGATCTCTCCGGCACCGACGTCGTCGACCGCCAACCTCACGCCGCGCGCCCGGAGCGCGTCGACGGCCTTCCTGGTGACCTCATAGCTGCGGATGCGGGCGGTGTCCGACAGTTCCAGGACCAGGCGCCCGGGATCGACTCCCTCGAGAGCCGAGAGGAGGCCAGGAGAGAGCAGAGTCGAATTCGACAGGTTCAAGGCGAGGAACGAGCCGTCGTCACGCTCGAGGAATCCCTCGATCCCTCGGCGGAGGGCGAGCAACTCCAGGTCGGCCCCCACCCCGGACGAGCCGGCCAGCTTGAACCACTCGGGTGGAGACGCATACGGGAAACGGGCGAAGCTCTCGTAGCCCACCACCCTCGGTGAACCGGGGTCGGATCGGATGTCGACGATCGACTGATAGACCATCGACACCGACTCTCCGTCCAACAACTCGACGAGATCGTCCATATGCGGCTTGGTCCGTTTCGGCGCGACGGAGAGATTGGGAAGCTGGCGACGCCGACTCGTGGTGTTGCTCTGTTTGCGAAGCGTCAGCTCACAGGTGTTGAGGTCACCAGCCCGGAAGTACCGAACCTCACCACCCATTCCCTTGGCGAGGCCCCGGGCGACCGCCACCCCGATGCCGACCATCGAGCCGTCCCAGGTGGAGGCGAGCATTCGGTGATGTTCGGAGCCGAGTGCCCGGAGATCTTCGTCGGGGATCTCGGCTCCGTCGTCGTCGATCTCGACTACGACCTTGCTGTAGGACTCCGAGATGCGGACGTCGATGCTACGACACCCACGATCGATGGCGTCCTCGAAGACGTTTCGCACGATCCGGGCGACCCAGCCGGAATCGCCGATTGCGTCTATCGAGCCCGTCACGGTGATCCGCACCCCGCGGGAGGCGAGGGTCCACTCCTGGGCGACCGATTCGATGAGCTCCCTCAACTCGACGGTGTCCGTATCGAACTCGACTTCGCCGCTCGCCAACTGATCGGCCACCAACAGGTTACGGACGGCGTGATGGGCCGCCTGGGCGCGAACCGCCAGCTGCTCGATCATCTCGTTGCGGGCCGCAGCACTCACGTCTCGGCTCCGATCGCAGAGCATCTCGGCCAGCCCGACCACCGAGTCGAGAGGCTGCTCTACTCGTGCCAGGCCGTCGGCACTTCCTCGCCAAGCGACGCTGGCGTCACGTGTCGTCATGTTTCTCCGGCTCTGCGCACCCCACAGTTGGCAAGATCGGCCGGCACCGGCGCTTCCTGAAGCGCTACCTCGTCGATTGACGGGCGGTCGCTTACCGGTCGCGGAGATCCTGGCGGAGACGTTCCTGCACCACTGTGGCGGTCAGGTCCGAGCGGGAACGCTCGACGAGAGACCGAGACACGTCGGTGGTGCGTCGGAGCCCGTTGGTCATGCCGTCCGGATAGTCGACCTGGGCGAGCTGGTCGACTATTCCATCCATCTCCTCGAGCAGACCCTCCGCCTCGGACAGGCGCTCCGCCCGCAGCAAGTCGAGCATTCGTCGCCGCATCTCGCCCACCGCCTCACCGAGACCGTGCAGATATGGGACCGGATCCACTCCGAGGTCGCGGAAGCTGGGGAGGTCCGACCCGGTGAAGACCGCCTGGGCGATTCGCGCTTCAGCGAACTCCTTTGCCGCCTGGTGGACCACCGAATGGCCCAGGAGCTCCGGGTTGGCTGAGAGTGCGTCGGATATGGAAGCGAGCAGCTCTCCTGCCTGAGCGATGAGGGTGTCGGCGCGATCCCACTCCGACCGGTGGAGAGCACGTATCCCGTTGGCGGCGGCGCGGATCGCTCGACGCGACTGGGCGATGGCCGTCTCACGCGCCTCGAATCGAGCGTCGAGGATGGAACGGACCTCGTCGGAGAGGTCGAAGGTCAATTGGCGATGACTCGGACCTGGGGCTCTTCCCACTCGGTGGGGCGCTCGGCCACGTGGGTCACCTTCAGTCGCTGCAGACGTTGCTGTTTCATCTGAGTGAGAGCCGCGACGTAGAGACCGATCAAGGAGATGAAGAAGAGCCCGGCGAGAAGCCAAGCCAGCGAGCCGTAGTAGGCGGCGGCGGCGAACCCGGCCAGGGCGAGCCCTGCCAACACGCTCAAGGTCCGACGTCGGCGAACCCTGATCTGGTCTTTGTGAGCCGCGGCAAGGTCGGCCGTGGAATGCTTCTGGACGTGTGCGATGGAATGAGTCCAGCGATCGAACTCCTCGGTGGAGTTGATGGAAGAGACGCTACTCCGCTCCCCGAAGACACTCGGCAGCAAGTAGACGGCCCAGATGGCACATATCACCAGCGCAGCGATTATGAGGGGGGTGCTCATTTGTATCTAGTAACTCCGTCCGCTGGTGAAGCGTAGTTTTGAGCAGTCACTCAATCAACGACCTCCGGGCGTTCCCACGTACCGGACCGTCCCCCCTCCTTCTTGCGAAGGCGGACCGCTTCGATTGTCACTC
>CAZYCX010000150.1:0-2843 GCA_964645875.1 uncultured Acidimicrobiaceae bacterium
TGATCTTTACTCTCATCATCGATGGGGCCGGCATAATGGCCTTGGCGCTGGGGATCTGGGCCGTCGCCTTGCTCTACGAGGAACGCTTCACACCCGCAGTCACACTGTTGGCGGCATCCGCACTCACCAGAGAGTCGATGCTCGTATGCGCAATTGGCGTGGCCGCATGGATGTGGAGTCGAGGGCGAAGACGTCATGCGCTCGTTGCACTGGGCATCCCCACTGTTGCTCTGGGGTTCTGGGAGGCCTATCTACGCTTGAGACTCGGTCCCGATCCCGGTCTGCCGGGGAGCTTCGGGCTGCCATTTGCCGGATTGGGAACGGCGGTGTCCCAATGGTGGCAACGGCCGATCGTCATGGCCTTCGGCGTTTGCCTCGTAATCCTCGCGATTCTCCTCGTTCGCAGGTGGTGGGTGGGTCGCTCCCTGTTGAGTTGGGCGTTCATCGGATTCGTGCCCCTTGGAACCATGTTCACGGCCGCGATCTGGACCGAGTTCTTCGATTTCACCAGGGTCCTCGCTCCGTTGCTCACGGCGTCGATCCTCGTTGTGTTCGTGGAAGACAGACAAGCCGCGGTCGATGCGGCGACGCCGCGAGTCCAGGATTCGCCAGAGCCGATCCGGAACAATTAGTACTTGTCGGGTGATGTTCATCGATGGCCGAGAAGTCATGCAAACGGGCGGCGCGAGAGTCAGCACCACCCTATCCCACTCAACGAACAGGTGTTCGGCCCTGACTCGTATTACACTGCCGTAACTCAATCCACCAGGCAGGGCCTTGTCCACCGAATCGATACTCATCAGAGGCGCCCGCGAGCACAACCTCAAGAACCTCACGGTCGAACTGCCCCGCGAAAAACTGATCGTCTTCACCGGTCTCTCCGGATCCGGTAAGTCCTCGCTCGCATTCGACACCATCTACGCCGAGGGCCAGCGCCGCTATGTCGAGTCGCTGTCCGCCTATGCCAGACAGTTCCTCGGACAAATGGACAAACCCGACGTGGACTTCATCGACGGCCTCTCACCGGCGATCTCGATAGACCAGAAGACCGCCTCCCGAAACCCCCGGTCCACAGTCGGCACCGTCACCGAGGTCCACGACTATCTCCGGCTCCTCTTCGCCCGGATCGGGGTCGCCCACTGCCCCAACGACGGGACGGTGGTGGAGCGACAGACCCCCCAACAGATCGTCGACCGCATCCTCGAGTTGGAGGAGGGGACTCGGTTCCAGGTGCTGGCCCCGGTGGTCCGAGGTCGTAAAGGGGAGTACGAGACGCTGCTCTCGGACTTAGCCAAGCAGGGCTTCGCCCGGGCCCGCATCGACGGAGAGGTACGTGACCTCACCGAGGAGATACGTCTCGACCGCTACTACCAGCACACCATCGAGGTGATCGTCGACCGTCTCGTCCGCAAGGAGGGCATGGAGCAGCGTCTCACCCAGTCACTGGAGACCGCTCTCTCACTGGCGGAGGGTGTCGCCGACATCGAGATCGTCGACGGATCCACCCTCACCTTCTCCCAGCACCTCGCCTGCTCGAGGTGCGGGCTCAGCTTCGAGGACCTCCAGCCCAGGAACTTCTCCTTCAACAGCCCCTACGGCGCCTGCCCTGAGTGCTCGGGGATCGGGACCCGCTATCAGGTCGACCCCGAGCTGGTCATCGCCGACCCCGACCTGTCACTCGGCGAGGGGGTCATCGCCATGTGGGCCTCCAACCGGATGCGCTACTACCACCGGCTCCTCACCGGGCTCAGCAGCGAGCTCGGCTTCTCCATGGACACCCCCTGGAAGGACCTCGACGAGGACATCAGGGAGAAGATCCTCTACGGCACCGGCGACGAGAAGTTCACCATCGAGTACACCAACCGGTTCGGGCGGCGGCGACGCTGGGACGCCACCTTCGAAGGGGCCGTCCCCTTCCTCAGCCGACGCCATGAGGGAGCCGAGTCCGACTCGGCCCGGGAGTACTACCAGGAGTACATGGCCGAGGTGCCCTGCGACGCCTGCGGCGGAGGCCGCCTCAACCCGATCTCACTGGCGGTCACCATCGAAGGTGAGAACATCGCCGAGGTGTCCGACTTGAGCTTGGGTAAGGCCTATGAGTTCTTCGACACCCTGGAGCTGAGCGAACGTGACGCCCACATCGCCGAGCGGGTGCTCAAAGAAATCCGGTCGCGGATCAAGTTCCTCCTCGACGTCGGTCTCGACTATCTGACCCTGTCCCGGTCGGCAGCGACCCTGGCCGGGGGAGAGGCGCAGCGAATCAGGCTCGCCACCCAGATCGGTTCGGGTCTGGTCGGAGTGCTCTACATCCTCGACGAGCCCTCGATCGGGCTCCACCAGCGCGACAACCAGCGTCTCATCGAGACCCTGTTACGGCTCCGTGACCTGGGCAACACCCTGATCGTGGTGGAGCACGACGAGGAGACCATCCGCACCGCCGACCACATCGTCGACATCGGCCCCGGGGCGGGTGAGCACGGCGGGGCCATCGTCGCCGAAGGGCCGCTGGACAAGATCACCGGGGCCAGCGACTCGATGACCGGCGACTATCTCGCCGGACGGCGTCAGATCGAGGTGCCCCTGATACGCCGGGAGGGAAACGGGGCGGCGATCACGGTGCTGGGGGCGTCGGAGCACAATCTGCAAGGAATCGACGTCACCTTCCCGCTCGGGGTGTTCACCGCGGTCACCGGCGTGTCTGGCTCCGGCAAGTCGACCCTGGTCGAGGAGATCCTGTGGAAGACCCTGGCCAGCAAGGTCAACCGGGCCCGGGTGGTGCCGGGACGGCACAAGAAGGTGGAGGGCATCGACCTGATCGACAAGGTCATCGACATCGACCAGTC
>CAZYCX010000151.1:0-2839 GCA_964645875.1 uncultured Acidimicrobiaceae bacterium
CTGAGCTTTTGAGGCTCGAAGTTATGAACGTCGCCGGGGTTCGTCTCCCGAGCAGACCCGGTTGAGGGATTTGGTGGTGCCTCCGTTGCTGGGGTTCGCATCGTATAGCTCACATGGTCGGGTGGCCTGGTGGTTCGTCCGCTCCGTGATTGGGTGGTGTCGGGAGAAGACCTGGTTCGAGTCTTGTGAGCGTGCTCGAGGGTCCTCCTGGACAAGTCAGTGAATGTGCGGCCGGTCGTGTGAGCGTCGGCCGCCCGATACAAGTGAGGAGGACCCTCGATGGTTTCTGACCCTAATCGGGTGACGGTGGGGATCGACGCGGCGGTGGTGGCCAACCATCGCGTGGCGATCCGAGGTTCAACCGGCGGGGAGGGGATAGCAGAGGACTTTGCGGTGTCGCCGACCCTGGCCGGCATGGCGAGGTTGACCGGCCGACTTTCGGAGCATCCGGGAGCGTTGGCGGTGGCGGAGCCGACGGGCATGTCGTGGCTGTCGTTGGGCCATGCGGTCCACGACGCCGAGTGTGGGTTCGCTCTGATCGACTCCCGGTACTCGTCGAAGCTGCGGGAGGCGATCGCCGGTAAGAACAAGACCGACGTGATCGACGCTGACATGTTGGCCACGTCGGCGGATCTGTTCGGATTGTCGGCGGGTCGGCTGCCCACCGCCGGCGAGGTGGCTCTACGCCGGGCGGTCCGTCGCCGCCATCGTTGGACCGCGGAGGCTCACAACAGCGAACTGCGGCTGTGGTCTTTGGCGGCTTGGGCGTTCCCCGACGTGTGGAAGGCGATGAGCGATTCCCTCCGTCTCGGCAGAGCGATCCTGGGACGATGGCCTCGCCTCGACCAGCTGTCTCGTGCCCACACCAAGTCGATCGCAGCGCTCTGCAAGACCTACCTGCGTGACGGAGGCGACCCGAAACAGCGTGCAGAGAGGATCCGTGAGACAGCTCGTGGCTGGGCTGGTTTCTGGACCGGACGCCTCAACCTCGACGCCCTGGCATGGGAGATCACCGAACTGTTGGACGACATCGACATCGCAGACCACAAGGTCGAGGAGGCCAGCCAGAAAGCCGTTTCGCTGTGGCGGTCGGCATACGGATCGGATGAGCTGCTGTTGTCCGTGTCGGGAATGGGCCCGGTGACCGCACCAGTGGTCCGCGCCTACCTCGGCGACGGCCACCAGTTCCGAACGTCGAAACAGGCCGCCGCTTTCGTCGGGTTGAACCCCTCCAACTGGGAGTCCGGGCTCATGGTGTCCCCGTCGAGGCCGATCACCAAAGAAGGACCACCAGAGTTGCGGCTCGCCTTCTATCAGGCGGCGAATGTGGCCCGACAATTCGACCCCCAGCTCGCTGCCTTCTACCAGAGGATGATGTGCGAACGGGGCCACCACCACATGCAGGCCACCTGCGCCACAGCACGCAAACTCGTCTGCCGAGTGTGGGCCACCCTCACCAGCGATGAGCCATACGAGATCAGAGACGTAGACGGCAACGCCATCGACAGGGTCGAAGCACGACGTCTCGCCGCCCGCTACGCCGTCCCCGAACACGTACGCCGACGAGCCCGAGCCCGCAACAAGCCCCGCAGAGGACGACTTTCCGGCTAGCCAGGCCCGGCCTCGACAACCAGCGCTCACACCACCCCCAGCCGTCGCCACGAACACCGACGGCGTCTCCGCCTGCCCACCCAGCGTGACTTGACAACCGTTAGGGATTCATATCTGAAACCGTCCGAGATCGGCACCTCGGCGTGCGTTCAGCGCGGCCCAGCCTTCTCGTGAGGGGCTGAGCTTTTCGTCTGCGCAGTCGGGTGCGTGGGTAGTTGACTGTCTGAGCTTTCGTACCGTCGGGATCCACCCCTAGTCAGCCTTGGCGACGCCTATCCGACCGAGCACGCTATAAGCGATGATCAGGACCGCCACCGCGGATACGCCGATCAATACGAGCAAAACCATTAGGGAGTAGTCGATGATTACTTCCCCACCACCAAACTCGCAACGGATATGTGGTGGGAAACTCCAGATCGATCGTTGCATATAGCCGTCTGAGATCCCCACTGCCTGTCCCACATGCAGACATCGATCCTCGTCCACCCAGCGCCCGCCCAAGACCGCTGCGACTATTAGATACCCAGCTGCAATGACCAGGGTGCCAGCCACTCGCCAAGGCATCCGCAACCCACCACGAATACGTGAGGTCGGACCAGATCCCGTTTCCATAACTCCACAAGATATTTGAGCGTGACAAGCGAGTCCTGAGTCGCACCGCTCATATCACCCTGATCCCGGGCGATAACGCCCCTCCCGACAAACCGAGCAGATCGGCACGTCTCGCTCGGTTCGGAACTGCTGGCTATCGCTCTGTCATTCGGCCGATTCCCGCGTTAGGGGGCCGCGCGTTATGCACGGTCGCCGCCTAGGTGGTGTGCCTAAGTCCCCTCGGGAAGTTCGAGCCCTCAGCTACGACCCGGTACCAAGTTCTTCGGCTAGTCCAATCAGAATCCCTTCGGGACCACGGATATAGCAGAGGCGATAGGAATCTTCGTACTGCACCACGTCGCCGACGAGCGTCGCACCCCGCGTACGTAGCCGAGCAAGAGTTTCGTCGATGTCGCTCACTGTGAACATTGCGCGTAGATAGCCAAGGGCATTCACAGCGGCGTTTCGATGGTCAGAGACAACAGGTGGAGTGAGAAATCGGGAAAGTTCGAGCCGACTGTGGCCGTCGGGAGTAACCATCATCGCGATTTCGACCTGCTGGTCACCCAGTCCGGTGACGCGTCCAGCCCACTCTCCTTCAACCATCGCCCGACCCTCGAGCTTCAACCCAAGCTCG
>CAZYCX010000152.1:0-2700 GCA_964645875.1 uncultured Acidimicrobiaceae bacterium
GACCTCGATCGGCCGAACGGCGTCTGGGCAATGGCGTCAGCTGAGGCGGCTGAATTGGCGAAGCTCGCCGAGACCACATATCGCGATGTGAACATCGCCCTCGCCAACCAGTTCGCCGCATATGCCGAGACGGCCGGCATCGACGTCGGTGAGGTAATCGACGCTTCCAACAGCCAGCCGTTCTCCCATATTCATCGCCCCGGGGTGGCTGTAGGTGGCCACTGCATCCCGGTCTATCCCCGCTTCTATCTCGCCGGTCATCCAGACGCCGAACTGGTCGAGACGGCGAGGCGGGTGAACCTCTCGGTGCCGGCGCGCGTCGTGAATACGATCGCGGACGATCTGGGCGGTTTGGCCAACGTCACGGTCTTGATCCTGGGAGCGGCGTATCGCGGCGGCGTCAAGGAGACCGCATATTCGGGTGTCTTCGACCTGGCTGACGCGGTCGAGAAGGCAGGCGGTAGCGCGGTCGTCTCCGATCCTCTCTATTCCGATGGTGAGCTAGAGCGGCACGGATTGACCCCATGGGATGGTGGGCCGATCGATGCCGTTGTCGTGCAGGCCGACCACCGCGAATACTCGGAGTTCGGGCCGGAGGACTTGCCAGGGGCGAAGGTGGTTTACGACGGGCGCGGAGTGCTCGAGCTCGGTCGATTTGCCGATTCGGGAGTTCGGGTCCGCGTGATCGGTCAGGGCTCGACGACCCTCTGAACAGCCAGGTCCGGCCGATTCTCGTCCCACGCCTTCTCCAAGAGACGCCTGCCCTTCTCGGCAATCGCCGCTCGCCGGGCCGGGCTCGAAGCAAGTTTCGTTGCCAGGTCGGCAGCTTGCTCAGAAGACGCGCATACGAGCTCGGGGTCGATCCGGCTGATCAGCTGCGCCTGGCCGGGCAGGTCGGAGACGATTGGAGGGAGCCCGATTGCCATGTACTCCCAGAGCTTGGTGGCGATTGCCAGCCGGTAGGCCGGGGCCGGTTCGAGGAGATTCAGCCCGGCAAGAGCGCCGCGCGCCAGCTGCCAGGCCTCTTCGTGTCTCAACTGGCCGGTCATCTCGATGCGATCTGCAACACCGAGTTCCTTGGCGGTGGTGAGGATCGACTCGATGGTGCGAGGACCGGCGCCACCGATCAGAAGGAGATCGAATGGATCGTCCAAAGCCGCGAGCATCCGAACCATGGAAGTGGCTCCCCTGGCCTCGGTGAGATCGCCGACATATACCAGCCGCCTCGAACCGTCGTACTTCCCCAGAGGTAGCGACTCCGGATCTGGAAGGTTGAGGGCGATGACATCGCCTTTCCGGGCCAGCTCGGGAGCGGCGACGAGGACCCTCCACGCGACGAGACGCCCGCACCACACTGCCCAAGCGGCGAGCGTCCGGACGAGCCACCGGGCCCAAGGCGGTACCCAGGCTCGGGCCATCGCCGCCCTCCCATAGTCCTCGTGTATGTCGATCACCGGTGATTTTCTGCTTAATCGTGCCGTCAGGCTGGCGAGGAGAAACATCTCCGGGTCGGGGATGATGACGACGTCTGCCTTCGAACGTGCGATCGCGACCAACCCGCGCCACATGGCCGAAATGCGGCTCGAGTCCCGGAAGCTGGTGAGCGTGGCTGTGTGTCCTGCGTCGCTCAGATACTGGACGTGTCGGTTGAGCCGCGGATCACCCTCCCAATGGGCGGTGGTCACGATCTCGACGACTCGTTGTGTCATCCGCTGTCGATCCCGTGCGGCAACAAGAACCCCCATCCCCAACTCAGATGCATCGTGGCCAGGGCAGCAGCGACCCGGAGCGCACCTCCGGAGCTCACCAGCCCTACTACTACCAGCACGGTGACGTAGGCGACCGGCAGCAGTAAGGCCGCCGGAAACCAGATCGAGACGATCAGGGACACCAGGAGGGTCAGGGTCAGCGCGGGTGCGGCGAGCTGTCGCCAGCGAAGAGACCCCCGGTGCCGGCGGGCGAACATCCGCTTGGCCGCCCCGTAGTCGTAATACTGTCTGGCCAGCTCGCCGACGCTTCCCCTGGGTCGGTAACTCACCTCGAGACCCGGGTCGAACCACACCACCTCTCCCGACCCGATGAGGCGGTGGTTGAGCTCGTAGTCCTGGTTACGGACGAAAGTCTCGTCGAAACCGCCGACCTGCTCGAGCGTGTCGCGCCGGAAGACACCCAGGTAGACGGTCTCAACGGGGCCCTCTTCACCGCCGATCCGGTAACGGGCGTCTCCGGCCCCGAACGGTGAGCTCATCGCCACTGAGATGGCCCTTTCCCACGGTGTCTCGCCCACCGGCACCTGCATTCCCCCGACGTTGGCGGCCCCGGTGCGCATGAGTGTCTCTACTCCACGTGCGATGTAGTCGGGCGGGAGTATCGACTGCGCATCACACCTGACGATCACCTCGCCGCTGCTGGCCCCGATCGCCTTGTTCAGCCCGGCCGGGGTCGACCCATCCGGGTTCTCCACGACTGTCGCTCCGCCGGCGGCGCGAGCACTTGCCTCGTCAGCCGCCGCCACCACCACCTCCACTATGTTGGGGTAGGTCTGTCGTTCGATGGCCTCCAGGGCGCGTGGGAGCACATCGGCGGCATTCTTTGCCGGGATGATCACCGAGACCGTGGGGAGATTGTCGGGCACAGGGCCATATCATGCC
Organism: uncultured Acidimicrobiaceae bacterium; assembly: GCA_964645875.1. GTDB lineage: Bacteria > Actinomycetota > Acidimicrobiia > Spongiisociales > ZC4RG35 > JANQRA01. Next base: position 2,652 of record CAZYCX010000152.1, read on the forward strand.
CCGCCGTGCCCGCCGACCTGCAGTCAATCGCCGATCCGAGGTTGATCCT
>CAZYCX010000153.1:0-2671 GCA_964645875.1 uncultured Acidimicrobiaceae bacterium
TCTCATAGCTGAGATCATCTGGCACAGATACCACAGCCCGCAAGCGGAAGTGCCTGATCTCGGACGGTTTCAGATAAGGGCGTTCGCGCTCGGGACCTGTTGTTATGGGCGGCTGGGGGATGGTTGAACCGATCTATTTCGTCGGTGATCACAGGTCCATCTGCGCCGGGCAAGGGCTTTGGGGGGCGAGTACTTCGACAGTGCGTAACTCAGCGAGCGCGTAAATCGTTGATCGCTTCATCCTCGAAGAGGCTGGGGATGGCGAGCAATCCCACAACTCCATTCTGTTGCTTTTGGATCCACGTTGTCATAGCTCTAACGAACCCGCCACGCCGATGTGATGCCGACCTGCGCTTGCGCGGGGACGTGGCCCCTTCTTAGCGCTGGCCTATCCCTCGATTGTGATTCGTCCCGTCATGCCCTCCCCGGTGGAGGGGTCTACGTGGAGAGAACAGAAGTAGTCGTAGCTTCCCGGTGGAACAGCGCTGAGGTCAACTATGGCTTCGCTTCCCGGACCAAGATAGACCTCGATGTCGAACTGTTCGAGAGTGAAGTCGTGAGCAAACGCGTCAGAGTTGGCTACCAATAGATCCTGCCCAGAGGACACCGTCATAGTCTGAGGCTCGAACTCGAAGTTCGCCATCTCAACAGTCGCCGCTCCGGACGCCTCGGCCTCGTCGACTGTTGACCGGGTGAGAAAGAAGCCGACGATCGATACCACTGCAGCCAACCCAAGCAAACCAAGCACCCCCTGACGGAATCGTCTTCCTCCGGATGTGGAACTCAAACCGTGTCTCATCCCCGCCACCACGGCCATGACCCCCGAGACCAGCGAGATGAAGAATCCCAGAACGAACGCCAACCCGACGATGAACTCGAGGGGGCTAAAAGGTTGAAAGACACCGAACGCCAGGAAGAAGACGAAGAACCCCGCAAGCAAGCTTCCGACGATTCCGAGGATTCGGGCCCAAAGCCTGTCGAATCGCCACACAACCCAAGTCAGCGCAACCGACACCACAGCGACGAGACCGAACGGGCCGATATCGTCGCCATCGAACATAACCAGTGTCAGAACCGACACCACGACCATCGCCGCAGCGATTAGACCAAGTCCGAATGCCTGTGTGGTCGAGTGGGCCGTTCGCTCCCTCGCCGTCATAGGTCTCTCTCCCTCCCGGGCCGCAGCCCCCAAGACGCCGCCACTGCAGCGGCGACAGGAAGCTTACACGCACGCTCCGGGACCTAACCGGTGCCGGAGTTGATCTGAACGCCTGGACTTCCGTCCGGTCGGATGTTCCTGATTGGGACCGGCCTACATTTCGGTTTCAGTCGGGGTGGCCGCTTCTCGGGAGGCCTGCACAAACGTCGACAGCGGCGGTGTCAGGCGAGCCGCAAGTGCCGGGTCACCTCGCCGCAGCTCGTCGAGGAACGCCCGTGTTGCGAGATCGATGGCCCTGATCAGCGATGATCGATCAAGGTCCCCGACGAGGGTGGCCAGCAGCGGGTCGCGTTCGGCCGATGGCAACTCGTCGACGTGTTTGAACTCATCGGCTTCGAAGCCGTGGCGCTCCGATGCAAGTGAAAGGGTCCTGTTCCGCACCCGCTGCAGATAGAAGAGGGCCTGCCACGGCTTGTAACGGATTACGGCAAGACAGGCGTGGAGCACGTCGTGCCAGGCAAAGCCGGCCTCGCCGGCCCAGTTAGGTGTAGGCGACCATGGCTCTGGGGACTCCGCCGCCCTAGTCGCACTACCTGTCCGGTCAAAGATCACGCGCACGGGCCCCCATACGGTGAAGTCGACGCTTGGTGTGAATGCGAGGTCGACCTCCAAGCCATTATCCATGAGAAAGCCACGAACCAACGTCGTCCCAAAGGCGGTCTCATAGTGGTGGGCGACTGGAAGTTCGCGATAGAACCGTTCGACCCAGTCCGCGGCGACCACCTCGCTTGATTCGACATCCGCTACCACGAAGGCGATATCGATATCGGACCAGCGATCGGCGCGGTCGCTACCGATCGACCCGGTGAGCACAGCGGCCTCGAGACGGAGATCAGCTTCACCGAGTTCGAGGACATGGGTGAGTGTCGTTTCTCGATCACAAGGCGTGAAGATCACCTTCGTCTCCTTGCGCTCGTCGTCCACCATCGCCGATGTCCTGGCGCCGGCCCATGTGACCTCGGACGATAGGCCGACGTTCATCCAGAGGCTGGCCGGGTATTGAAGTGATCCGTGCGCTGAAACAGCGCATCGCCGATGTGGTCTACCGGCGCCTCCTCTCCGACGCCCGACACCGCAACCCTGACACAGATGGTGGGTCCGGGAGGACACCCAGGGACATCTCTCGTTCCAGCGTGGCCGGCTCCACACCCTGAAACACCCGCCTTCGGATGAGTCGCTTCCAAGACCCAGCCCCAGCACTACGACCACCCCCGACCGATACCTCAGGTGTGCTCGTGCGCCGGCGCTTCCTCCAGTGCGATCGAAACCGCCTGGTCCAATGTGAGGTGGCGACCCTCCTCCGAGGCGCGATCCAGATCAGCTGGTCCCATCATCCGGCTGGCGCGTGTGAGGGGAGGCTCCCGCCCGATCTCCCTGAGGGTGATGTTCCCGTGACAAAGGCGCTGACCGAGATTCCCGAGACCAGCGCCGTCCTCAGCGCCGCCGAGTTGA
>CAZYCX010000154.1:0-2655 GCA_964645875.1 uncultured Acidimicrobiaceae bacterium
AGGAGAACCAGATCCCCGAGTACGAGAAGATCCACAAGAGCCAGAACTCGGTGGGATACTCATCGGATCTCTACGTCGGCCAGGAAGCCCGTGATTTCCTCACCGGTGTCTGGCCCGACTTCAAGCACCACAGCATCGACGTGGTGATCCACGAGAAGCTCTCCGGTTACGCGGGGACCGCGCAAGCTGTCGAAGGTCTGGCCGACCTCTGCCGGCGGCATGGGGTGAGCATCGTCTCCGGTGTCGAGGTGACCGGATACGACGTCCAGGCGGGTGAGGTGCGTGCCGTGGAGACCTCCGCCGGAACCATCACGGCCGACGCCGTCATCCTCTGCATGGGCGCCTGGATCCCCCACCACTGGGAGATGCTGGGTCAGCCGATGGAGCTGGACGTCGGCTACCAGGACGGATCCTTCGTCGAGGGCAAGGACATGTGGACCTACTGGCGACTCGAGGAGGGCGAGGTCTACTACGACGGTCCCTATTACACGGCCGACAATCTCAATCCCCCGGTGCTGCACATCGAGTTGATGAACACCCCGGTGATCGACCCCCAGACCGGGAAGGAGCTCGACGACAACGTCTACGTCTACTGGAAGAACGGGACCGAGCGCATGGAGCGCCCCGGCATCCAGGGCGGCGGGCTGCCCAAGGTGATCGGTCCGGACGCCTCGGTGGAGCCGTATGGCCACGACAACGACGAGTACCAGGCGGACGAGCGGTTCGCCGACTACTTCACCGCCTGCATGGGGATGTTCATGACCCGCTTCGAGGGCATCCGGCCCCACTTCAAAGACCGGCGCAACGGCGGCATCGGAGCGTTCACCCCGGACAACATCCCCATCATCGATTGGATCCTCCCCAACGTGTACATGGTCGCCGACTCCAACCACGGCTTCAAGATGACCGGCATCGGCAAGCTGGTCGCCAAGGAGCTGGCCGGGTCCCAGCACGTCGACGGTCTCGCCCCGTTCCGTTTCGACCGTTTCGCCAACGGCACCGCCTACGGGTCGGGCACCACCCACTCCCCCTGGGTGTAGGGATTCCGACGGTTGCGTCGAGTGTGCAGTCAGGCGCGCTGAGCGCGCGTCACGACACGTTGGTCGAGGTGTTCCGGTCGAGTGTGCAGGCAATCGCGATCAACGCGCGTGGGTGCACTCACGTCTAGGAGGCCTGTCTCACTCGACCGGTACGGAGCAGGGTGTCGATGACCGTCTCGGGGCTATCGCGCAGCACCATGTAGCCGAAGCGAAGGACTGCGTAACCATGGGCCACGGCCTCGTTGTCGCGGAGACGGTCACGCTCCTGATCTGCCTTGCGGGTGTGCCACCTCCTACCGTCACCTTCGACGATGAGACGCCATGAGTGGAGGTAGGCGTCCACCGTGGCGTCCACCATTCGATAGAACATCGGCATCTGACGTGTGTAAGCGGGGAGCCGCGGGTCGTCGAGGATTCGGTAGAGCAGTCGTTCCAGTTCCGATGTGGGCGGCTGATAGGCGTCCGGCTGGCGATACTCGACGATGGGGCGAAGCCGGGCCACACCCCGGGCTCCACCATTGGCCGCGATGACGCGGACGAGCTGACCGACCGTGCAGCTCCCACGGGCCAGGAGTGAATCGACCAGGGCCTCCAGACGATCCTGATCCAACTCTGCGGCCAGGGACATCACAGTCTCGGCCTCGTCGGTCACCCGGAACCCCTTCCTCCTCACCACGGCGACGTCGTCGAACCGCTCACTTCGGATGACCTTGGCGAGGGGAGACCGGGCGTTTCCGTCGGGTCCCACCATGATCACCGGTCGACCCGGGCCGAACCCATCGAATTCGTGGAGAAACGCCGCGGAGCGTGCGGCAACGATGGACCCCTCCCTCGTCAACAGGGCCGCCGCCATCTGTCGCTCCCACTTGGGCGCGGCAGAAGCCAGGGCATAGACCGCCGGTGCCAGCCGGATCCAGGCACCGTTCTGGACCCGGGTGAGGATCATTCTCGAGCTGAAACCAGCTCCCTCTGCCTGACGCCGGGAAATCGTCCCGTATTGGCGGGAGGCATATTCGTCGATGGCGCGGTCCGGATGCATGCCCGAAGCATTCGTTTCTCGCGATGACAGAATCAACCCCCTCGATCGAGCGGGCCTTAGTGCGCGCTGAGCGGGCCTCCATGCACACTCGAGCTAAGCGGGTGAGCGAACGTGCAGGGAGACGCGCACAGCGCGCCTCGATGCACAATCGACAAGAGCGTCCTCAGTCGTCGACCCCGAACGGGCGCTCCGTCATGTCGAGATGGAGACCGTCACCGGTGTAGGGGTGGGCGCGGGCGACGTCCTCGTCGAGTTCCACGCCGATACCGGGGGCGGTGGGTGGGATGACATAGCCGTCCTCCCAGTGGATCGGGGTCTTCAACAGCTCGGCGTGGAACCCTCCCCAATCGAGGATGCCCTCGAGGATGAGGAAGTTGGGCGAGCACGTGGCCAGCTGGATGTTGGCCGCACCCACGATCGGGCCGCAGTAGAGGTGGGGTGCGATCTGTGCGTTGTGAGCCTCCGCCAACGCGGCGATCTTCTTGCCCTCCAGGATCCCACCGGCCCGACCCAGATTGGGCTGGAGGATGTCGGCGGCACCCGCCTCCAGGACCCGGGCGAACTCGGTCTTGGTGG
>CAZYCX010000155.1:0-2645 GCA_964645875.1 uncultured Acidimicrobiaceae bacterium
GCTGATGCGCGAAAAGGTGAGGCGGCTATTTCCTCAGCATGCCGTCGAGGCGCCGCGCCGCAATGGCTGCCCCCACTACGCCCATCACGACCAGGAAGGCGGCGTGGCCGAGCATGGTCCAGTCGACCATCCCCAGGGTGAAGCCGCGCAACAGTTCGGTGCCGTGGTACAGCGGAGACAGCTTGGCGATGAGCTGCAGAGCCGGCGGGTAGACGTCGAGGGGATAGAAGGTCCCGGAGAAGAGGAACAACGGCATCGTCACCAGGGTGACCAGGTCGAAGTCCTGCCATGACTTCATCCAGGTGCTGGCGGCGAGGCCGACTGCCCCGAAGGCGAACCCGATGAGGGTGGCCGCAGGGACCGCGAAGATCGCCAGCCAGGACTCGGTCATCCCCAGTCCCCACATCACGCCGACGAACGCCGTCGAGTAGAGCACCCCGCGCAGCAGCGCCCAGCCGATCTCGCCGATTGCGATGTCCATGGGCTGCATCGGGGTGGTGAGGATCCCCTCGTAGACCTTGCCGAAGTGGAGCTTGAAGAAGATGTTGAACGTGGTCTCGATGACGGCCCCGTTCATCGCCGATGCGGCCATCATCGCCGGAGCGACGAAGGCGGCGTACGCCACCGCCTCGCCGCTGGGCAGGGCGACGTCGCCGACCAGTGCACCGACACCGATCCCGACGGCGAGTAGATAGAACACCGGCTCGAAGAACCCGCTGAAGACGACTTTCCAGAGCCGTCGGTAGGCGAGATAGTTCTTCTCCCAGATCCTCTGGGCGCGGAAGGGGGTCATCCGCCCCACCGGCGTGATCCTGCTGGGCGCGGAGACGCTCATTGACGGATCCTCCTGTCGAGCAATCGGACCGACAGGTAGAGCCCCGCCACGGACATCACCACCAGATATGCCACGTGGATCCAGGGCGAGATGGAGGTGACGATCGATTCGTCGACGCCGGGAAGAGAGATCTTCCTCACCAACTCGACACCGTGGAAGAGCGGAGTGGCGTAGGCGACCGGCTCCAGCCAGTCGGGGAGCTGGCTTATCGGGAAGAACGTTCCCGAGAAGAGGAACATGGGGACGATGAGAAACCGGAACAGGGTGGAGAGGCTGCGCCCATCCTTCTGGGTGAGGGTCCAAGCGGTGATGGCGGTGGTGAAGGCCACACCTGTGAGGATCGCAGGAGGGATGGCGGCCAGCGCCGGGCCGATCTCGAGCGCACCGAACAAGAACGCGATCACCGCGAACACGAGGAGAGTGAAGGTGAGGCGTCCGACACCCCAGATCAGACGTCCCCAGACGATGTCCGCCGGACCCAGCGGAGTGGTGACGGTGCCGTGGAAGTTCTTGCGCCAGAGGATCCCGGCCATGACCGGAAACGAGCCATCGCCGGCCCCGTTCTGCATTGCGTTGGCCGCCATCAGACCGCTGGCCACGAACGCCAGGTAGGAGATCGACAGTCGTTGTCCCGATCCTTCGTCGACCAGGGCACCGAGACCTGCGCCCATCGCGGCGAGGAAGAACACCGGGTTGACGAAGGAGGTGATGACCGTGCCCCGCCAGGTGCGCCGATAGGCGATGACCTCCGACTCGGCATAGCGAAGCGAACGGCTGAGAGTGCTCGATGTCACCGGCGGCCCACTAGTCGACCAACCCGCGCCCCGTCAGCCTCAGGAACACGTCTTCGAGGGTGGAGCGGCGCACCAGCACCTGCTCGGGGTTCATGCCGCGCTCGTGGAGACCGTGTTGGGTGGCTTCGGCGTCGTCGGTGTAGAGGAGAATGCGGTCGGCGAGGACCTCGGATCGCTGGGCGAGACCGTCGAGACGTAGGACCGCCTCGTCCTTCTGCCCCTCCTCGAAACGAAGCTCCACGACCTCACGGGGGGCGTAGCGCTGGATGAGCTGACGCGGTGATCCTTCGGCAGCGATCTTGCCCTGGTCCATGACCACCAGCCGATCGCAGAGCTGCTCGGCCTCGTCCATGTAGTGGGTGGTGATTATGAGTGTCGCCCCTTGCTGTTTGAGCCGGTACAGACGGTCCCAGAGCAGATGACGGGCCTGGGGGTCGAGACCGGTGGTGGGCTCGTCGAGGATGATCAAGTCGGGATTGTTGATGAGGGCGCGGGCGATGGTGAGACGGCGTTTCATCCCCCCCGACAGGGGCTCGACCTCGGAGTCCTTCCGCTCTGTGAGCTGGGCGAACTCGAGCAGCTCCTCGATGCGGGGGTTGATCTCCGACTTCTTCATGTCGTGATAGCGCCCGTAGATGTAGAGGTTCTCGGCCACGGTCAACTCCTGGTCGAGGTTGTCCTCCTGGGGCACCACCCCGATGCGCTGGCGGATGGAGCGTCCGTCGACGTTGGGGTCGACCCCGAATACGCTCAGCTTGCCTTCGGTGATCGGGCTCACCGTCGTGATCATCTTCATGGTCGAGGTCTTGCCCGCGCCGTTGGGCCCGAGGAAGCCGAACGCCTCTCCCTTGTGGATGTCGAAGTCGATGGAGTCGACTGCGGTGAAGTCGCCGAATCGCTTGGTGAGGCCGCGCGCCTGGACGAGAGATTCAGTCATCAGTCGGAGGACGGTAGTGCCCGCCGGTGACAAGTCTCGAACGGATTCTCCCGGCGTTGCTATAGCAACAGGTGGCGGT
>CAZYCX010000156.1:0-2594 GCA_964645875.1 uncultured Acidimicrobiaceae bacterium
TGGCCGACAACACACTGGCCCACGGTCAGTCGAGCTCGTCGGGTGACGTCGCGGTCGGTGACGGATACGCCGTCTCCGAAGAGCTTCCTCCAGGCTGGACGATGGTGAGTGCGGTCTGTGACGACGGATCACCGGTCACCAACATCGACGTCGAAGCCGGTGAGACCGTGACCTGCACCTTCACCAACACCATCGAGGACGAGGTCCAGGCCTCGATCCTGGTTCAGGTGACAGGCATCTGTGTCGAGGACGACGGCGAAGGTGAGGGCGTGATCACGGTCTCGATGTCCGTGGACGGCGGCGCCGACGTCGTCATCCGTAACGCCAGCGGCAGTGTCGTCGGGACACTGAGCTCGGACGGGTCGATCACCGTTCCCGAAGGTGCCACCTACACGTGGGAGGCGACCGCCAACGAGGGGTTCGAGTTCCCTGAGGACGCGGACACCAGCGGATCGATCACGATCGAGACCTGCTCCGATCCGGAGACCCTTCCCTTCACGGGCATCGACCTCGACGTGATGGCCGCCTACGCCGCAGCCTTGATGGCCGGCGGACTGGCCATGCTCCTCTTCTCGAGGAGGGCCGAGGAGTCCTAACCCTCTCCTTGCCACAGAGCGAGTAAACGAAGCCCCGGGGCCTAACCTCCCCGGGGCTTCACTCATGAACTACGAACAAGCAGTCGCATACGTCGAGCGTCACATCGGGCTCGGGGGCGAGCCCGGGCTCGATCGGATCACAGGGCTCCTCGACCTGATGGACCGGCCCCACGAGGGCTATCCCATCATCCACGTCGCCGGGACCAACGGGAAGACGTCGATGGCCCGGCTCGCCACGCTCATCCTGGTGGCGCATGGGCTGACCACCGGCACCTACACCTCGCCCCACCTGCAGCGCATCGAGGAACGACTCGCCGTCAACGGGCGGGCCTCGACGAGCGAGGAGTTCGCTCTCGCGGTCTCAGACGTGGCCGCCTTCGCCGACCTGCGGGAGGGTGCCGGTGAGGTACCCAACACCTATTTCGAGCTGACCACCGCAGCCGCCTTCGCTCTCTTCGCCGACCAGGCGGTCAACGCCGCGGTCCTCGAGGTCGGCCTCGGGGGTCGGCTCGACTCCACCAACGTGGTCGAGGCGGAGGTCTGCGTGGTCACCTCGATCGGAGTCGACCACACCGAGTTCCTCGGAGAGGACATCGAGACGATCGCCGCCGAGAAAGTGGCCATCGCCGGGCCCGGTTCGATCCTCGTCACCGGTGAGCTCCCGGAGCCGGCGTTGGAAGTCGCCAACCAGAAGGCGCGCGAATTGGGTATCCAGCATCGACGCTACGACCGCGACTTTGGAGTCGAGTCCTACGAGCGGGGGGTCGGAGGATGGTTGACCACCATCCGGGGAGCCGAGGAGACCTACGAGGACATCTTCCTTCCCCTCCACGGGCGCTACCAGTTGACCAACCTGGCGATCGCCGTCGCCGCCACTGAAGCCCTCGTCGGCCGCAAACTCGATGTCGAAGCACTGCGAGACGCCGCCGATGTCGCCACCGCCCCCGGTCGTATGGAGGCGCTGGCGTCGTCCCCGTTCGTCATGGTCGACGGGGCCCACAACGCCGATGGTGTCGAAACACTGGTCGCCTCCCTGCGGGAGGAATATCCGACGACGAAATGGCAGCTCTTGTTCGGCGTCATGGGCGACAAGAACGTCGAGCTGATGATCGAGCATCTCGAACCCGTGGTGAAGGGCGTGATCACCACGGCCGTCGACGAGAAGCGGGCCGTGCCGGCCGTGGAGCTGGCGGCGCGGGTGACAAAGGTCCTGCCCGATGTGCCGGTTCTCGCCGCGGAGAACGTCGAGTTCGGGCTCGACATGGCTCGGGCCGAAGCGGGCTCCGAAGGTGCCGTTCTCGTCACCGGGTCCATCTACCTGGTCGGCAAGGTCCGGGATCTGCTCACCTGAGCGGCCACTTCGCCCAACTCTCCTGTGGCCGATAGCGTTACCCGCCTATGTCTGTTGAACACACCTTCATCATGGTCAAGCCCGACGGCGTCGAACGTGGCCTCGTCGGCGAGGTCATCGCCCGGCTGGAGAGAAAGGGCCTCGAGCTGGAGAAGATCCGCGGGCTCACCATCACCGAAGAGCTCGCCCGCACCCACTATGTGGAGCACGTCGAGAAACCCTTCTTCCCCGAGCTGCTCGAATTCATCATTTCCGGACCGGTGGTGGCGATGGAGTGGTCGGGGGAAGGGGCGATCGCGGTGTGTCGCTCCCTGATGGGCGCCACCAACCCGAAGGAGGCCGCTCCGGGGACGATCCGGGGCGACTACGGCCTGGCCGTCACCCAGAACATCGTCCATGGCTCGGACGGTCCCGAGAGCGCGGCACGAGAGCTGGAGATCTTCTTCGGCTGAACCCCGTCCGCACTGCCAGCTCAACCCCGTTCTGTGAGGATCTATGGACACTGAGTGTCGGTAGACCCTCACAGAACGGTTCCACGATGGCAGAAGGTGGCAATGACCCCTACAATCCCTCGGGTCTGCCCCGGGAGTCTTCCCCTCAATGGCTGAAACCCTTCTCTCATTCGCCGGCCAGGACATGGCCATCGA
>CAZYCX010000157.1:0-2584 GCA_964645875.1 uncultured Acidimicrobiaceae bacterium
TACCGGTCGCTTCGGGCGGTGATCGAGTTCCTCCGTCCCATTCCTTCGGTCGCGCTCATCCCGGCGGCGGTGCTGATCTTCGGGATCGGGATGGGAATGAAGATCTTCCTGGTCGCCTTCGCCGCCTTCTGGCCGATCCTCTTCCAGTCTCTCTACGGGGTCCAGGACGTCGAACCCGCCGCCAAGGAGACCGCCCGGGCCTATGGGTTGGGGCCGATGGCCCGGTTCCGCCGGGTGGTCCTGCCGAGCACGCTCCCTTACGTCGCCACCGGGCTTCGCATCTCGTCGGCCGTCGCCCTGATATTGGCGGTGACCGCCGAGCTCGTCGTGGGCGCCGACGGGCTGGGCCGTGCCATCGTGGCGGCGCAGACCGCGGCCCAGATCCCGACCATGTATGCGCTCATCATGGTCACCGGCACTCTCGGCTGGTTGCTGAACCTGATCTTTCAATGGGTCGAGACCCGGGTGCTCCATTGGCATCCTTCCTACCGCGAGGGGGTGGGAGCGTGACTTCCCGCCGACTCTTCGGCGTCCTCGAGGTCGTGGTGCCGGTTGCCCTGCTGGCCGGTTACGGAGCCTGGTCGGCCGCGCGCGGTTCGTTCTACTTCCCGCCGCTGACCGACATCGGAGGGCGATTCTGGGACCTCTGGGTGTTCGACCGGGTGGCCGACGACCTGGTTCCCAGCTTGCGGCGGCTGTCGATCGGTTACGTCCTCTCGGTGCTGATCGGCGTCGGGTTCGGGATGCTGCTCGGCGCCTTCCGGGTCGTTCAGGACGCGGTGCAGCCCGTGGCCGAGTTCCTGCGGGCTCTGCCCTCGGTAGCCCTGATCCCGTTCGGAATCCTCGTGTTCGGGATCGGCGACGTCATGAAGATCCTCATCATCGTCCTCGGGTCGGTCTGGCCCATCCTCCTCAACACGATCGACGGTGTCCGCGGCGTCGACAAGGAGATGCTCGAGATGGCCCGCGCCTACAACGTGCCCCGGGCGGCGAGGATGCGCCAGATCGTGTTCCCGGCGACACTGCCCCGGATAGTGGCGGGCATGCGCACCAGCATGTCGATCGCGATCATCCTCATGGTCGTGAGCGAGATGGTGGCGAGCCGCGACGGTGTCGGATATTTCGTCCTCGAGTCACAGCGACGTTTCGCCATCGCCGACATGTGGGCCGGGATCCTCCTCCTCGGGATCATCGGGTATGTGAGCAACTTCTTGTTCGTGAGGGCGGAGCGGCGACTGCTCAACTGGCATCACTCCTCCAAGGCCGTGGCCCGATGAGCCCACTGCTCGAGGTGCGCTCGCTGGCCAAGTCGTACAGCTCCCGGGAGGGCACCACCGAGGCCGTCGCCGACATCTCCTTCGAGGTCGCCGCCGGCGAGTTCGTTTGCGTGGTGGGGCCCTCCGGGTGCGGTAAGACCACCCTGCTCAAGTGTCTCGCCGGGCTCATCGGCCCCACCAGGGGAGAGGTGCTGCTGCGAGACGAGCCGGTGCGACGGCCACCGCTGGAGATGGGCTTCGTGTTCCAGGACTACGCCAGCTCCCTGCTTCCTTGGCTGCGCGTGGAGAACAACGTGACCTTCCCGCTCCGTCACAAGGGCGTCAGACCCGACCGTCAGGCGGAGCTGGCTGCCGAGACCCTGGAGGTGGTGGGACTGTCGGAGTTCGCCAGACACTATCCATGGCAGCTCTCGGGAGGGATGCAGCAACGAGTCGCCATCGCCCGGGCTCTCGCCTATGAGCCCGAGATACTGCTGATGGACGAGCCCTTCGCGTCCGTCGACGCCCAGACCCGTGGCGACCTGGAGGATCTCCTCTTGAAGGTGTGGACCGAGTACGGGGTCACCGCCGTGTTCGTGACCCACGACATCGACGAGTCGGTCTATCTCGCCGACCGGGTGATCGTGCTCTCCTCCCGGCCCTCCACGGTCGAGAAGGAGTTGACCGTCGACCTGCCCCGGCCCCGCGACCAGATCGATACCAAACGTCTTCCCGCCTTCACCGATCTGCGCACCGAGGTTGTCAGCACCATCAAACACGTTGGTGACGGCCGGAGAGCGGTCGACACGAGGACCACCACGAGCAAACCGAACGGGTGGGCGTGATCCCACCACCAAACAGAGAACGGAGGAGCAGATGAGACCGAGAAGCGACCGATCCACATGGCGAGCAGCCCTGGTATTGCTGGCAGCACTGGCGCTGATCGTGGCCGCATGTGGTGACGGTGAGGAGGGTACGGACACCACCGTCGTCGATACGACGGTGCCCGCGGGGGTGACGACCGCACCCGAGCCCACCGAGCCGGCTACGACCGAACCGGCTACCACTGTTCCCGAGGAGATGGTGTCACTGACGGTCGGCGACATCCTGGGCACGCCGGCGGCGTTCAGCCAGTTCACCGCGGACCAGGGCTTCTTCGCCGAGCAAGGCCTCGACGTGACCATCGAGCCCAACCCCGGTGGAGCGGCCAACATCCCCGGTGTGGAGGCGGGAGACTTCCAGATCGCCGGCTCCAACATCGTCTCCGTGCTGCTGGCGCGAAGTCAGGGGCTGGAGGTGAAGCTGGTGTCAGCGGGAACCTTTGGAAC
>CAZYCX010000158.1:0-2498 GCA_964645875.1 uncultured Acidimicrobiaceae bacterium
AAGCTGTTCCAGGTCGAGCTGGAGCACTACGAGAAGATCGAGGGAATCAGGCTCTCACTGGAAGGAAAGGCCTCCTTCCTCGCCAGGCTGGTGCGTGGCCAACTCCCGATGGCGTTCCAGGGCCTCGTAGTCGTGCCCATCTTCGCCGGCTATGACGACAAGGAGGGCCGGGGGCGGGTGTACACCTTCGATATCGTGGGCGGGCGCTACGAGGAGACCGACTTCGGCAGCACGGGGTCGGGCGCGCGCCTCGCCAAGTCCTACCTGCGCACGGCCTACGAAGACGACATGACCCCCGAGGCTGCGATGGCGCTCGCCGTGAACGCACTCGTCGCGGCATCGTCGGAGGACACCGGCACCGGTGCGCCCGACCTCATGCGGGGGATCCTCCCCAATGTGGTGCGCATCGAGGCGGACGGTGTGGCGGAGGTGCCGGACGAGACCATCTTCCCACTGGCCGCGGATGCCGTGGAGAACGTGCGATGAGCATTCCCTTCTACGTTGCACCTGAGCAACTCGTACGCGACAAGGCCGAGTTCGCCAAGAAGGGGATCGCCCGGGGACGTTCGATCGTGGCCGTCGACTACGCCGACGGGGTATTGATCCTGGCCGAGAACCCTTCGACCGCACTCCACAAGATCTCGGAGGTCTACGACCGCATCGCCTTCGCCGGCGTCGGTCGGTACAACGAGTTCGAGACCCTGCGCAAGGCGGGCATACGTCAGGCCGACCTGATGGGCTATCTGTACGCCCGTGACGACGTCACCGCGATGGGCCTCGCCACCGCGTTCTCGCAGACACTCGGTGTCATCTTCATTCGTGACCCGAAGCCATACGAGGTCGAGATCCTGCTCGCCGAGATCTCCGAAGACGGCCGCGAGCATCGTCTCTTTCGGATCACTTATGACGGGACTCTCTACGACGAACGGAAGTATGTCGCCATCGGAGGCAAGGCCGAACAGTTGGCCGAAGCCCTCGGAGAGCTCTGGAGTGAGGACATGAGCCTTCAACAGGCTTTCTCGGTGTGCATGGAGGCTTTCAACCGGGCCGAAGGCAGAGAGTCGGAAGGCTGGGAGGTAGCGGTGCTCGAGAGCGGCAATGGGCGACGCGCCTTCCGGCGGCTGGCACCGGGTGAGCTCGAGTCCGAGTAGAGCCGCCGGTCCGGTTTAGCCTGAGCCCATGGACCGCAGGATCTTCGGGCTGGAAAACGAATACGGCGTCACTTGCACCCTGCGCGGTCAGCGTCGGTTGAGCCCCGACGAAGTCGCCCGATACCTGTTTCGCCGAGTCGTTTCATGGGGGCGCTCGTCGAACGTGTTCCTCGAGAACGGCGCCCGTCTCTATCTGGACGTCGGCTCCCACCCCGAGTACGCCACGCCCGAATGTGACAGCATCGAGGACGTGGTCGCCCACGACAAGGCAGGGGAGCGCATCCTCGAGGGTCTGGTGTCCGGAGCGGAGGAGCGACTCGAGGAGGAGGGGATCCGCGGCGTGATCTACGTGTTCAAGAACAACACCGACAGCGCCGGCAACTCCTATGGCTGCCACGAGAACTACCTGGTCAGCCGGCACAAGGACTTTCACCGCACCGTCGACGTCCTCATCCCGTTCCTGGTCACCCGTCAGATCTTCGTCGGGGCGGGAAAGCTGACCCAGACCCCGCGCGGTACCGGTTACACCGTGGCCCAGCGCGCCGATCACATCTGGGAGGGAGTGTCCTCGGCCACCACCCGATCCCGGCCCATCATCAACACCCGCGACGAGCCTCACGCCGACGCCGAGCGATATCGGCGTCTCCATGTCATCGCCGGCGACTCCAACATGAGCGAGTACGCCACCTACGTGAAGGTGGGGACGATGGTGGCGCTGCTGCAGATGATCGAGCGGGACGTGGTGTTCAGGGACCTCACGCTGGAAAACCCGATCCGGGCCATCAGGGAGGTGTCCCACGACACGACCTGCACGCGCAAGCTCCGTCTCGCCAACGGACGCGAATTGAGCGCACTCGATATCCAGTGGGAGTACCTCGACCGAGCCATGCGGTTTGCCCGCAGCCCCGGCTTCCCCCCGCAGGTGCAGGCGGCGGTGGATCGCTGGGAGCACCTGCTCACCGGTTTGGAGAAAGACCCGATGACCCTGGATCGTGAGGTCGACTGGGTGATGAAGTACAAGCTCATCGACCGCTATTCGGAAAAACGCGGCATACCTCTCTCCGACCCGAGGATGTCGATGATGGACCTCGCCTATCACGACGTCGACCGGACCAGGGGGCTCTACTACATGATGGAGAACGCCGGGCTGACCGACCGGGTGGTCACCGACGAGAAGGTGGCCGACGCGGTGGTGCGGCCGCCGCAGACGACGCGGGCGCGGCTCCGCGGGGCCTTCATCAAGGCGGCGAAGGCGCGCAAGCGCGACTTCACCGTCGACTGGGTCCATCTCAAGCTCAACGACCAGGCCCAGCGCACCGTGATGTGCAAGGACCCCTTCAAATCCGA
>CAZYCX010000159.1:0-2385 GCA_964645875.1 uncultured Acidimicrobiaceae bacterium
GAGGGCGTCCCCGTGATCGTGTTCTTCGACGAGATGGACTCGCTGTTCCGCACCAGGGGGACCGGCATCAGCTCCGACGTCGAGTCGACGATCGTGCCCCAGCTCCTCTCCGAGCTCGACGGCGTGGAGTCGCTGAAGAACGTGGTGGTCATCGGTGCCTCGAACCGGGAAGATCTCATCGACCCTGCCATCCTCCGGCCGGGCCGTCTCGACGTGAAGATCAAGATCAACCGACCCGACCCCACCGCGGCCCTGGAGATCTTCCGCATCTACCTGAGTGATGAGACCCCGCTCGACCCCGACGAGACCAACGGCGTCGACGCCGGCACGGCCATCGGGGAGATGATCGAGGCCACGGTCGCGGACATGTACGCCGAGTCCAAGGACAACGAGTTCCTCGAGGTCACCTATGCCAACGGCGACCGGGAGACCCTCTACTTCAAGGACTTCGCCAGCGGCGCCATGATCGAGAACATCGTTCGCCGCGCCAAGAAGGACGCCATCAAGCGACAGATCGCCGGAGGCACCGGCGGGGTGCGCAAGGACGACCTCACAGCAGCGATCAAACAAGAATTCCGCGAGCACGAAGACCTGCCCAACACCACCAACCCCGACGACTGGGCCAAGATCTCGGGCAAGAAGGGGGAGCGGATCGTCTACGTGCGCACTCTCGTTGGAGGCGACGAAGAGAGTCGTCTCATCGAGAAGGTCGCGGGCGGCCAGTACCTCTGATGGCTCTGCACAAGGTGCTCGGGACGGAGACCGAGTACGGCATCGTGGTCCGGGGGGACCCTGGCTTCAACCCTGCCGTCGCCTCCTCGCTGGTCGTGAACTCCTACCCGGGTTCACGGGTCAAGGTGCAGTGGTCCTACGAAGAGGAGTCGCCGGGACGGGATGCGCGCGGATTCGGGCACGACACCTATGGCCTCATCGACCCTGAGGGCGCCGTGGTCAATTCGGTGCTCTCCAACGGAGCCCGGCTCTACGTCGACCACGCACACCCCGAGTACAGCTCACCGGAGACCTACGACCCGCGCGAGGCCGCCCTCTACGACAAGGCCGGAGAGATGGTCATGCATCGCGCCGCTCGATCTGCCAGTGAGGCCGCTGGTCGCCAGGTTTCGCTGTACAAGAACAACTCGGACGGGAAGGGAAACTCCTACGGCGCCCACGAGAACTACCTGCTCAGCCGGGAGACTCCCTTCGGCGACGTGATCCGCTACGCCATGACCTTCATGGTCACCAGACAGATATTCACCGGGGCGGGAAAGGTCGGCAAGGAGAACGACCGGGCCGACATCGACTACCAGATCACCCAGAGGGCCGACTTCTTCGAGGAGGAGGTCGGTCTCGAGACCACGCTGAAACGCCCGATCATCAACACTCGCGACGAGCCCCACGGCGACCCCTCCCGATATCGCCGTCTCCATGTGATCATCGGCGACGCCAACCTCTCCGAATATCAGAACTTCCTCAAGCTGGGCTCCACCGCCCTGATGCTCGCCGCACTCGAGGACGGGGCCATCCCCGATTCGCTCGATCTCTTCGACCCGGTGGAGGCCTGCTGGCAGGTCAGCCACGACCTCAGTCTGGGCCGCCCGCTGGAGCTCGATGGGGGAGGCACGGCCACGGCGCTCGAGCTGCAGGGTCGATATCTCGAGTGGCTGGCCAAATACGTGGAGAAGGAGCTCGACGACCCGGTGTGGAGGCTGGTCATCGAGGAGTGGGAGCGCACGCTGAACCTGCTCTCCACCGACCCCTCCCAGCTCAGCGACACTCTCGACTGGGTGGCGAAGAAGCGACTGCTCGAAGGGTATGTGTCCCGCGACGGGCTGCAGTGGGGCAACAACAAGCTGCGCGCCCTCGATCTGCAGTATCACGACGTCGACCCCGAGCGAGGGCTCTACAACCGTCTGGCGGCCCGAGGGTCGATGCGACGGCTTTTCACCGACGACGAGATACTCGAGGCGGTCTCCGCGCCACCGACCCGGACCCGGGCTTACTTCCGGGGCAGATGTGTCAGCGAGTTCTCCGACTCCCTGGTGGCCGCCAACTGGGACTCGCTGGTATTTGACATCGGCGAATCCCACCTCAAACGTGTTCCTATGATGGAGCCGTTGCGCGGGGATATCAGCCTGGTGGGCGAGCTCCTCGACAACGCCGAAGACGCCGCAGACCTGCTGCAGCGATTGGAAGGATGAGCAACTAGATGTCAGATAGAGAACGCAGCCAGGCGGAAGGCCGCCGCAAGGAAGAGACCGAAGACCAGGTCACCGAGCCCGTCGAATCGGAGGCCGATCTGGACGCCCTGGACGATCTCCTCGACGAGATCGACGAGGTCCTCGAGGAGAACGCCGAGGAGTTCGTCAAGAACTACGTCCAGAA
>CAZYCX010000160.1:0-2347 GCA_964645875.1 uncultured Acidimicrobiaceae bacterium
AGAGCACTAGCGGGCGAAGACGTGCGTCGTCCAGAGGGCGCCGCCCGCGTCCTGGTAGACGCCGATCCCGAAGTGGGTGAAGTCGCCGAGCATGTTGCTCTTGTGCGGGGCGCTGGCCACCAGGCTGTCGAAGATCGCCCCCACCGAGCCTCCGACCCCGACGTTTTCACCGACCGAGCTCCACTCGCCGAGGAGCGATCCGATGTTGGAGTGGGAGATGCTTCCGGCATCGGCCATCTCTTTCGCCCAGGAGCGGGCATAGGAGTCGAGCGAGCCGCTGCGTGACAGCGCGGCGAGACCGTTGGAGCTGCGAAGTGAGTTGATCCGTGAGGCGAACTCGCTCTCGGCGGCGGCGTTGTAGCCCCCGGAGGGGGCAGTGGTCGTCGGAGCCTGAGTGGTCGGCGGTGATGTCGATGATGGCGCCGGAGACGATGTGGTGGCCGGCGCACCCGATGTGGTGGTGGTGTCGCCGGGTGTGGTGGTAGGGCCGAGTGTGGTGGTCGTGGGGGGCAGGGTCGTCGTGGTAGCCGGGGCGATAGCCGTCGCCTCTTCGATCATGTCGTTCTCGACGGCTCGCATCTCGAGCACCTGCGGGTCGAGCAGGGCGGGGGAATCGGGTGGGGCGGCTTCTGGAGGTGGAGTTATCGGGGTGATGGATCGGGGCGTTTCCCCTCCCCACACCGCCAACGCTCCCAGGAGGAGCGTGCTGACGGCGGCAAGGGCGAGAACTCGGCTTCGGATCATCGGGTTGGCAGGTGGGCGAGGCTAGTCAGGTGAGATCGGTTACTGCCAGTCAGGCCAGGCAGGTGATCTTCGCCAGCCCACCGGCCACGACCTCCCAGCTGTCTCCCCGGTCGTCCGATCTCCAAACCTGGTCTCCGTGCCCGACATACACGATGCCGCCTTCGCCGGTCAGGCAGTGGGTGTCGACGTTGGCGTCGAACCATTCGGGGACACCGTCGGTGAGCGGCTCGACCTCGTCTTCCCAGAGCGGGCTGGCGTAGAGACGGCCCCGGTCGCTTCGCGGCCCGGTGGAGGCGGAGAAGACGACCCGGTCTTCGAGGACGGTGACCGCCCGGCAGTATGGGGCGTGGAGCCCTTCGCTGCGGAAGTCGAAGTCGTGTCCGTTGTGGGTGAAGGCGAGGCCTCGGGCCGTGGCGGCGAAGATCGCACCCTTCTGGCTGGGATGGGCAGTCACTTCGTGGACGTCGGCGGAGATGTCCAACGTGGGAACCGGGCCGGTGTTGTCGTAACGGAGGATCCCGCCGACATGGACGTTGACGTAGAGGGTGTGGTCGGCGTCGAGGGTCATCGACCTCACGTCGGCTGGTGCGCCCCAGGGGGTGTACCAGGAATCGCGGCCCGGGGCGTTCTGGAAGAACTCGTCCTCGGCTACCTCGCCGTCGTCGAGGGCGAAGAGGCGGGCCCCGCTCGACCCCACCCAGATCGTCTCCAGTGTCGGCTGAACGCATATGGCGGGAGCCCCGTCAGGCAGGGTGGCGACGATGTCACCGTCGTTGTAGATCCGGCCCTTGCCGTCCACCGCCCACCATCCGGTGCCGTGCCGTCGCACGTGGTTGATCCGGGTGCCGCCGACGATCTCGTCGGTGGTGCCGTCGAGTGAGAGGAGACCGCTGGTGGTGCCGACGAGAAGTGACATCGACAGCCAAGCCTACGCCTGCTCTCAGTCACCGAGACGGGAGACCACCTCGGCGATGGGATAGTCCACGGTCGTCGTGGTGTTCGGGACGGGGAGCGCCGCCCAGGAGCCTCCGGTGAGGCGCCAGCGCGCTGTCCAGTCGTACTCGACCACCACGGTGACCCCTTCCGGTGCCTTGACCTCGTAGACGTGCGTGGCCGAGCCGTCGGGATATCCGGCGAGGATCCCGGAGTCGGGGGGATAGGTGCTGGTTCGACCATCACCCCAGGAGACCACGACTAGATCGACCCGGATCTCGACTTCGATGGCGCTGATGCCACCGGTCAGTGAGGTGGTGTGCTCTTCGGGAACGGGGACGCCGATATAGGTGGGGAGCCCGGTGACGCCCCGGCCCGGTTCGGGATTGAGGTCGGGAGTCGGCGGGTCGTGGACGTATGACATCACATACTCCCAGGCGTCGGTCGACGGGTCGGTGAGCGGTGTCGGCTCCGACGTGCATCTGGGGAGATTGGGGCCAACGACGATGATCCCGCCGGGGATCGTGGGGTCGGGGTCGTAACCGACGTCGGCGCTGCCGTCGGCGTACCTGGTGATGAGGATGTAGTCGGTGGTGGCGGAGGTGAGGTACCAGCAGGGCCCGTCGAGGTCGGTGCCCATGTTCGGGTAGAGGACGGAGGGGACGTCGGT
>CAZYCX010000161.1:0-2301 GCA_964645875.1 uncultured Acidimicrobiaceae bacterium
CGGGTAACTGCTTGGAGTCATTGCTTCCTTGATCTCGAGAATCGGTCTCATGATCTGAGCCGGCGACTCGAACGTCTCCGGAACCACATGTCATCCCCGAACCGTCGATCGACTCTATGGTGACGTCGATGCCGTCGGCTCGCGTGCCTGCCTCCTTCACCTGCTGGTACGTCCCCGCGGAGGGAGGGGGTCCGTGACGTGAAGTTCCTGGCTGCCATCACCGCGGCGCTGGCCGCCCCGCTTCGCGGGGGAACCGTGAAGGCGGTGGCCCGGATCACCTTCGTCATCCTCAGTGCCGTCGTCGTGTTCAGCGTCGGTTTCCAGGTCATCATGGCCACCGAAGGACGCGAGTTCAGCTGGCCGTCGGCGGTGTATTGGACCGTGGTCACCATGACGACTCTCGGGTTCGGTGACATCGTCTTCACCTCCGACACAGGGCGCATGTACTCGATCGTGGTTCTCCTCGTCGGCGCAGTGTTGATTCTCGTGCTGCTGCCATTCACCTTCATCCAACTCGTCTACCTGCCGTGGCGCGAGGCGGTTCGTGAGGCCCAGACACCCCGGAGGCTGCCCTCGGACACCAAAGGACATCTCATCCTCACCGGACTGGGCTCGGTCGAGGAGGCGCTGATCCAGCGCGCTACTCGATCGGGCATGCCCTACGTGCTCCTGGTCGAGAACACCGAGGAAGCCCTCCGGTTCGCCGAAGCGGGCTATCGAGTCATGGTGGGAGCGTTCGACGAACCCGAGACCTATCGGGCAGCACGGGCCGAAGAGGCGGCCATGGTCTTCACCGCGAGGTCGGATGAGCGCAACAGCAACATCGTCTTCACGGTGAGGGAGGTCACCGACCGGGCCATCGTCGTGGCCACCGCCCAATCCGAGGATGCAGTGGACGTCCTGCACCTTGCCGGCGCCGACCACATCCTCCAGCTGGGACGGTCGCTCGGGTACGCGTTCGCTCGAAGGATTCTCACCGCCGATGCGAGATCCAGCGAGATCTCGCGCTTCGATGACCTCGTCATCGCCGAAGCGTCGGCGTCTGGCACCGAGCTGGTGGGAAAGACCCTCGCCGAGCTCGATGTGCGCAACCGCTTCGGGGTCTCGGTAGTGGGGCTGTGGGATCGAGGTCGACTGCATGCGGTCGTCCCCCATCTCCGGATAGAGCGGTCTTCGATCCTCCTGCTCGCAGGATCGGAAGATTCGCTGGCTGCCTACGACGCTTCCGTCGCCCCACACGACGCAGATTCCGACCAGGCGCTGGGCCCGGTGCTGATCATCGGCGGGGGAAGGGTGGGACGGGCGGCCGCCCAGGCGCTGACAGAGCGATCGGTCCCATTCCGGGTGGTTGAGAAGATTCCGGACCGTGTGCGCCATCTCGACCCGAGCAACGTCGTGATCGGCGACGCCTCAGACCTCGATGTCCTCCGCGCGGCCGGTCTGGACGACGCCAGTGCGGTCATGGTCACCACTCACGACGACGACACCAACGTGTTCCTGACCCTTTATTGCCGGCGGCTCCGGGAGGATCTCGAGATTCTCGGTCGTGCGAGAGTGGACCGGAACGTGTCCACTCTGCATCGTGCGGGAGCCGACTTCGTCCTCTCCTATGCCGCCACGGGCGCGATCGAGACCTGGAATGTCCTCAAAGAGGATTCGACTCTGCTGCTGGCCCGGGGTCTGGTGGTCTTCCGATTGGCGATGCCATCTGAGCTGCAGGGAAGGCACCTCGGCGACGCCGACATCCCCGCGGACACGGGCTGCACCGTCATCGCCCTGGTGACGGACGGGCATGCGGTGACCAAGATCGATGGAAACACCATCCTCCGCCCCGACGCCGATTTGCTCCTGATCGGCGACGAACGGGCCGAGGAGCGGTTCCTGGAACGGTACGTGGCCCGGAGCCGCAACCGTGTCAGACAGTGGCTGGCTCGGCTGATGGGTCGACAGACCTGAGTGGAGATTCTGGGCCTGATGGATCCAGGGGACCGTTCCGGGTAGGTGTCGCCGGCCCCGGTCAACGGTGGGAACGGATCAGGACTCGACTGTGATGGTGGCGATCATCCCGGCGGCGTAGTGGCCGATCTCGTGACAGCCGATCAGCACGGTTCCCGGCTCGGTGAAGTGCCAGGTGAGCTCGTGCGTCTCGCCCGGGGGAAGCGACAACACGTTGGGCTCGTCGTGCACCATCTCCCCGTTTCCGGCCATCTCCCTCATCTCTGCCTCATGTTCGTCCTGGACGGCTTCGTCGCCGAGGGTGAAGTCATGGGGCAGGTTTCCGACGTTGGTGACCCTGAAGGT
>CAZYCX010000162.1:0-2266 GCA_964645875.1 uncultured Acidimicrobiaceae bacterium
ACGAGCAGGCGACGTACTACCTGCGCGAGGGCGAGCACGACGACGGGTCTCAGCTCGACCTGGTCCACCACGGTCAGCCGTTGACCGTCAAGGTCGGCACACCGGCCAAAGTGCCGATTCCACCGATGCCCGACCCGGGGGCGCAGCCGGAGCAACCAGTGCACCGCGCCCCGCTCGAACGCACCTCGGAGTGACCACGTCGGGTCGGCTAGCTCGTACCCTACGCGCCGAGCGTGATCATTCCGGATCGGCGAGGAGGCTGAGGTCGAGGTCGAGCAGGTCGGGTCACGATGTGTTTACGTTCTGAGTCGGATCCTTGAGGAAAACATGAGTGATGTTCTAGTTTTACCCGCGTGATCAGATTTCGCACTCTCGCCGGTGCCGTCGTCGCCGCCGGAATGACGTTGACCGTGTTCGCGCCAGGCGCGTCGGCGCATGCCGAGCGTGAGGTGAGACTCCCAGACGGGACGGGCGCCGTCCCCGACCATCGTTCCGAGGCGGAGGCGGCCGAGGTCCTCATCGTGTGTGGTGACGACGAGGCCGACTTCGCTGAGCGGATCGCCGACTTCCCGGCCGACCTGCGCGCACAGAACGAGGCCTACTACGAGCAGTGTCAGCAGGACGGCTTCAACTCGATCCAGGCCGCTGTGGACGCGGTCACCCAGCCGGGTTCGAACATCTACCTCCTGCCGGGCCTATATCGCGAGGAGGCCGGCCGTTCCGAGCCGACCGGCAAGTGCGCGGAGCTTGATCGGCCCGAGGCGAACGGCGGCAGCTACCAGATACTCGAGTTCGTCGACCAACTCCGGTGCCCGCACAACCAGAATCTGATCGCGATCCTCGACGTGGACGATCTGCAGATGGAGGGGACGGGCGCCGAGCCGGGCGACGTCGTCATCGACGCGGAGTACACCAAGCTCAACGGCATCCGGGCGGACAATTCGGATGGTATCTATCTGAAGAACTTCACCGCGCAGCAGACCACGTTCAACGCCGTCTACATCCTCGAGACCGACGGCTTCGTCATCGACGATGTCATCGGACGGTGGAACGATG
Source organism: uncultured Acidimicrobiaceae bacterium (assembly GCA_964645875.1). Lineage (GTDB taxonomy): Bacteria > Actinomycetota > Acidimicrobiia > Spongiisociales > ZC4RG35 > JANQRA01. Next base: position 1,057 of record CAZYCX010000162.1, read on the forward strand.
AGTACGGCTTCTTGACGTTCGCCGTCGACCACGGCCTCTACACCGACTGTGAGGCGTACGGCAACGGCGACTCCGGGATCTATCCGGGCAGCGCGTCGAACATCAACGAGGACCGCGAGTACGAGGTCGATCGCTACTCGGTCGAGATCACCGACTGCTACAGCCACCACAACCTGCTCGGCTACTCCGGCACGGCCGGCGACTCGGTGTGGGCGCACGACAACGACTTCTCCGAGAACACCGTCGGTGTGGCTATGGACAGCCTGTTCCCGGACCACCCGGGCCTGCCGCAGAACCATGCACTGTTCGAGAACAACCTGATCTACGACAACAACGAGGACTATTTCGACTACGTGCGCGACGGCACGTGCGAACTGCCCAGCGAGGACCGCGGCTACCAGGACGGCGTCGTCTGCCCGGCCATCGGCGTGCCGCCGGGTACCGGCCTGCTGACCGCGGGCGGCAACTACAACGTGTTCCGCGACAACCACCTCTGGGGCAACGACTACGCCGGCTACCTGCTATTGCACCCGCCGGCGTTCGTCCGCAACGAGATGAGCCTCACCAAGCAGTGGGACACCTCGAACCACAACACCTACATCGGTAACACGTTCGGTGCGACGCCGGACGGCGAGAGCAGCCCGAACGGTCTGGACGTGTGGTGGGACGGCCAGGGCGTGCAGAACTGCTGGCAGTCGGACACCGGTGCTTCGGTACCGCTTCGGCTCCCGGCCTGTGGCGACGAGCCCGGCGAGTTCAGCGGCCCGCAAACGGCCCGCCTGTTCGCCGAGCCGGCCACGCTGGCATCGCTGTATGTGTGCGGCGAGTACAGCCTCGGTGACGCGAATATCCCCGCCGGCTGCGAGTGGCTCGGGGCGGACGGCCTCGGCCGGGTGGACGTCCAGCTGACGCTCGCCAGCTCGGTGCTGGTCGGCCTCGCCGGGCTGCTGCTGTGGTGGCGACGCCTGCGTCATTCGCGAGTTGCGACCATCGCGACCGGCGTCGGTGTGCTCGGTCTCATCATGAACGTGCTCGTCGTGCCACAGTGGCACACCGTTCTTCCGGCAATCGCGATCACACTGATCGGCGGCTGGCTGGTGACGCTCGGCATCGAGCTGCTGCGTGCCGGCAAGCCGGCGCTCGGCTGGTTGACGATCGTGTTCGGCGCGCTCGCACTGCTGCACGCCGTCGACAAGGCGATCATCATGCT
>CAZYCX010000163.1:0-2260 GCA_964645875.1 uncultured Acidimicrobiaceae bacterium
GGTTGTTCTTGGTGCGACGCGACAACACCTGGATGACGCGACGGATCTCGTCGTCGCGGCCGATGACGGGGTCGAGCTTGCCCTGACGGGCGACGGCGGTGAGGTCGCGCCCATATTGCTCGAGGGCGTTGAGGGTCGACTCGGGATCGTCGGTGGTCACCCGACGTCCGGCGCGGATCTCGTCCACGGCGGAGCGGAGAGCATTCTCGTCGAGCCCCAGGCTGTTGGCCAGAGCGAGGAGGAGATGCTCCATCGACAGGTAGTCGTCTCTCATCGCCTCCCGGTGGCGGTCGGCCTCGGCGAGAGCGCGGGAGAGCTCACTGGAAGTCGAGACCTCGGCATCTCCATAGACATGGGGCTGGCCGTCGAGACGGGACTCCAGGGTCCGTCTCAGCTCGAGAGGCGAGACACCGAGTTTGTCGAGCAACGGGTAGACGATGCCTTCCTGTTGGCCGAGCAGAGCCAGGCCCAGGTGCTCGGGCAGGACGGCGGCATGATTGTGCTCTCTGGCGAGATTCGTTGCGGTGACCAGGGCTTCCCTGGTACGCGCGGTGAGTTTCTCAGGATTCATGGTCTTCGCTCAATTTAGTAGAAAAGTTGAGTGCTGTCATATCAACTCTAGGGACCGGGGAACATCCCCGACCACCCTCACTCATTGACTTCCTGGTGACTCATAGTACTATGTATTACATGGTACCTAAGGGCGCTGGACAGAGCCACACCACCCAGTTGCTCCACGGAGTCCTCGACATGTGTCTGCTTTCATTGATCGAGGAGGAAGCCTCATACGGATACGAGATGGTGAGCAAGCTCAGAGAGCGAGGACTCGATCTGGCCAGCGAAGGGTCGATCTATCCGCTGCTCTCCCGCTTGCAGAAGGCCGAACTGATCGAGGGCTATCTGGTCCAGAGCCCGGCGGGTCCAGCCCGGAAGTACTACCGGATGACTGAGCGGGGCCGGGAGACGCTGGCGGCATGGCGGGAAGAGTGGCGTCAGTTCCGCTCCGCCGTGGACGGTGTCCTGGGTGGGGAGAGACGATGACCGATCGAGATCGGGCCCTCTCCGAGGTGGCGCGTTACTGGCGGGAGACCGGCCTCTCCGCCGAGAGCGTCGCCGAGATGCGCGACGAGCTCGAGCAACATCTGCTCGAAGCGGAGCGCGATGGACGTAGCGTTGACGATGTCATCGGCGACCGCGCCTCGTTCGCCGAGGGATGGGCCGCGGTGGCCAGGGGCAAGGCGGTGGCGAGTTGGTCAGACGTTCAGAGCGGAAGGACCAGGAGACGGAAGGAAACGCAACGAGAGCTCATCCTGTACGGATCGGGCTCGGCGGCACTGGTCGCAGCAGTGGCCGTGGCAGCACAAGGAGGTAGCGACGTGGACAATGAATTGTGGCGATGGTTGTGGACGATCTTCGCCATCGCAGTGGGGATCGGTGAGATCTTCACCGCCGGTTTCTTCCTCCTGCCGTTTGCCATCGGTGGCGCCGCCGCAGCCATCCTCGCTTGGGTGGGTGCGAACATCGTCGCCCAATGGCTGGTGTTCTTCGGGGTGACGACGATCTCGCTCGTGTACCTGCGCAGGTTCATCGGGCGGCAGGACGAGGGGGAGCAGCCTCGGGTAGGCGCCAACCGATGGATAGGGTCCGAGGGCATAGTGCTCCAGGGCATCGACCCTCATTCGGGGTCGGGGATGGTGCGCATCCTCAACGAGGAGTGGCGGGCAACGGCCCTGGGCAAGATCCCGGCGGGGTCGAAGATCGTGGTGACTCAGGTGGATGGGGCTCGACTCATCGTCGAGCAACTCGAGGACTGACGTAGGGTCACGTCAGGTAGGAGAAAGGAAACAACAAAAATGGAACCAATAGTCTTCCTGTTCGCGATCCTCGCGATCGGACTGATCGCCGTAGCCGCAGCAGGGTTCAAGGTGGTCCGGCCCTTCCAGAAGGGCCTGATCGAGTTTCTCGGCCGATACGAGAAAACCGTCGACTCCGGTCTGCGTTGGGTCATGCCGTTCGTGAAGCGGTTGACCAAGGTGGACATGAGGGAGCAGGTCATCGACGTGCCGCCCCAGGAGGTGATCACCAAGGACAACGTGGTGGTCACCGTCGACGCCGTCATCTACTACGAGGCCACCGACCCGGTGAAGCTGCAGTACAACGTGGGCAACTTCATCCTGGCGGTCACCAAGCTGGCCCAGACCAACCTGAGGAACGTGGTCGGCGACCTCGACCTCGACTCGGCACTCACCTCACGTGAGGT
>CAZYCX010000164.1:0-2152 GCA_964645875.1 uncultured Acidimicrobiaceae bacterium
AGCTCAACGACCAGGCCCAGCGCACCGTGATGTGCAAGGACCCCTTCAAATCCGAAGACGAGCGGGTAGACAAACTGATAGCCAGCCTCTGAGACGAGGCGCTTCCGCGAACCCAGGGTTGTAGACACCGCTCAGCGGGGCCCACAACCCTGGGTTCGCGGTAGTCGGGGCAATAACGTGGGGTCGATCATGCAGAACGTCGTCGAGAGAGTGCTCAACCTGCTCATCTATCTCCTCGAGTCGCCGACACCGGTCACGTCCAACGACGTCCGCAACACGGTCCACGGCTACGCCGACCAGAACGACGAGGCGTTCCACCGCATGTTCGAACGTGACAAGCAGGTGCTGCGCCGGCTCGGGGTGCCGCTCAAACTCGAGGCCATGGACGTCTGGGAGATCGACGAGGGTTACACGGTCGATCCCGACGAGTACGCGGTACCCGACCCGAAGCTGACCCAAGAGCAACGTCTCGCCCTCTCCGTCGCCGGCCGTCTGGTTCGTCTAGGAGGCACCGAGGCCGGCGTCGGTGCGATCATCAAGCTCGGCGGCATGGAGCGGGGCGACGGGATCGAGCCGCTGGGCGCCGATCTCGGCGAGGACGTCGAAGTGCTCGGCGAGTTGTTCGCCGCCGTCACCGAGCGTCGGAAGATCCGGTTGACCTACCGCGGCCACCAGCGACCGGTGGAGCCCTACGGCATCGCCCATCGACGCGGCCACTGGTATCTGGTGGGCAACACCCCCGACGGAGAGCGAATGTATCGGGTCGACCGGATCGAGGACCTGGAGGTAGGAGTGGAGCCGGACGCCTTCGACAAACCGAAGGACTTCGACATCCGCGCGGTGGTCGACAGCCAGCCCTGGGAGGCAGGGACCGACCCCGAGATCCAGGCCACTGTGAAGTTCGACCCCGAGGTGGCCTGGTGGGCGGCCCGCAGCCTTGGGTTGGCAGAGCCGAAAGACGAGGACCTGGTGGCCACGGTCCCAGTCGCCAACCGGGACGCCTTCGTCGGGTGGGTGCTCAGCTTCGGAGCCTCCGCCGAAGTGCTGGAGCCACCCGAGATGCGGGAAGCCGTGGCCTCCCGTGTGACAGAGGCGTTGGAGCAGGTGGAGTGACTAGTTCTCGCACCGTCTCCCGACTCTCGAGGATCCTGGCGCTGATCCCGTACGTGCTCGATCGCGAGGCAGTCGACGTCGGCGAGGTCATGGAACGTTTCGGGTACACCCAGGAGCAACTGACCAAGGACCTGAACACGATCTTCGTCTGCGGCCTCCCGGGTTACGGGCCCGGCGACCTGATGGAGGCCTACCTCGACGAGGACGAGGTCGTCATCGACGCCGCCGACTTCTTCGCCAAGGCGCCGCGACTCACTCCCAGCGAGGCTCTCGGTCTCCTCGCAGCCGGGATGACCGTCATCGGTTCCGGAGAGGGGAGCCCCGCCCTCGAGTCAGCCGTCGAGAAGCTGAGCAAGGTGGTGATGCCCGACGCCGACTCCTCCCTCGCCGTCGACGTCCTCGACCAATCACGACACGTGGGGGTCCTGCGCGATGCCGCCGCCGAGCGCAGGGTGGTGCGGATGGTCTATCGCTCGGTGGGCAAGGAGGAGACCACAGAACGCGAAGTGGAGCCGTGGTCGGTGTTCACGACGCTGGGCCGCTGGTATCTCTTCGGCCATTGCCGGCTCGTCGAAGGACAGCGGACGTTTCGCGTCGACCGCATCAAAGAGCTCGAAGTCCTGGACGAGGTGTTCGAGCGTCCCGAGTCGGTGCCGGAGCCCCGCGTCGGCTACTCCCCGTCCAGGGACGACATCACCTGCATCATCGACTTGAAGCAGTCGGCACGTTGGGTGCTCGAGTACTACCCGGTGGAGGTGGTGAGGGAGTCTTCCCGGACGACGAGGATCCGTTTCCACTCTCCAGATGCCGAGGTGCCGGCGCGGCTGTTGCTCCGGCTCGGTGCCGAGGGAAAGCTCGTCGAAGGGCCCGTGGTCGCCGCTCGACTGGCCGAGATCGGGCGGATGGTCTTGGCCAGATATCGATAGGGTCGAAAGACCTACGGGTCAGCACTTCAGTTTCGAGGGTCACCTGCCGATCTCCTGACTACCGAATGCGGAGACCGGAGACCAAGAGATGACCACCATCAAGACAACGTGCA
>CAZYCX010000165.1:0-2129 GCA_964645875.1 uncultured Acidimicrobiaceae bacterium
GGGATCACGCTGAAACCAGGTGCGCTGCTTCCGGGCCAGACGACGCGTGTTGTGACCTATGGACTCGAAGGCCTCATCGATGGTGAGCTCACCGGCGAGATGGTCGAGGATCTCCCGATATCCCACCGCCGACCGCGCCGTCCGTCCCAACCGGTGCCGCAAGCCTTTCACTTCCTCGAGGAGACCACCCTGTCGCATCTCGGCGAGACGTCGCTCGACACGCTCGTCGAGTGCGCCCCCCGGATCGACCCCCACCGCGGTGAACTCGATGTCGGGCACGTATCTCCTCAAGTCCTCTGCTTCGGCCGACCGGGCCCGACTTGATGGCGTCTCACCGGTCAGCTCGGCGATCTCGAGGGCGCGGACGACTCTTCTCTTGTTGGCCAGATCGACATGGTCGCCGGCCTCACCGTCGATCTCGAGCAGACGGGCCACAAGGTCGTCGAGCATCTGCTCTTCGAGGTCTCCCCGCAACTCTTCGTCGGTGGGGGCGAAGCTCATCGGGTCGACCAGAGCCCTGAAGTGGAGGCCGGAGCCACCGGTGATGATCAGCGGCACCTGTGCTGCCTCGATCACCTTCCGGCCCAATCGGCGGTACTCGGCGACTGTGAACTCGTGCTCGGGCTCGACCACATCGATCAGGTGGTGGACCACTCCCCTGCGCTCGATGACCGTGGGCTTGGCCGTGCCGATGTTCATACCCCGATAGACCTGCATCGAGTCCGCGGAGATGATCTCCGCACCCAAGCGGAGCGCGATTTCGATGGACAGAGAGGTCTTCCCGGAGGCCGTCGGCCCGAGGACGGCCAGTATCTCTCTGCTCAGACCGGGGTCCCCGTTAGGTGGTGCATCGCCGCCGACTCCAGCTTCACGTCGAAGAGCGACCCGGAAGGGTGACGCCCCTCCACGTGGACCACCTTGCCGGTCCTGGTCCTGGTAGTCGCCACCTGCTCGTTCTTCTTCGACTTGCCCTCGGAAAGCACCTCGACCACGGAGCCCACCATCGCGGCGTTGCGCTCACCCGAAATCCGATTCTGGGTCTCGACCAGCCGGTTGAAGCGTTCCTGGATCACCTCGTCGGAGACGAACCGATCGGTCATCTCCGCCGCAGCGGTGCCGGGACGTGGCGAGAAGATGAACATGAAGGCCTGGTCGAATCGGGCCTCCTCGACCACCTCCATGGTCAACTCGAAGTCCTCATCGGTCTCGCCTGGGAACCCGACGATGATGTCGGTCGACACCGCCAGTCCGGGAATGGTCTCACGGGCCATGGCGAGTCGCTCCATGTATTTGCGACGGTGGTAGCCGCGGTGCATGGCGGAGAGGATCCGGTCGGACCCCGATTGGAGTGGGAAGTGGAGCTGCTCGCACACCGCTTCGGTCTCGGCCATCGCCCGGGCGACGTCTTCCCTGAAGTCGTTGGGATGAGGACTGGTGAACCGGACCCGGCGTATGCCCTCCACCTCACCCACCCGGCGCAGGAGATCTCCGAATATAGGCCGACGACGGCCGCCGATGGCGAGGTCACGGCCGTAGGTGTCCACGTTCTGGCCCAACAGGGTCACCTCGACCACCCCATCGGCGGCGAGACGCTCGACCTCGCGGACGATGTCCCCTGGTCGTCGCGAGACCTCCACCCCACGCACCGAGGGGACGATGCAGAAGGTACAGGTGTTGTTGCATCCCACCTGGATGGTGACCCAGGCGGAGTGCTCCAGCTCTCGTCGCACCGGGAGCGATGACGGCATTGCCTGCAACTCGTCGACGACCTCGGTGATCGGCCCCCACTGCTCCGCGTGGTCCAGGAGGTCGAGGACCCGGTCGAGATTGTGGGTCCCCATGACCACGTCGACCCAGGGCGCCTTCTGTCTCACCAGGTCACGATCCTTCTGGGCAGCGCAGCCTCCGACGACGAGGAGCATCTCGGGGTTGACGTCCTTGATCGCCTTGAGCTGGCCGAGGTTGCCGTACATCCGGTTGTCGGCGTTCTGCCGGATGGTGCAGGTGTTGATGTAGACGACGTCTGCTTCGCCGTAGCCGTCCGACGCAACCATGCCGTCCTGTTCGAACAACCCGGCGATCCGCTCGGAGTCGTGCTCGTTCATCTGGCACCCGAACGTGCGGATGAA
>CAZYCX010000166.1:0-2124 GCA_964645875.1 uncultured Acidimicrobiaceae bacterium
TACCGGACCGTCCCCCCTCCTTCTTGCGAAGGCGGACCGCTTCGATTGTCACTCCTCGCTCCACGCTCTTGACCATGTCATAGATCGTGAGCGCCGCCGTCGAGACGGCTGTCAGGGCTTCCATCTCGACACCTGTTTGGCTGGTCGTGGAGACGGTAGCCGTGATCGCCACGCCATGCCCAGCCGACTCGAGGGAGATGTCCACCGATGTCAGCGGGATGGGGTGGCACAACGGGATCAGTTCCGGGGTCTTCTTTGCTCCCAGGATCCCGGCCACTCTGGCCACCGCGGCGGCGTCGCCCTTGGGAAGGTCGCCGGCGAAGAACATCTCCACCAGTTCAGGTGACATGGTCACCAGCCCCTCGGCAACGGCACTGCGTCTGGTGACTTCTTTGTCGCTCACGTCGACCATTCGGGCTTCCCCCTTCTCGTTCAGGTGGGCCAGCGTCTCGTCACCCATTTTCGACACCTCTGGTCTCCACCGCACGAAACAACTCGAGGGTCACCGGATCCCCCGAGGCGATCAGGTCGACACCAACCGGGAGGACGGCGAAGGCGTCGGCGTTGGCGGCTCCCGAGAGGACGTGCGAGCCGCTGCCACCGGTCTGAACGACGCTCGGGTTTGCCGAGGCGTCGGTGAAACGGACCCGGATGAACTCCTCCTTGGCCGGATCGGATCGGAACTCCTCACCGGCGACTGCCGAGACCCGTGGCCTGAGCAGGGCAGCCGCTCCCTGCATGGCCAGGAGCGCGGGGCGCACGAACTGCTCGAAGGAGACCAGGACCGACACGGGATTGCCTGGAAGCCCGAAGAAGAGTGTCCCACCGACGGACCCGAACCCCTGGGGCTTTCCCGGCTTCATCGCCACCGGGAAGAAGTCGACGTCTGCCTCGTCGCTGAGGACCATCTTGGTCACGTCGTATTCCCCCATCGACACCCCACCGGAGGACACGATGGCGTCGCACCGGGCGGCCGCCTCACCTAGCGCGGCCCGGAGGGAGTCGGCATCGTCGGTGATGCAGCCCATGTCCACCGGCTCGGCCCCAGCCGCGGCCACCAAGGCCAGGAGCATCGGTCGGTTGGAGTCGCGGATGAGCCCCGGCCCCAGCTCGGCGGTATCCGGAGGCACCAGCTCGTCGCCGGTCGACATCACCGCCACCCTGGGTCGGCGGGCAACCTCAGGGGACACCACGCCGATGGTGGCGAGAACGCCCACGTGCGCCTCGGAGAGACGGGTTCCCACCTCGAATACGGTGCTGCCCGCGGCCATGTCACCACCGGTCGGGCGCACCGAGGTGCCCGGTTCGGTGGCGATGGCGATCCGCACCTCGCCGTCCCCCTCCTCGGTGTCCTCCACCCTGACCACCGTGTCGGCGCCCTCGGGCATCGGAGCTCCGGTCATGATCTTGATCGCCTGGCCCTCGGCGACCGCGAAGGTAGCCACCTGACCGGCGGCCACGTCCTCGACGACGTGGAGCACCGCGTCCGGAGAACCGACGTCTGCTCCCCGCACCGCGAAGCCGTCCATGGCCGAGTTGGGGAAGCTGGGGACGTCGTGCGGCGCCACCACCGCCGCGGCGAGGATCCTGCCAACCGCCTCCTGGAACGGGACCGGTTCAGCCGGGAGGGGTCGTACCTTGGCGAAGATCGTTGACCGGACTTCGGCGATCGGCCTCACGAGTCGAAGACATCCTCCCCGAACTGGTGGGCACCGAGCACCTTCGTGGTCTTGAGCAACCCCTCCGGGGTTCCGACGTCGAGGAGGTCTCCACCTGGTGATACGTATCCGCGCAGGTCCCCTCGACGTCCGAGCTCATTGATGGCGTCGGTGAGTTGGATCTCCCCTCCGCGTCCGGGAGGTGTTTTGGCGAGAATCGAGAAGACCTCAGGTGTGAACAGATATCTTCCAATCAGGCCGAGCTTCGAGGGGGCGTCTTCGAGTGCAGGCTTCTCGACCGCACCTGCGATGTCCAGATATCCGTCCTCCACCTCGGACGTAGGGATCACGACACCCTGGGTGGGAACAATCTCGTCGGGTAGCTCACCCAGACACATCACTGAGACGGAACCGTCCCGACTGCCTTCCACCAGAGAGGTGAGCACGTCATGGCCGGGCCACACCA
>CAZYCX010000167.1:0-2097 GCA_964645875.1 uncultured Acidimicrobiaceae bacterium
ACCGCCGGTGCGTGGTCGAGGGCGGCGTGGATGTGCTTGTAGTAGGTGCTGTCGTCCTCGCCGCGGATGGCGAACACGGGGATCCCCTCGGCGACCAGCGCCGCGGCCACGTCGTCTTGGGTCGAGAGCGGGTTCGATGCGCAGAGGATCGGCTCGGCGCCCCCGTCGCGCAGGGCGAGCATCAGGTTCGCCGTCTCCGCGGTGACATGGAGACATGCCGCCACCACGTGGCCGTCGAGAGGCTTCTCCTCCCGAAACCGCTCTCGGATCGTCTCGAGCACCTGCATGCGGCGGCCTGCCCAGGCCACCCGCCGGGCACCACCTTCGGCCAGGTCGGGATTGGCGATGTCGTAGTTCATGGTCTCTCTCAGTCGTCGGCGAGAAGCTTCTTGAGCTTGTCGATTGTCACCACGGGGGTGGGGTCTACGCCAAGTCGGTCGGCGAGCATCCAGGAGACCAGGTCGCCCACGACCGTCAGCGAGATCAGCCGCGCCAACCGGGAGGTACCACGCGACGCCACCTCGCCGACCCAGGGGACGGCGTCGCTGGTCAGGTCGCGAGTGTGGGCGATCCGGGCCTTGATCCGGTCGTGGTCGGTCTCGTCGGTGAGGACGACGACCCCGATCTGTTCCCTGGTCGTCTCCGGCATCGTCTCCCAACCCACGATCTCGTTGTGGTCGAGCTCGGGAAGCTCTGAGTACCACGAGGGGACCTTGGCGTTCTCGTTGATCTGGGTCTTCCAGCGCTTCGCCACCACCGCCGACACCGGGCCCCCGCCGTAGACGATCGGGATCCGGCCGGCCAGGGAGGTGGCGATGGCGTCGGCCTGCACCCATGCCGTACTGCCCTCCCCGGTCATCTCGTCGGCCAGGTCCGCCGCCTCGATGAACGAGAGACGCTGGTCGTCGATGGACATGGCCCCTTCGAGAAGCCGGATCACCCCGCCGATCATGTACCCGGCGGCGGCGCGTGGCTGGAGACCGGTGGGGACGGTGATGCCGGGCCACTTGTGCTGTGCGGTGAGGTCGGCGAGCTGGCCACCGGTGGTCACCGTCGCCACGGGGAGCCCCGACTCCCAGGCCGAGGTCACCATGTCGATGGTCTCTTCGGTATTCCCCGAGTAGGAGCCCGCGATGAGCAGTGGCCTCACCCGGATCGCCCATGCGGGGATCGGCCCGTAGCCCTTGTGCACCGCCACCCGGGTCCCCGACGGGAGTGCGACCGATCCGGCATAGTCGCCGGCGATGCCCGAGCCGCCCATACCCGCGTAGAGCACCTCGGAGAAGGTCCCCACGTGTGGGGCGTCGACTTCGGCGGCCCAGCGCAGCTGTTCCCCGAGACTCCGGATCTGGCCCAACATCTCAGTCATCGGGCCCCCCTTCGGCTTCGTCGACCAGCATGACCGGGATGCCGTCGCGGACCGGGTAGCGACGTCCGCACTCGGTGCACTCGAGACGGCTGGCCTCCACGTCTTCGCTCAGGTCTGCCTTGTCCACCGGGCACACCAGCACCTCGGCCAACATCGGGTCTATCAGGCTCAATTCTCTGCCTCCACGACTCTTCTCACGTCCGCCACCAGCTCCTCCACGCCGCTCTCATCGGGAGCCTCGGCGTTGAGCCGGAGCAGTGGCTCGGTGTTGGATGGTCGCAGATTGAACCATCGGTCCCCGAAGTCGACGGTGAGCCCGTCGAGGCGGTCGACTGTGGCATCGGTGAACTCCTCCTCGACGCGGTCCATCACCGCCTGCTGGTCGTCCACCGTGAAGTTGATCTCGCCGGAGGCGGCGTAACGCTCGACGTCGAGCCTGATCTCGGAGAGGGGTCGGCCGTCCTCGCTGACCACCCTGAGCAGGTAGAGCATCGCCAGCATCCCGGAGTCGGCCCTGAAGTTGTCCCTGAAGTAGTAGTGGCCGCTGTGCTCGCCGCCGAAGACGGCACCGGTGTCGGCCATGACCTGTTTGATGAAGCTGTGCCCGACCCGGGTCCGGACCGGCTCGCCGCCGGACTCGGCGACGATCTCGGGCACCGCCTTCGAGGTGATGAGGTTGTGCACCACCGCGGCACCGGGGTTGTCGCGGAGGATGCGTCTCGCCACCA
>CAZYCX010000168.1:0-2074 GCA_964645875.1 uncultured Acidimicrobiaceae bacterium
ATGGACAACGAGACCAAGTCTCGGTTTCCGTCCGTCCCCGTAGCCATCCTGGTTCTCGTCATTGGATTGGGTCTGCTCACGATCTGGGGGGTTCGCTCGATCATGTCGGCAATCCCCAGCCCGAGCGACATCGCCAGTGTCTTCGAGCCGGAGCCCTACGAGGAGATCGGGCCGGTCACGATCACCGCGATCCGCGACCTCGCCCAGCTGACGACGGTGGAGACCGTTCAATACACCATTGTCGAGAAGGGCACCGACGAGGGCTGGCTGGCCTGGGCACGCGGGGACTCACTGCGACTGTTCGCCGTGGCTCGCATCGGAGCAGGCGTCGATCTGAGCGGTCTGACGGTTCGAGATGTCAGCGTCGACGAGCAAGGGGTGGTCGAGCTCCAGGTCCCCGCCGCGGTCATCCTCTATGTGGACCCCGATGAGGATGCCACCCAGGTCCTGTCTCGAGACGTGGGCTTCTTCACCAGCGTGGACCCCGGTCTCGAGTCGGATGTGCGACGTATCGCCGATGAGGTCCTGGTGGACAACGCCATCGAAGCCGGGATCCTGGAACAGGCCGAGACCAACGCGCGGGCCGTGCTCACCGACTTCCTCTTGACCGTCGGCTACACCGACGTCGTGGTCAATTTCGACGACCCGATGCCTACATCCTGAACACGCCGAAGCGGTCGGTGCCCTGAACAGGCCCGGAGTGAATGGCCGACAACGCGATCCCCAGAACCGTCCGGGTGCCGCGCGGGTCGATCAGACCGTCGTCACGGACCCGGGCCGTCGAGAAGTAGGCCTGTTCGGACTCCTCCATCTGCCGGGTCAGCTCAGCGGTTCTGTGCGCGTCGGCTTCCTCATCGAACTCGATTCCCTTCGACTCGGCCGACTGGCGGGCCACGATGGACATCACCCCGGCGAGTTGTTTGGCTCCCATCACCGACACCTTGTGGTTGGGATATCCGAAGACGAACCTCGGCTCGTATGCCCGGCCCGACATCCCGTAGTTGCCGGCACCATATGACACGCCGGCCATGAGCGAGATGTGCGGTACCTCCGAGTTGGCCACGGCGTTGATCATCTTGGCTCCGTCCTTGATGATCCCGGCCTGCTCGTACTCCTTGCCCACCATGTAACCGGTGGTGTTGTGGATGAACAGGATGGGGGTGTCGTATCGGTTGCAGAGCTGGATGAACTCGGTGGTCTTCTTCGCCTCGTCGCTGAAGATCACCCCCTGCTGGTTGGCCACCACGCCGATGGGGTAGCCGTGGATCGAGCCCCATCCGTTGAGGATGGAGGTCCCGTACACCGCCTTGTACTCCTCGAACCTCGAGCCGTCGAGGACCCGGGCCAGGATCTCCCTCATGTCGAAGGGCACTCGCAGGTCGGGCGGGATCACGCCGAGGATCTCGTCGATGTCGTAGATCGGGTCATCGGCCGGCCTGGTGGGCCCGTATCCCAGCTTGGACCAGTTGAAGTGCCCGACGATGTCGCGTCCCATGCGGATGGCCTCGTGCTCGTCGTCGGCGAAGTAGTCGCTCAGACCGGAGATCTTCGAGTGCATCTCCGCCCCCCCCAGCTCCTCGTCGGTCGACTCCTCTCCGGTGGCCATCTTGACCAGGGGAGGACCGCCGAGGAACACCTTTGCCTGCTCCCGCACCATCACCGCGTAGTCGCACATGGCGGGGAAGTAGGCCCCGCCCGCGGTGGAACTGCCGAACACGAGGGCGACGGTGGGGATGCCCTGCTTGGAGAGCCGGGTCAGGTTGCGGAACCACTTGCCCCCCACCAGGAACACATCCGCCTGATCGGGAAGGTCGGCACCGCCCGACTCCACCAGGTTGATCAGAGGCAGCCGATTCTCCATGGCGATGTCCATGATCCGCAGCGACTTGGCCAGGGTGTACCGGTTGAAGACCCCGGCTTGGCTGGTGGGGTCGTTGGCGAGAATGGCGCATTCGACCCCACTGATCACCCCGATGCCGGTGACCACGTTGGCGCCGAGGGGCTTGTCCGTGCCCCATGCCGCCAGCGTCGACAGCTCGAGGAAGGGCGAGTCACGATCGATCAGTAGCTCGAT
>CAZYCX010000169.1:0-2038 GCA_964645875.1 uncultured Acidimicrobiaceae bacterium
GATCCCGGGTTATCGGAACGCATGGGGGGTAGCGAGGCGCTGGCTCGGCCGACGGGTCTGCCCACTGTCTTTCTCGTCCCCACCTGGCCGACGCGGCGCCTCCCCGGATCCCCCTGGCTCGCCCGTCTCGACGCCCCGTCGTGGCCGCCGTTGGCCAGGGGAGCTCGAGGTGCTGCTGGAGGAGACGGGTCCCCTCCGCGGCGACACAGCCGAGCCTTGAATCGAAGGCGGGACCGCGTGTCAGATGGCGATTGCCACCTTGCCCCGTGCGTGGCCCTCACCCAGATAGGCGAAGGCATCTGCCACCTCATCGAGCGGATAGATCCGGTCGACGACCGGTCGCACCGATCCCGCTTCGATCATCTCCCGGAGCCGATCGAAGTCGGGACGGTTGAACTTGGCGATGAAGAAGACCGAGCTCCGGTCGCCCACCACGGTGGCGAGACGGATCCTCATGATGTGTCCGAGTGGCCCGAGGAGTCGTGAGCGGGACGGCCCACCCACAACAACCACCGTGGCGGTCGGGGCCAGCGTGCGCCTCAGATCGGAGAACGGCCGGCCGCCGGCAACGTCGACGAGGAGATCGCACTTGGATGCGACGCGGGTGAAGTCTTCGACCGTGTAGTCGATCACTTCGTCGGCCCCCAATGAGCGGGCCGTGTCCACGTTGGCCGTGCTGCACACCGCAGTGACATGGGCCTCCATCGCCTTGGCGATCTGGACGGCGAAGGTGCCCACTCCTCCCGATGCGCCGTTGACCAACACGTGCTGGCCGGCCTGTAACCGGCCATGATCGCGCAGCGCCTGAAGGGCAGTGACCCCCGCGGTGGGGACCGATGCCGCCTCTTCGAAGGAGAGACCCGCCGGTTTGGGGGCGATCCATTTCCTCGCCACCAGGTACTCGACGATGGCGCCCACCTTTCCACCGTAGACCTCGTCACCGGGGGCGAACTCCGTCACCTCCGACCCGACCTGTTCCACCACCCCGGCGAAGTCACCACCGAGCAGGGGAGACTTGGGGCCGCGGACCCCCATCTCCATCCGTGCCACCCATGGAGTCCCGGTGAGGGCATACCAGTCGGCCCTGTTGAGTGAAGCCGCGCGCACACGGACCAGGATCCCGTCCGCCGATACTTCGGGCTTCTCCACCGAACTCACGGAAACGACCTCCGGCTCGCCGAATCGGCTCCGGGTTGCCGCTCTCATAGGGCGAGCCCGGTATACGCTGTACACATGTCTGGCACAATACGCTATACGCTGTATACCTGTCAATAGCATGCCCGAAAGCGAGCCTCTGAGCCGGGAGACCATCCTCCAAGCCGCAATCGACATCGCCGACGAAGACGGGTTGGACGCGGTGAGCATGCGCGCCATAGCGTCTCGCTTCGGCGTGACGGCGATGTCGCTCTACAGACATGTGGCGGGAAAGGACGCGATCCTCGACGGGATGATCGACCAGGTGGTCTCGGAGATCGACCTGGTCGATCTCCGAGACTGGAAGGAGACGGTCCGCTCGGCCGCCATCTCCACCCATGACGTGCTGGTGCGTCATCCCTGGGCCCCCGCGATGTGGCTGTCCCGGCAGAGCGAGGGCCCGGCCCGCCTCCGATGGGGCGACTTCTTGCTGCGTGCGCTAGGCAACGGAGCGCTGGCTGAAGAGACGACGTTTCACGTCTATCACATCCTGGAGAGCCAGATCCTCGGCTCGACGATGCAGCAACTCAGCTTCCCCTATCAGGGGGAGGAGTTGGCGGGGATGGCCCGTGAGTTTCTCGAACATTTCCCGAGAGACGAATACCCCGACCTGGTGGCTCACATCGAAGCCCATCTCCGTCCTCGGGCGGGAAAGCAGTCGGGGTTCGAGTTCGCCCTGGACCTCATCCTCGACGGGCTGTGACCCGGCCCGATCTACTGAGACTGCAGACCGGGACTCGTCGGGCGAGGTCGGTATCCGACCGTTCCCGCGAGTTGATGGGCTCGCTGACGAGTCGGAACATCGAACAAGCGGTTGCGAGGGGGGATGTGGAGTATGGAGCGC
>CAZYCX010000170.1:0-2020 GCA_964645875.1 uncultured Acidimicrobiaceae bacterium
ATCCCCTACCTGTGAGCGAGGGTCGAGGCTGCCGAACGGGTCCTGGAAAATGATCTGAGCTCGCTTTCGGAACGGCTTCAAATCCTTGTCCTTCAGGTGGGTGATGTCCTCGCCGTCGAACCGGATCGTGCCCGAGGTGGGCTCGAGGAGCCGGACGAGCATCCTCCCGAGAGTTGTCTTGCCACAGCCCGACTCCCCTACGAGGCCGATCGTCTCGCCTCTGCGGATGTCGAGGTCGACGCCCGAGACGGCATTGACGGCGGCGACTTCGCGCTGCAGGACCCCGCCCTTGACGGGGAACTCCTTCACCAGGTCCCTGATCTCGATCAGATTGTCGGTCATGCGGGCGGAGGCTCCTCATACAGCCAGCATCGCACCTTGTGACCCTCCTCGTACTCGATCAGGCTGGGCTTGAGTTCCGTGCAGATCTCCAGCCCGTACTGGATGCGGGATGCGCACCTGGAGGCGAAGCGACAGGCCTCGGGAAGATCGATCAGCGAGGGGACGACGCCGGGAATCACGTCCAGATCCTCCTTGGGCTCTCCCAGCACCGGGATGGAGCCGAGCAGGCCCTGTGTGTAGGGGTGGAGCGGATCGTTGAACAGCGTCCGCACGTCGGCCTCCTCCACGATCTCGCCCGCGTACATGACCGCCACTCGATGTGCCATCTCGGCGACAACACCCAGGTCATGGGTGATGAGGATCACAGCAGTCCGGGAGCTCTTCTGGAGATCACGGATCAAGTCCAGGATCTGAGCCTGGATGGTGACATCCAGTGCGGTCGTCGGCTCGTCGGCGATCAGCAACTCCGGCTCGCAGGCCAGGGCCATGGCAATCATCACCCTCTGAGCCATCCCTCCGGAAAGTTCATGCGGGTAGGCGGAGGCGCGGGACTTGGGATCCGGTATTCCCACCTGAGTCAACATCTCGATGACCTTCTCTTCCTCTACCTCCTCCGCCCACTCCCGGTGCAGTTCGAAGACCTCCTTGATCTGGGCGCCGGCCCTGTAGACGGGGTTCAGCGCCGAGGCGGGTTGCTGAAAGATCATCGAGATCTGGTCGCCCCGAAGGTCACGAAGCCGCTCCCCGCTCATCTTGGTCAGGTCCTGTCCATCGAAGAGCACCTTCCCGGCCACGACTCTCCCGGGATGCGGCAACAGTCCCAGGATCGAGAGGGAGGTCACCGACTTGCCGCATCCCGACTCGCCGACCAGCCCGAGGACCTCCCCACGGTCCACGGTGAAGTCGACCTCGTCCACCGCCTTGACGTCGCCCTCCCGGGTGTGAAAGTGCGTCTTCAGCCCTCGCACGTCGAGCAGTTTGTCGGGCGCCGCGGTGGGCTCTTGAGTCCCGGTCGCAGTGTCGTCATCGGGGAGAGGACGGGCGGCGCTCATCCGTGCAGCGTAGGGTCGAGGGCGTCCCGCAGGCCATCGCCCATCAGGTTGAAGCCGAGTACCGTGATCATGATTGCCAAACCCGGGAAGAAGACGAGATGCGGTGCGGTGAAGACCTGGTTTCGCTCCTCGGCCAGCATCGCACCCCATTCGGGAGCAGGCGGCTGGGCCCCGAGTCCGAGGAAGGAGAGCCCCGCTGCCTCGAGTATGGCGGTGGCGACACCCAGGGTGGCTAATACCACCACAGGGGTCATCGCATTGGGAATCACCCGCCGAACCAGGATCTGGGCGGGCCGCGCCCCCAACGCCCGAGCAGCCGCGACGTAGTCGGTCTCCTTGATCGAAAGCACCTGGGCTCTCATCAGCCGGGCATACTGGGGCATGGTGACGATGGCGATGGCGATCAGGGCGTTGCGTATGCCCGGTCCCAGGACGGCGACGATCGCTATGGCCAGGAGAAGGGATGGGAAGCCGAGGACGACATCCATGATCCTCATGATGATGTTGTCAAGCCATCCCCCCCGGTAGCCCGCCATCGCGCCCAGCCCTCCACCGACGAGCAGGGCCAGCGTGACCGTCGAGAAGCCCAGGCTGAGGCTGATCCTGGAGCCGAAGATGATGCGTGA
>CAZYCX010000171.1:0-1966 GCA_964645875.1 uncultured Acidimicrobiaceae bacterium
GAAAGGGCCTCGGACTCGTTGTGCTCGGCGGGGTCGCGGCGCTTGTAGATGAAGGCGACGGAAGCGCCGAGGTGGCGGGCATATCTCTCCGCCCGCTTCACACCGCCGGAGTCCGGTGAGAGGACGGTGGTCTTGCCGTTGAGCCGCCCGCTCAGATAGTCGGTGATGATCGGCAGCGCGGTGAGGGAGTCCCACGGCTTGGAGATGAAGCCCTGGAGCTGCCCGGTGTGGAGATCGACCGACACCAGCCGGTCGGCTCCGGCCTCCATGAAGAGATCGGCCATGAGTCGGGCGGTGATCGGCTCCCGGGGCATGACCTTCTTGTCCTGGCGGGAGTAGCCGAGGAAGGGGATGACGGCGGTGATGCGGCGTGCCGAGGCCCGGCGCAGGGCGTCGATCGTGATCAGCTGCTCCATGATGTTGTCGTTGATCGGGGCGCTGTGACTCTGGATCACGAAGCAGTCGGCGCCGCGCACGCTCTCCACTGGTCGGACGTAGATCTCGCCGTTGGCGAAAGTGGAGCGCTCGATCTTCCCCAACTGGATGCCGAGGACATCGGCCACTTCCTCCGCCAGGGGCTGGTTGGCGCCCCCGGTGAAGACCATCATCCGATTGCGGGAGACGATGTCCACGTCAGTCCTCTGCGTTCTCGGCTGCCTTGCGCGCCTCGCGCTTCTGAGCGTAGCCGGGTATCTCCCGTTGATCAGATCGCTCGATGGCCAGGGCGTCGTCGCTGACGTCCTTGGTGATCACCGACCCCGCCCCGGTGCTGCCGCGATCCCCCACCTTGACCGGGGCGACCAGCATCGTGTCCGAGCCGATGAAGGCATCCTCGCCGACCTCGGTCTTCGACTTCTTGACCCCGTCGTAGTTGACAGTGACCACACCGGCACCGATGTTGGTGCGGGCCCCGATATCGGCATCGCCGAGGTAGGAGAGGTGGTTGGCCTTGGCACCCTCGCCCATGATCGTGTTCTTGGTCTCGACGAATGTCCCGATCTTGGAGTCGTCCTCGAGGACGGTCCCCGGGCGCAACGAGGCGTAGGGGCCCACCTCGCACCCGTCGCCGATCTGCGCGCCACGCAGGACGGCGTACCAGACCTTCGTATTCGCCCCGATCGTCGAATCGACCGCGAAGACGTCGGGCCCCACCTCGCTTCCGGGCCCGACGGTGGTGGCTCCTTCGAGATGGGTGCCCGGGTAGATGCGCACCCCGGGCGCCAGCGTCACCTCCTCGTCGATGTAGGTGCGTTCCGGATCGATGATCTCGACGCCCGACTCCATCAACCTCTGGTTGATCCGCATCCGCAACTCCTTGCGAGCCACGGCGAGTTGATCCTGCGAGTTGATACCCATCACCTCCTCGGGCGACGCCTCGACTGCTGACAGTCTGTCACCTTCGGCCACGAGGATGCCGATTACATCGGTGAGGTAATACTCGCCCTGCGCGTTGTCGTTGGTCACCCGTTTCAACGACTCCGCGAGAGGCCCCGCTTTCACGGCGTAGATACCCGCGTTGACCTCGTCTATCCCCAGCTGCTCGGGCGAGCAATCGCGGTGCTCGACGATGCCAGTGATCCGGCCGGACCCGTCCCGAACGACGCGTCCGTAGCCTGACGGGTCGCTCAAGTGCGAGGAGATGAGACGGGCGCTCTCCCCCTCGTCGAGGTCGGCGAGCCTGTCGAGAAGCCCGGGGGTGAGCAGCGGAGTGTCCCCGTACAGGATCATCACTGTGTCGTCGGGGTCGAGGGGGCCCAGTGCGTCCAGACCTATCTGGGTGGCATGGCCGGTGCCGAGCTGTTCGGCCTGGAGGGCGTCGATGACGCCTTCTGGGAGGATGGAACGGACCTGTTCGGCCCCATGGCCGACCACGACCACCGTCGAGGCCGGCCCCAGGGTGGAGGCAGCCGCGATGACATGGCTGACCAGGGAGCGGCCCAGGGCGCGGTGGGCCACCTTGGGAAGG
>CAZYCX010000172.1:0-1803 GCA_964645875.1 uncultured Acidimicrobiaceae bacterium
ACGATGGAGCAGCTTGTCCGCGAGGGCAGGAAGCCAAAGAAGAAGAAGGTCAAGACCGCCGGGCTCGCAGGAGCACCGCAGCGTCGCGGTGTGTGCACGCGCGTCTACACCGTCACCCCGAAGAAGCCGAACTCGGCGCTTCGGAAGGTTTGTCGTGTCCGACTCTCCTCTGGAGTCGAGGTCACAGCCTATATCCCCGGTGAGGGGCACAACCTCCAGGAGCACAGCATGGTGCTGGTTCGCGGGGGGCGGGTCCGGGACCTGCCCGGAGTCCGCTACAAGGTGGTCCGGGGCGCACTCGACGCTGCCGGAGTGAGCGAGCGCAAGCAGGCGCGCAGCCGCTACGGATCGAAAAAGGATTCCTGATGCGACGCGCTCCCGCACAGAAGAGGACCACTGAGCCCGATCCGGTGTTCCGGAGCGTGGTAGTAAGCCAGGTCATAAACAAGGTCTTGCTCAAAGGCAAGAAGGACCTGGCCCGCACGATCGTCTACGACGCCCTGGAGACCATCGAGCAACGGACGAGCCAGGATCCGACTGTCGTCCTCAAGCGGGCGGTCGACAACATCAGGCCATCGGTCGAGGTGAGGTCCCGCCGTGTCGGCGGCAGCTCCTACCAGGTTCCGGTGGAGGTCACGCCGAGACGCCAGAACAGTCTGGCAATCCGCTGGCTGGTCAACTACGCCCGTCAGCGCCGGGAGCCGACGATGTCGCTCCGGCTGGCCAACGAGATCTTGGACGCCTCGAACAACACAGGGGCGGCCGTGAAGCGCAAGGAAGACGTCCACAAGATGGCGGAGTCCAACAAGGCATTCGCCCATTACCGCTGGTAATCCCGGCGGGCAACTGACAAGACCTACCCGAACGTTCCAGCAGGCGGGCTCGAAATCCAGAGGCCCGAACCGCCGGACGAGGGACGTTCACAACTTCATAACGAGCTGGAGTAGTAGAAGAAAATGAGCAACGACAACTCGCTGCATCACCTTCGTGAGGTGCCGCTGAGCCGGACCCGAAACATCGGGATCATGGCTCATATCGACGCGGGCAAAACCACTCTCACCGAGCGCATCCTCTACTACACCGGCCGTAACTACAAGATCGGTGAGGTCCACGAGGGCTCCGCCACCATGGACTGGATGGAGCAGGAGCAGGAGCGTGGCATCACCATCACCTCCGCCGCCACCACCTGCATCTGGCACGAGCACCTGATCAACATCATCGACACGCCCGGCCACGTCGACTTCACCGTTGAGGTCGAGCGTGCCCTCCGTGTCCTCGACGGGGCGGTGGCCGTGTTCGACGGTGTCGCCGGCGTCGAGCCACAGTCCGAGACGGTCTGGCGACAGGCCGACCGCTATGGCGTGCCCCGCATCTGTTTCATCAACAAGCTCGACCGGACCGGGGCCGACTTCTATTACGACGTCGACTCGATCGTCGAGCGTCTCGGCGCAAAGCCTCTGGTCATGCAGATCCCCATCGGCAGTGAGGTCGACTTCATGGGCGTCATCGACCTCGTCGAGATGAAGGGGCACATCTGGAAGGGAGACGACGGCAAGGTCTGGGAGACCGTGGACATACCCGACGAGCTGGCCGACCAAGCCGCCGCCTACCGCGAGAAGCTGCTCGAGACCGTGGCCGAGACCTCCGAGGAGCTTCTTGACTCGTATCTCGAGACCGGCGACCTCACCGCGAAGGAGATCCACGAGGGGGTGCGGATCGGCACCATCGCCAACGACTTCACCCCGGTCTTCTGCGGATCCGCCTTCAAGAACAAGGGAGTCCAGCTCCTGCTCGACGCCATCG
>CAZYCX010000173.1:0-1784 GCA_964645875.1 uncultured Acidimicrobiaceae bacterium
TGACCGCCATCGCGGTGGCCGAGGCGCAACGCCGCTCGGCCGGCTAGCTCGGTTTACGCCGCTGGCCGGAGTGGGATCAGGCGCGGGCGTGGAGTTGGGTCATGGAGTCGGGAGAGTTGGCTGGAACCGGGCTAGGGCAGGTTCACGAGCTGCCGGGGGGATCTTGACAGACTGACCGTCAGACTCGGCCCACTAGCTTCATCGTCATTTCGCCGGGGCGATTCTGATCGCCTAAGCCCGGTGGAGGGGGCCTGAAGAGGGCCCCCTCCATGTTGCCTCCGCGATCAGAGTTCGGCGTACTGTCGGATCCAGTCGAGGGCGTGGTTGGTGTCGGCCCGGTAGTAGAAGCTGGCGCCGGTGCAGCCCGGGTTGAGGACGAAGCTCCCCACCCCAAGGATGGTGTCGCTCCCTGGTGCCAGGACTGGGCCCCCGGAGTCACCGAAGCAGGCGCTGCCCTTGCCGTTGCCTTTCCCCGGGTCACCGGAGAGATGGATGTTCCACCCGCCGGTATTCGCGCTGTTCAGCTCCTTGACGAACGGGTCGCCGTTGTGCCGTGTCAGGTCGGCGATGACGTTGGGAAACACCCCCTGGAGCCCGTAACCGACGATCGTGGGCCGGGCACGCAGCGCCACCGCCCCCACCACCAGGGCGTTGGCGTCGCCGACACCCGGCAGGGAGCTGTAGCGGCTCACGGTCAGACCCTCGCTGAGGATGACCACCCCTATGTCGCTGGTGTTCGGGAAGCCGGCAAAGTCGGCGTAGGCCGGGTGCGCCGACACCTTCTCCGCCCGGGTCCAGTCGGGATCGGTGTTGAGGAAGTCGGCTCTCGGCTCGTATGGGTCTTCGGGGTCGAACGGCGGGAACCCCGCCCCTAGGACGATCTCGGTATCCAGGTTGACCCAGGCGTCGTTGCCGTCACGCAACGTGGCGGTCAACTCCCCGTCGAGACCCACCGCGAAAACGCAGTGACCGGCGGTGATGAACACCGTCGTGTTGATCATCGACCCCGAACAGCGGAACCAGGATTCTGCCCGGGCGTCGAAGAAGAGCACCATCCCCACATAGGGATGGTCGTCACCGTCGACGTTGCCGAACTGTATGGCCCCGGCGGGGGCGGCGCTGGCCACCAGCATCGCCAGGGCGGTGAACAAGATAGCGATTCTCTTGCGCATCGAGATCCCCTCTCGTTGATCAAGGATGACGCTGATGCCGCGTCGCTGCCGACCCTACTCCAAACCCGACGGGGGTGAGGTGGCTCATTTCGTTCCCACCACATCGTGGCTCCGAGCGATCTGGATTGAGCTCCAGACATTCATGGAGTGAGTCTCCAAGAGGGCGCTCGGTGGAACGGAACTCCGCCCGGAGTACTCCTCGTTCACAACTCCTCGGGACTACCTCACCCGACGTGCACGTTCACAGACCTGGCCGTCGGAGTGTCGGTCTGGAGGGCGCTCTGAGTTGCTTGGCGAAGAGCCGGGGAGTGAGGGCGGGGATCCTCGAGCCGTCGGGCTCGACCAGAACGATGTCGAACTCGAGCTCGTCGGGGTGGCCCGGCTCCAACGCTCCATCGCCGCGAGGATGGAGCTCGAGAGCGAATAGGAACGGCGTGCCAGCTTCACGAACAGCGAGGGATCGGAGACGAAGTCCTCGGAAGCATCGTCGACTCGAGGCTCCCAATGTCCCAACGCAAGGGTCGCATACTGGCCCGGCTCGTATGGCGCCACCGGCTCGTCGGGCTCGACATGCATCACCCACAGACCGGCGTGCTGATCCCGGATCCGGGT
>CAZYCX010000174.1:0-1764 GCA_964645875.1 uncultured Acidimicrobiaceae bacterium
GACCCAGACGGGGGAGGCGAGGCGGTCGAGGTCGGAGATGGAGATCGGGAAGACCGTGGTCGGGGTGCCGGCGGCCGCCCAGACGGGGTCGTTGCGCCTCAGCTCCGGGTCGGCGAACACCCGCAACTCGGTGGCGTGACCGAACGGGGGAGTGCCGCCGGCGGCGAAACCGGTGGCGTCGCGCACCTCGTCGAGACTGGCCCGGCGCACCTCACCGCCCCCGGCCACCTCCGAGAGTTTGGCGGTGTCGAGCCGCAGGTCGCCCGGAACCAGGGCCACCACCGGCTCCTCGCCGACCACGAACACCAGGGACTTGACGATGGCCGAGACGTGACAGCCGATGGCGTTGGCGGCGTCCTCAGCGGTCTTGGTGCCTTCGGGGAACACATGCACCTGAGGGTCCAAGTCGACCGTGTCGAAAAGCCGTCTGCTGGCGTTGGGGAGATCAGTCACCACGGACGATCGACACCGTTTCCCTCATGCCGTCGAGGTCGGAGAGATCGAGCCACTGGACGTAGATCCGCTCGACGCCCGCCTCCTCGAGGGCGGCCGCCGACTCCCGGGCCCGGTCGGGGGTGCCCACGATGTACCCGCGCTCGACAAACCGCTCCTCGTAGTCCTCCGGCGACAGGTCGCGTCCCGCCGCAGCCTTGGACAGACGCTCCCGGTAATCGGAGTCGGTCCGACCCACCAGGGCCGGGCCCATCACCGTTGCCTCCACAGACCGGTCGCCGGCGGCTTCCCGCATCACCGCCACCTTGTCGCGGGCCTCATCCGGGGGGCAGAGGAAGAAGTTGTACTCGTCGGCGCGGGTTCCGGCGAGGGTCGGGGTCCGCTTGGGCCCGCTCCCTCCGATGATCGTCCTGATGCCGGTCGGGTTGGGCTTCACGTCGGCGTCGAGGGAGTAGTGCTCCCCCTCGAAGCTGCCTTGACCGTCGCCGAAAGCGGCATCGATGTAGTCGAGTGCCTCCTCGAACCGGCTCCACCGCTCCGGCCAGTCGGGGAAGGGCATGCCGAGTGCGGTGTGCTCCAACTCCATCCACCCGGTGCCGACGCCGAGGTCGAGACGTCCCCCCGACATCTGGTCGATGGTGGCCGCGTTCTTGACGATCACCGCCGGGTGGCGGAAGGTGATCGGGGTCACCAGGACGCAGAGCCTGATGTCGGTGGTCTCCCGGGCCAGGCCGGCGAGGACGGCGAAGGCGTCGGTGGCGTCTGGCGTCGGGTCCCCGCCCGACAGGTAGTGGTCGCAGCGGGCGAACGAGGCCAGTCCCTCGGACTCGGACCATCGCGCCGCCTCCAACTGCTGGTCGTAGGTGCCCCCGAGATGGGGTTCGGTCATCAAGCTGAACTTCAAGAACGCACTCCTTCCAAGCACTTCTGTGCGGGTTTGTGGCGCTCAGCGCGCCAAAGACCCGCACAGAACGGTCTCGGGAGACCCTAACGGGCCATGTAGGCGTCGAAGATGGTGTCGAACCGGGACGGGGCGTCCTCGCTGAGGAACACCTGGGGGTAGAAGCGCTCACATCCGGCCTCTTCGAGGGCGGCGATCATCTCGGCGGGCTTGGAGCCCGAGCCGTGGGGGTACCCGCGCTCGTCCCATCTCTTCTCGATGTGCTCGACGTCGTGGCCCGTCCTTTCGGCCATCGCCTCCATCATCTCCCGGTAGTCCGACTCCTTCTCGGCGGCGACGCCCGGTCCCGCCGAAGACCACAGGATCTCGTCGGGGTCTCGCCCCAACTCGCCGGCGAGCTCCCGGGTGGC
>CAZYCX010000175.1:0-1705 GCA_964645875.1 uncultured Acidimicrobiaceae bacterium
ATCAGCGTGTCGATGTCGAGGACGGCGCCGCTTTCGACGACGAATGTGGTCAGCGGGGCCAGGGTGGTGGTCGTGGTCTGACCCGGCTGGGTGGTCGTGGTCACCGCGAAACCGGACACGGCGAAGGTCTGCGACGAGCTCAGGTTCTGGTACCCCACGGCGAACTCGACCTCGCCCGGGGTGGATATCGGGGATACGAAACGGGCGACCAGAGTGTTGCTGATCTCCCGGCTGATCTCCTGGTAGAGCTGTGAGAGCGCCTCGGGATTGGGTGTAGAGAGGAAGAGGCCGTTGCCGGCTGCGGAGACCTGCTCCACTGCGTTGGGGTTGAAGTCCGACCCTTCCAGGGCGACCCCGAAGGTCCTCACGTCGCTGGCATCGACCGCGGCCAGAGCCTCTTCGAGAGTTGCCTCCGACGAGGTGTCCTCACCGTCGGTGAGGACGATCAGATTGGGGAGCAGGTTGCGGGCGTTGGCCTGGTTGAACAGAGACAAGCCCTGGATCACCGCATCGTTGAATGCGGTCTCCCCCTCCGCCTGGATGCCGTCGACTGCCTGGGTCAGCGCCTGCTTGTTGCCGGTGAACCCGCTCAAGACCCGGACCTCGTCGGCAAAGCTGACGATGGCGATCCGATCTTCGGCGCGGGCTTGATCGATGAAGCTGGTTGCCGCCGCCTTGGCCTCGTCGATGGGCGCGCCCCCCATGGAGCCCGAGGCGTCGATCACCAGGACCACACCCACCGGCACCGCGGAGTTGCCTACGGGTTGTACCTCCATATCGGACACCGGCTCGCCGTTGACCGATATCTCGAGGACGGACGTGTCCGGCTCCTCGGCGAAGTTGCGGAACTCGATGACCATCTGCGTCTGGCCACCTTCGGGATATCGAGATCCGTTGATGTCGACGATCTCGATCTCCTGCGGGCCGGCCTGCGCCCAGGCGGGCACAGCCAGGAGCATCAGGGCGGCGACAGCTGCGAGGAGTCTCCTCAATGTCCTCTCCGAGCGAAGGGCTCGGGATCGAACAGATCGGCCGGGAGCCTGATGCCCTGGTTCTCCAACTCTTCTGAGAAGGTGGGGCGAATGCCGGTGGCCTTGAGACGGCCCTTGTACATGCCCTCGTCGTCGACACCCATGCCGTAGTCGAAGAGGAACAGGTCCTGGAGGGTGATGATCTCGCCCTCCATGCCCTCCACCTCGGTCACGTGGGTGATACGGCGGGTGCCGTCTTTGAGACGTGAGACATGGACGATGAGGTCGACAGCCGCGGCGATCTGCTCGCGGATGGCCCGCACGGGCAGGTCGTATCCCGCCATCAGGACCATCGTCTCGATGCGGGACAGGGTGTCCCGCGGCGAGTTGGAGTGGACCGTGGTCAGCGAGCCGTCGTGACCGGTGTTCATCGCCTGGAGCATGTCCAATGCGGCGGCGTCACGGACCTCACCGACGACGATGCGGTCGGGACGCATACGCAGGGTGTTCTTGACCAGGTCCCTTATCGTCACCGCCCCCTGGCCCTCGATGTTGGCCGGGCGGGACTCCAGGGTGAGCACGTGCTCCTGGTGCAGCTGGAGCTCGGCGGCGTCCTCGACGGTGATGATGCGCTCGTCACCCGGGATGTAGGCGGAGACCACGTTGAGCGTGGTGGTCTTGCCCGAGCCGGTACCACCCGAGATCAGGACGTTGAGACGTCCCCGGACACAGGC
>CAZYCX010000176.1:0-1698 GCA_964645875.1 uncultured Acidimicrobiaceae bacterium
AGTAGCCCATCTCGCCCTTGGGGTTCTCGGCCCGAACGTAGGTCTCGCCCTTGGGCACCTTGATGATCTTGGGCACCTTGGCCTGCAGGTCGCCGGACGGGATCGAGTCGATCGCCTGCTGGATGATCTTGATCGACTCTCGGATCTCGAGGAGGCGGACGTACCACCGATCCCAGCAGTCGCCGTTCTCACCGGTGATGACGTCGAAGTCGAAGCGGTCATATGGGAGATAGTCCTGGTTCTTGCGCAGGTCGAAGGCAACGCCGGAAGCCCGCAGGTTGGGACCGGAGACTCCGTACGCCACCCCCACCTCGGGAGGCAGCACGCCGATGCCCCTGGTCCTGGCGAGGATGATCTCATTGCCTGCCACCAGATCTTCGAGCTCGTCCACCGCGTTGGCGACCTTGTCCATGGCGTCCCGGGTCTCCTGGAGGAAGCCTGCGGGGAGGTCCTGGGGCAGCTTACGGGTCTGTGATCCGGCTGCATACACCGGCTTGACCCCGCCGATGCGGTTGAAGTTGGGGTGGAACCGGCCCCCGGTCACCCCCTCCAGCAGGTCGAGCACACGCTCTCGCTCGCGAAGGGCGAAGAACAGGGGGGTGGCGGCACCCAGCTCCAACGGGTAGGAGGCATTGAAGACCAGATGTGAGGCGATCCGGGCCATCTCGGTGAGGATCAGCCTTATGTACTGGGCCCGTTCGGGGACCTCCACCTCCATCAGCCTCTCGGTGGCGACGATGAAGGGGACCTCGTTGGCATAGCCGGAGACCCAATCGATGCGGTTGACGATTGTGGTGATCTGGGGATAGGTACGCACCTCCGACAGCTTCTCGTAGCCGCGATGCATGTATCCGATCACCGGCCGGACATCGAAGCAGCGCTCGCCGTCGACCCTGGCCACGAGCCGGAGCACCCCGTGGGTCGATGGGTGCTGAGGCCCGATGTTGAGCGTCATCTCGGGGGTCTCGAGCTCGACCGAGACCGAAGTCTCACTGAGGTGGCGGATGGTGTCGGCGTCCATGGTCACGACTCGGGGTTCTCAGTGGACGGCTCGTCGGAGTCGTCGCTCTCGGGCATGGCTTCGACGTCGACCTTGCCCGGCCAGGGCTTCACCTCGCGGCTCAGCAACGGATAGCTCTTGCGCAGCGGGTTACCGACGAACGCATCGGGCAGATAGAGGTGGATCAGGTTGGGATGACCGACGAACTCGATCCCAAACATCTCGTAGGCCTCGCGCTCATGCCACTCGGCGCCGGCGTAGACCTCGACGAGGCTGTCGATCTCCGGGGGCTCGGACGGGAGGTCGGTCGACATCACCACCAGGTTTCCGTCGGTCACGTCAGAGAGGGCGCTGAGCAGCTCGATACGCTCCTCGACCTCGTCGTCGGGCGGATCGCCAACCTGGACCTCGTTTCGCCAGTCGATTGCGGACAGCCAGGAGAAGTACACCAGGTCGAGCTGGTCACGTGCGGTCCGGTGGGCTTCGATCCACGACTCGGAGGCAATCCTCACCTTGACGGTGTCGAATTGGATCTCAGCCGACCCTCCGACGACGTCGGCGACCCGGTCGGCAAACTCCTGAAGTGGATGTGCCTCGGGCTCCGGCGCCTCGGTCTCCTCGCCCTCGGTCTGTTGTGTTTCGGTCTCAGACGGGCTCGAGGTCACGCTGATTCCACTTCTCTTTCAGGTCTTCGTTCT
>CAZYCX010000177.1:0-1675 GCA_964645875.1 uncultured Acidimicrobiaceae bacterium
CCCGATGCGAATTGCGGTTCCCGCCGAAGGGCCAGGTGAACGACGGGTAGCGATGACTCCCCAGGTGGCGCTGCGTCTCATGGAGGAGCGTCACGAGATCGTGGTCGAGTCGGGTGCGGGCGCGCCCGCGGGCTTCGCCGACCAAGCCTACACCGACACCGGCGCCGAGGTGGCCGATGATCCCTATCCGGGCGCCGACCTGACCCTGATTGTGGGCCCACCCTCGCCCGACCAGGTCACCCGCGTGCCGAAAGGCTCGGTTCTCGTCGGGTTTCTCGACCCGTTCCAACTCGACGAGCTGGTGACCGTGCTGACCGAGCGCCGGATCACCGCCTTCGCCATGGAGTCGATTCCCCGGACCACCCTGGCGCAGAGCATGGACGCCCTCTCGTCGCAAGCCACGGCGGCCGGGTATTTCGCCGTTCTGCTCGCTGCCATCGAGACCCCCAGATTCTTCCCGATGCTGACCACCGCCGCCGGGACCATCCCGCCGGTGAAGCTGCTCGTGCTCGGTGCCGGGGTCGCCGGGCTCCAGGCGATAGCCACTGGCCGGCGGCTCGGGGCCTCGGTGTCGGCATATGACATCCGTCCCGAGGTCAAAGAGCAGATCGAGAGTCTCGGAGCCCGCTTCGTCGCCGCCCCGGTCGAGGAAGATGCGGCGGAGGAGTCCGGATACGCCAAAGAAGTGTCGGAGGAGACCAAGCGTCGCCAGCAGGAGGCGCTCGCGGCAGTGGTGGCCGACTCCGATGTCGTCATCACCACGGCTCAGATCCCGGGACGGCCGGCCCCCTCGCTCATACCGGCCCCGATGGTGGAGGGGATGCGACCGGGGTCGGTGATCGTCGACGTGGCCGCGCCCACCGGTGGCAACTGTGAGCTGACCCGGCCCGGCGAGACCGTCGAGCACGGAGGGGTCAAGATCATCGGGCCCATCGATCTCCCGTCCAGGGTTGCCCATGACGCCAGCCAGATGTATGCCCGCAACCTGGTGTCGCTCCTCGATCGGCTCGCCGATGACGACGGAGCACTCAGCCTCGACTTCGAGGACGAGATCGTGTCGGGCGCCTGCATCACCCATGACGGCGAGGTCAGGCATCCCGACGTCCGAAAGGCAATGGGAATGGAAAACGGGCAATGAGCCCACTGATAGTCGGGATCACGGTGTTCGTCCTCGCCGCCTTCGTCGGTTTCGAGGTCATCAGCAAGGTTCCCCCGACCCTGCACACTCCGCTGATGTCGGGAGCCAACGCCATCTCCGGTATCACCATCATCGGGGCGGTCACCGCCGCCGGCGTCGGTGACGCCAATCTCGCCCAGGTCCTCGGGTTCCTGGCGGTCGTGACCGCCACGGTCAACGTGGTGGGCGGGTTCCTCGTCACCGATCGCATGCTGGAGATGTTCAAGAGCCGATCGCAACGGAGACAGGAGCCGTCCTCGTGACCGCGATCCTCTATCTCGCCGCGGCGGTCGCTTTCATCGTCGGGCTCAAGCGTCTGAGCGCACCCAACACTGCGCGCTCCGGGAACCGGATCGCCGCCGTGGGGATGCTGGCCGCGATCGTCATCACGCTGGTCACCGCGGGGATCATCAACTGGGTGGTGGTCGCAGCCGGTCTCGCCGTCGGTGCCGTGGTGGGGGCCTGGGCGGCGCTGAAGGTGCAGATGACGGCGATGCC
>CAZYCX010000178.1:0-1614 GCA_964645875.1 uncultured Acidimicrobiaceae bacterium
TGAGAACCTGGAGCTTTGGGAAGCCGAAGGGACCGGTCAACTCGGCACCCTCCTCCAGGTGCTCGGCACCAGCCATGCGATTGTGGAAAGCGGGGACCGAGGTGCCATCTACGTGTGGCCGGCCGCCTTTGCATACGACACGTGGGATGAGATCCCTGCCGAATACATCGATGAACTCGGGACCATCTACACCCAGCAGGAGATCGACCAGATCGCAGAGTTCGGAGCCTACGCCGGCTGGCGCGTCGGCGTCGACGAGACCGGCAACTGGCTCTTCTTCGTCGCCGGCGACTGACCTGTTTCCTAATGCTGTGGAGCCGGTATACCGGCCCTGGGGCGCACGGAAGCGGACGAGGACGGGTCCACCGACGGTGCAGGTACCCTGCGATCCATGGAATATCGCATCGAGGAGGACTCGATGGGTGAGGTGAAAGTCCCCGCCGACGCCCTCTACGGGGCCTCCACCCAGCGAGCCGTCGACAACTTCCCCATCTCCAACCTTCGCTTCAGCCGTCGCTTCATCTGGGCCCTCGGGCTGCAGAAGGGCTCGTCGGCGACCGTGGCCGCCGAGATGGGCCACCTCGACCGGGAGCAGGCAGACGCGATCCGCCGGGCCGCCGACGAGGTGATGGAGGGCGAGCTCGACGACCAGTTCGTACTCGACATCTTCCAGACCGGGTCGGGGACGTCGACGAACACCAACGCCAACGAGGTGATCGCCGCCCGCGCCAACCAGCTGCTCGGTGAGGGCGACGTCCACCCCAACGACCATGTCAACTTCGGGCAGTCGTCCAACGACGTGATTCCCACCGCCATCCACGTGGCCGCGGTGGCGGCGTTGCGGGAGGAGCTGCTCCCGGCTCTGGACAAGCTGGCCGGGGCGCTGGAGGCGAAGGCTTCGGAGTTCGCCGACGTGGTCAAGTCGGGGAGGACCCACCTCATGGACGCCACCCCCGTGACCCTGGGCCAGGAGTTCGCCGGCTACGCCACCCAGGTGCGTAAAGGGGCGCAGCGGGTGGAGAAGGTGTTGCCCGAGCTGGCGGAGCTGGCGTTGGGCGGCACCGCCGTCGGCACCGGCCTCAACGCCCCCGAGGGTTACGCGGCGTCGGTCATCGCCCTGATGACCGAGCGCTCCGGGTTCCCCTACCGGGAGGCCGACGACCACTTCGAGGCACAGGGGGGCAAGGACGCCACGGTCATGGCGTCGGGCGTGCTGAAGACGATCGCCGGGTCGTTCTTCAAGATCGCCAACGACATCCGCCTCCTCGGGTCGGGCCCCACCTCGGGTATCGCCGAGCTGCGGCTCCAGGCGCTCCAGCCGGGGTCGTCGATCATGCCCGGGAAGGTGAACCCGGTGATGTCGGAGATGATGATGATGGTCGCCGCCCAGGTCATCGGGAACGACACCGCCATCACCTGGGGAGCGGCCAACGGCAACTTCGAGCTGAACGTGATGATGCCGGTCATCGCCCACAACCTCCTCGAGTCGATCGACCTGCTCGCCAACGCCGCCGACACGTTCGCCGAGCGCTGCGTCGACGGCCTCGAGGCCAACGAGGAGCGGGCCCGGGAGCTGGTGGAGAAGAACGCCATCGTGGTCACCGCGCTCAACCC
>CAZYCX010000179.1:0-1607 GCA_964645875.1 uncultured Acidimicrobiaceae bacterium
TGCGACGAGCCTCCGGGAACAGGACGGCACCGGCGGTGTTGGCGAGATGGGTGACCGGCGGGTCGTGGTGTGCCACTACTCGATCGAACAGGTCGATCTGGGCTCTGGTGTAGTCCGGATCCTCGTCGGCCACGGAGAAATGAGTCCAGAATGCGACCAGATCCAGATTCGAGGCGTCGTCGATCGCGGCGACCAGCCCGTCGATGGCTTCCGGAGCCGCGCCGACACGGTGCATGCCGGTGTCGAGCTTCAGATGGACCTCGTGCCTATTGCGGGTGGCAGCGAGGGCTTCGATGAAGGGAAGTGTGTAGACGGTTGGGGTCAGATCCCACTCCGCCACTTCGTTGGCGGCGTCCGGCTCCGGCTCGCTGAGGAGGAGGATCGGCGCCCCGACTCCCGCCTCACGGAGCCGCGCTCCCTCCTCGACCAGAGCCACTGCGAGGAGATCGGCGCCGGCCTCGAGGGCGGCGTTGGCCACCGGAACGTCGCCGTGGCCATAGGCATCGGCCTTCACCACGGTGCATACCTGCGACGGAGCGATGAAGCGCTCGAACGCACCGACGTTGTGGGCGATGGCGTCGAGGTCGACCTCGACGTAGGTGGGTCTCACCATGCGTAGAGGGATATGTAGTCGGCGAGCACGTCTGCGGTGACGGTTTCGTGCGATGCCAGGTCGGCCCCGGCGACCCCGTGCCAGTAGGCGGCGGAGACGGCGGCCTGCGTCGGCCCGACCCCGCGTGCCCAGAGGGCGCCGATCATGCCGGCGAGAACGTCGCCGGTGCCGATGGAGGCGAGCTCCGGTCCTCCCGTGTCCACCAGCACCGGTAGATCCCCATCGCTGATCATGGTGGGGTTGCCTTTCCGCAGCGCGACGATGCCCTCCCGCTCGGCGAAGGAGCGGACCGCGTAGACTCCCGCTCCGACACCGGCGACCCGGATGAACTCGGCGTCGTGCGGGGTGACGACCACGTTGGCGTCCCCTTCTTTCGCGGCCCGCAGGGTGGCCGGGGTGAGACCGCCGGCGTCGAGCACGACATTCGCCGCCCGGCTGAGGATGGGGTGCACCGCGGCAGCATCGCCGGTGGCGAGCCCCGGGCCGGCGATGACGACGTCGAAGCGATCGAGCGACTCGGCGGCCGTCTCGAGGTCGAGAGCGGGGAGCTCGGGAGCGATCTGTTGCACTTGGTCGACTCGGTCGGAGACGAGATAGACGGTCCCGGCTCCGAAATTCAGCGCGGCTCTCCCGGCGAGGACCGACGCTCCCACGAGCCCGGAAGACCCGGCTAGGACGAGGACGGAGCCGGCGGACCACTTGTGGGTCTCTCTCTTTCGTCGGGGGCGGGGAGCGTCGGAGGCTTCGGCGACGAACATCGAAGGCTCCCCGCCGTGGATGCCGATGTCGGCGATGGTCACCTGACCGCAATGATCGGGACCCTCTCCCAGCAGATGACCGGTCTTGAGGGTGGAGAAGCTGACCGTCTCGGTTGCGTGGAACGCCTTCTCGTCGACCTTGCCGGTGTCGGGATCGAGGCCGGTCGGATAGTCGACGGCGACGACGGGTGCGGTGGTCTCCATCCAGGCGAGGACCTCGTCAGGAAGACCACGTC
>CAZYCX010000180.1:0-1565 GCA_964645875.1 uncultured Acidimicrobiaceae bacterium
CACGATTCCCGTCCCGCATCCCACGTCGAGGACCCGGTCGCCCGTCGTCACCTTGGCGGCGTCGGCCAGAGACCTGGCGAGATCCTCGAGTAGCCACGATTCCTCTCCCCGCTCGTACCATTCGGCCGTTTCAGGATGGCTCATGGGGCTCATGTCAGTTCGTGGCTGAAGGCATACGCGGTGGCTGCGGAGCGGGAGGACACCCCCAGCTTGGTGAGGATATTGCTGACATGGGTGTCGACGGTCCTCACCGACACCATCAGCTCTCCGGCAATTTGCGCGTTGGTCATCCCGGCAGCCACCAGTTGCAGCACCTCCAGCTCGCGTTGGGTTAGCCCGTGGTCTGACGGAGGATGCTCGCCGAGCAGCGACTCGACCTCGGTCAGACGAGGCCTGGCCTGCAAGCGGGTGAGGATGCTGCGGGCGGTCTCCAACTCCATGACAGCGGTCACTTCGTCGTCGAGAGCCCGGCACGACCGGGCGATGAGGGTCCGGGCATGGGCCTCCTCGAAGGGAAGATCGAGATGCTGCCACACCCTGCGTGCTCGTCGGCAGGACTCGAGAGCTGGGAGAGCCCGCCCCTCCGCTAGGAGCACCGCCGCTCGGGTATGAGCTGCGGTCGCCTCCAGGACCGGACCGCCGTACGAGTTGGCGATTTCGGCCAGTTCTTCTGCCGACTCTGATGCGGCCGCCGTGTCCCCGGAAGCGAGCAGGATTTCGACCTGAGCCGAGAGAAGACTGGCCCGGTGCAGAGGGTCCTTATTCTCGGCCAGGGCCCGGCCCACGGAACCGGAGCTTTGCGAGTTGTCACCCCGCATCATGTGAAGGAGAGCCAACCCCGGCTGGGGGTCGTGACCCAACCTCCCCGATTCGCCGAACATCTCCTCAGCCGCCTCCAGCTCCCCGCGTAGCCGGTGCACCTCCCCCGCCTGGTATCTGGCGACTCCGGCTAGCACCATGTCGTCCTCGGCGACAGCCCGCTCGGCCGCTTGCCTGGCCAGGACCTGTGCCTCATCCCAGTCCCCACGAAGCAGTTGTAGCCCTGCCCGGTACATCATCTCCCGGGTCCGGAAGACAACCATCCCTTGTTGGGTGTCACACCATCCCGCCAGCAGATCGACCCACTCCTCGAGACGCTCCACGTCAAACACCTCCCCGGCTGTCTCCACCGCCGAGGAGAGCACGATCCCGGCAATGGGAGCGGAGACCCGTCCCGAAACCGCTTCGCTGGTCGCCTGCTGGAGCCGTTCCGTCCCCTCTTCGACCCTGGCTGATCTCACCAGGGCGCGGCCTTCGATCACCAGAGCGAAGGCCACCAGATCCGGCTCGTCGTGGCGACGCCCGATCTCGATGGCACGGGCCGCCGAAAGGGCTGCACTGTCGAAGTCTCCCCCGATGGCGAGTTGCTCGTATGCCTCGGGGATCAGCAGGAAACCGTGCTCGGGGCTCTCCTCCTCACCGGCGAGGTGGGTCCATGCCCGAACCACCCATGCAGTGCATCCGCTCATCGAGGCGGGGAGACACCCTCCAGCCTGGGTGATCTCACTGGTGCTGATCCGATCAAG
>CAZYCX010000181.1:0-1536 GCA_964645875.1 uncultured Acidimicrobiaceae bacterium
CGCCAGCACGGAGAACCTTCTGAAAGATGGGCATCTGGCTCCACCATGGTACCGGGCGGCGGAGATTGACCACATGGTTCGGCGCTACCTGATTTCGATCAGGCCTTCCCGATAAGCCCAGTTGACCGCTTCGAACCGGGACTTCATCCCCAGCTTGTCGAGGATGTTGCGCACGTGGTTACGCACCGTGTTCTCGGAGATGTACAGCACGTCTGCGATCTCCTTTGAGGTCTTGCCTTCGCCGACCATCCCGAGGATCTCCACTTCACGTCCCGTCAACTCCGGACGGCGCGCGCTCATCGACCCGTTGTGGCGGAGGATGTCGCGCAGAGCGGAGAACAGCTTTCCCCCCATCGCCGGAGATACCGCCGCTCCCCCGTCGAGAACGTCACGCATCGCGGAGGCGAGCCGCGGGAGTGGGGTGTCTTTGGTGAGGTACCCCGAGGCTCCGGCCTTGATCGCGGCGAGGAGGTCTTCGGCAGACTCGGAGGTGGTCAGGAGCACGACCCGGCTGCGCGGGCTCTCCTTCTGGATCGTGCCCACCACTTCGAGACCCGACATGCCTGGCATGAGGAGGTCGAGCATCACCAGGTCGGGCTCATGCTCTCGGGCGAGGTCGATGCCCGCCATCGCATCGGCAGCGACGCCCACGACATGGAAACCCTCCTGGGTGAAGGCCGCCTTCAGCGCTTCGCGGAACAACTCGGCGTCATCGACTATCAGAATTCTGGCCAAACTACGTCCAATCCTGGCTGTGACTAGTCATTGCGGCGGTCACGTTAGACGTCTGGGGGACGACGCTCACCGCGGCGACCGACCGCACCCTGTCCACACCCAGTGCCGCAGCCGCGGCCGTCGCCGTGCCACCCGTGGTGACCACGTCGTCGACGAGGATCACGGGGGCCGGCGGGACTCTTCGCACCCGGAACGGAGGGACGGAGCGTGAGTGATCACGCCCGGCCCGTCGGGGTGTGTGCAGGTGGGGGGCGAGAGCTCCGATCACAGGGACTTCGAGTCTGCGTCCCAGCGAGGCGGCGATCACCCGTGCCGGGTCGACCCCGTATTTGAGACGGCGAGACAGCGCCCTGGGGACGGGCACGAGGGGAAGACGGGGCAGACGATCGGCGAGCAGTTCGGCCGCGAGCTCGG
Organism: uncultured Acidimicrobiaceae bacterium; assembly: GCA_964645875.1. Taxonomy (GTDB): domain Bacteria; phylum Actinomycetota; class Acidimicrobiia; order Spongiisociales; family ZC4RG35; genus JANQRA01. Next base: position 1,150 of record CAZYCX010000181.1, read on the forward strand.
CGGCCGCCACGACACCCTGGTACTTGAGATGGTGGATCAGCGTCTTGGCCGCCCCGTCGTGCTCGAACGCAGCCACCACCGGGAGCCCGCCGGTGAGGAGGCGGTCTGGAGCAGGGCGGATCGAAGACTTGCAGTCACGACAGAGGCGACCCGCACCGGGTTGGTGACAGCAGAGACAAATCATGTTCTCTCTCCATATCGGCAGCCGGCGACAGAAACCACAACGCGACTTTGGCCACGCGAACCGAGGGCGCTGGACTTCGCTCAGCGGGGCCTGCAACCCAGGGTTGATCTGAGGGCGCTGGACTTCGCTCAGCGGGGCCTGCAACCCAGGGTTCGCGGAAGGTGGTGGGTCAGGTGCCTTGCTGCCAGCCGCTCAGATAGTCG
>CAZYCX010000182.1:0-1513 GCA_964645875.1 uncultured Acidimicrobiaceae bacterium
GGACCCGATTCACGTCCTGGGGCGTGGTGCCCGATCCGGCCGCGATTCGGCGTTTGCGACTACCGCCGATGATCTTGGGGGTCCGCCGCTCCTCGGGTGTCATCGACTGGATGATGGCCTCGACCCTCTTGAGGTCGCGATCGTCAACTTCGACCTCACGCAGGAGCGAACCGGACCCCGGCAGCATAGCAAGAATGTCCTGGAGAGGCCCCATCGACTTCATCGCCTGGAACTGGTCGAGGAAGTCCTCGAGGGTGAACTCGCCCTTCTGCAGCTTCATCGCGGCCTTCTCCGCCTCGTCCTGATCGAAGGCGGTCTCGGCTTTCTCGATCAGGGTGAGAACGTCGCCCATGCCCAAGATCCGGCTCGCCATGCGCTCGGGGTGGAACGCCTCGAGGTCGTCGAGCCCTTCTCCCACGCCGGCGAACTTGACCGGGGCACCGGTGACCTCTCGAACCGAGATCGCCGCTCCTCCCCTGGCATCGCCATCGAGCTTGGAGAGGACGACCCCGGTGAGCCCGATCTGACGCTGGAACCCTTCCGCCACGTTTACCGCGTCCTGGCCGGTCATGGCGTCGACAACCAACAGGACCTCGTCGGGGTCGACGGCTTTTCGCACCGACGCCAACTCCTTCATGAGGGTGTCGTCGATCTGGAGGCGACCGGCGGTGTCGACGATGATCACGTCGCGGCCGGTGCTCGCCGCCTCCTTCAGCGCCGACCTGGCCAGTTTCGGAGCCTTCCCTTTGCGGTCGACGAGGACCGGCACGTCGATCCGGCCTCCCAGGGTCTCGAGCTGGTCGATGGCGGCCGGGCGCTGGAGGTCGGCAGCCACCAGGAGTGGGCGCTTGCCCTGCTTCTTGAGCTGATTGGCCAGCTTGCCCGCCGTGGTGGTCTTACCCGAGCCCTGCAGGCCGACCATCAGGATGACCAGAGGTGGGGTGCCCTTGGCCAGCGCAGCGGTCTCAGATCCCAGTGTGGCGATGAGCTCCTCGTGGACGATCTTGATGACTTGCTGACCCGGCGTTATCGACGTGGCGACGTCCTCTCCCCGCGCCCGCTCCCTGACCCTGGCCAGGAAGGACTTGACGACGGCGACGTTGACGTCTGCCTCGAGCAGTGCGAGACGGACCTCGCGCAGCGCAGTGTCTATGTCCTTGTCGGAGAGCTTCCCCTTCCCCCGCAGGGTGGAGAAGACCGACTCCAAGCGTTTGGTGAGGGTGTCGAACATCGGTATCCCGGTATAGGTTATGGCCCGTGACACTCCAAGTAGACACCGTGTTCATCTGGGTCAACGACCTCGAAGCCGCACTCGAGTGGTATCAGACCGTCGGATTCGAGCCCGGGCCTCTCTACAAGACCTGGCAGGTGATGGATGTGGACGGGGAGACGAAGTTCGCCTTGCACCAGGGAATCAGGCAACCCGGGCCGTCGACCACGGTGGTGTCGTTCCGGGTCGACGATCTCGACGCGGAGATCGCCCGGCTCTCCGAGGTCGGGATCGATCCGCGGG